>NZ_JAIHAU010000028.1 GCF_020054945.1 Mahella sp.
TGTTCATGTCGGCCGTATTGCAGTACGCCATCGACCGAGTTTCAGACTAAACGGCTTTGACGTACACCCGAAGTATTTAAAGTTGTTACAGAGAAACGACGGATATGAATATCAAATATTTAACACAAAGGAGGAATACCGCATTCCTCTCGCCGCTAAAGTAGCGAGCCCCCTGCGGTAATTTATCGTGGAAACGGAAAGGTTGTAATCCTGTTCCGCAATCTTGCTATTTGGAACAAGCTTAGCAAAATACTCAATATCTTTCCGATCTTTGAATGCGTTAAGAATCGTATCAATATTTTCATCTGTCAACTTATTGTTGTTGGTTACCTTGACAAATTCTTTTGACGCATCAATAAACAAGGTGCTGTTTTCTGATTTAGACTTTTTCAGCACCATGATGCAGGTGGCGATGCTGGTGCCAAAGAACAGATTATCTGGCAATTGGATGATGCAGTCGATATAGTTATTGTCAACAAGGTACTGACGGATTTTCTTTTCTGCGCCGCCACGGTACATTACGCCCGGGAAACAAACGATGGCCGCTACCCCGTTTGTTGCAAGCCATGAGAGACTGTGCATGACAAAAGCAAGGTCTGCTTTGGATTTAGGTGCCAACACGCCTGTCGGAGAAAAACGGGGATCGTTAATTAAAATCGGATCACTGTCACCTTTCCATTTTATTGAATATGGAGGATTGGAAACGATAGCTTCAAAGGGCTCATCGTCCCAGTGTTGCGGATCGGTAAGCGTGTCGCCCAAGGCGATATCGAACTGATCATAGTCGATGTCATGCAGGAACATATTTATGCGGCAGAGGTTATAGGTGGTGATGTTGATTTCTTGACCGAAGAAACCCTGCCGTACATTTTCTTTTCCCAGGATTTTGGCAAACTTTAGTAATAAAGAACCTGAACCGCAGGCAGGGTCATACACCTTATTGACCTCGGTTTTTCCTACCACGGTAAGCCGTGTAAGCAGTTCAGATACCTCTTGTGGTGTATAATATTCACCACCGCTTTTTCCTGCATTGGAAGCGTACATGCCCATCAAGTATTCGTAAGCATCTCCGAAAGCATCTATAGTATTATCCTTATAATCCCCAAGTTTCATTTCAGCAATAGAATTTAATAGTTTAACCAGCTTCTCATTACGTTTTGCCACAGTGCTGCCCAACTTGTTGCTGTTAACGTCAATATCATCAAACAAACCTTTGAGATCATCTTCGCTTTCTGTTCCCCGCGCGGATGCCTCTATATTACTAAAAACCTTCTCCAGTGTTTCGTTTAAATTCTCAAAATTCAGTGTTACCGGCTTCCCATTCCCCGACGTTGACATAGGCAGTGATGTTTTCAGATATGTAGCGGTAAAACAGCATGCCTAAAACATATTGCTTAAAGTCCCACCCGTCTACGCTGCCCCTTAGGTCATTTGCCATATTCCATATCGTGCGGTGTAGCTCTGCACGTTCCTGTTCTTTTTTATTGTCTGCCACTTCACTGTTTCCTTCCTTCTCATTGCACCATATACCAATTCCATAAATATCTGCAATATTTACTTTAAGTGCTGAACATACTTTTATTATACCATCCTCTTTTTTTGAATTCTATATTAATAATAGACGGTGAATCGGTTTTTTTCATCTTTTTTTGCCGCCTGTCTGCCAAGATGTTTTATGGAATTAGTTAGACTTCACAAAATTCGGCGTTGAACCTTTATTTTTTATAATTCTACCACATATCCGCACAAATGTGCTAAAATAGATAAGAGAAAAGAGATGTTGGAGGTCCTTTTTATGCGACTAGATGAAATAAAGTCATTGGCGGATAGGATAAAAGCCAATATTTCCCGGGTTATAGTGGGCAAGGGCGATGTGATGGATTTGGTACTGACGGCATTGATAGCAGGCGGCCACGTTTTGCTGGAGGATGTACCCGGTATGGGCAAGACGATGTTGGCCAAGAGCCTTGCCCGTTCTATCGACGCAGAGTTTAAGCGTATACAATTTACACCGGATTTACTGCCTTCTGATCTTACAGGCATAAACTTTTACAATCAAAAACTTGGCGAATTCGTGTTCCGGCCGGGTCCGATATTTTCTCAGATATTGCTGGCCGATGAGATAAACAGAGCCACGCCGAGGACCCAGTCCAGTTTGCTGGAGTGTATGGAGGAAAAACAGGTTACTATAGATGGGGAAACCCATCTTTTGAAGCAGCCGTTCTTCGTTATAGCGACGCAGAATCCGGTTGAAATACAGGGCACATTTCCATTGCCGGAAGCGCAATTGGATCGATTTTTGATGAAGATAAAGCTAGGTTACCCGACGTTGGAAGAGGGTAAGGAGATATTGAGCCGTTTTAATGGCGATAATCCGCTGGATTATATGGAAGCTGTGGGCAATGCTTCGCATATAGCCGATGCGCAGGCGAGCTTTAGCGCGGTATTTGTGAACGATGTTATAAAGGAATATATACTGAAAATAGCCGAGGCTACGCGCCAACACCAGGGAGTGGCATTAGGCGTCAGCCCGAGAGGGTGTCTGGCCATAATGAAATCGGCTCAGGTATGGGCGATATTAAAAGGCAGGGATTACGTATTGCCCGACGATGTGCAGGATATCGCTGTTCCGGTGTTGAGCCACCGTATTATTCTAAAGGGCAATGCCAGAGTAAGAGGAACGGCGGCCGAAGAGATAATACAAGGAATACTCGAGGGAGTACCGGCGCCTACAGAGGACCTTCAGGAAGCATAAGGAACGTGAGTTATATGGAGTTTGTTTGGCTTATCATAGCGCTGGCTGTCGTGGTCTATGCCGGAGATCGATTGTTTTCATATTTTGCGTTGAAACGTGTCGCTTATATGTGCCGATTTGAGCGCGAGGCTGCCTTCGAGGGTGAGAGCGTGAGGCTCATAGAGCAGCTTGTAAACGATAAACCCCTGCCCATATTGTGGCTAAAGGTAAGATTGCAGATGCCGCTGACGTTAAAATTTGAAAATACCGCTTTTGTGGATATAAGCGACAAACAGTATTACCAAAGGCTGTTTTCATTGCTTGGCTATCAGCAAGTGACGTGCAGGCATGTGTTGAATTGCGTTAAGCGGGGCTATTACGTCATAGACGATGTGGATATGATATCGGGGGATATATTGAGCGGGCGGCGCTGTTATGAAAGAGTACCGATGAATATGCATTTTTCAGTCTATCCGCGTTTTATAGATGTGGACGACGTGCTTATACCGGCGAGGCTCATAAATGGCGATATGATAGTTAAGCGCTGGATAATAGAGGATCCGTTTCAGATAGCAGGATTCAGGGATTATATGCCGACAGATAGCTTGAATAAGATCAATTGGCTGGCTACCGCCCGCCAGCAAAGGCTTCAAGTCATAAAACACGATTTTACCGCTTCTTCAAGTATGATTATAATGTTGAATGTAACCTATAAATCATCTTGGGTAAATTATAATGTGCTTGAGCAAAGCATAAGGCTGTGCGCTTCGCTGGCTCAGGAAGCTGTGGATAACGGTATACCTGTGGCGGTTATCAGCAATGGACTGCTCAAGGGCTATGATGATGCCATTCACATGGAAACGCCTCTTGGATGCAGCAATGAACACATGACAGGTATATTGGAAGACTTGGCCAGGTTGACTTTTGAATATGAGGATGATTTTTCTGTTTTTTTGAGCGGTGAAATAGAGCAGATACCATATAACGCGGATATCCTTATATTGACGTCGTATATCGACGACGATCTGGCGGCAGCCATAGTTGATATCGATAAAAGCCGTATATCGGTGCGTATGGGTTTTATGGAGGATGTCGATTGGGAACGCTATGAGTTGAACGATGTGGATGTATATACTATAACCGAGGAAGGGGCGATCAAATGACAGCGTTTTTAAAACGCAATGGTTTCAAAACGTTAGAAGCAATCGCGGAATTTCTGATATATATGCCATGGATGTTTTGCCTGTATTATGTTTTATTTGGCGATACGCGATTTTTTGATTTCCTTCCCCTTGAAATTTTATTCTTGATGATGGGCTTGTTTATAACCGATTACCTTATAGCAAAGCACAAAGCCATATACAAGATATCGGCCTATATGATAGGCGCAATACCGGTTGCCATAGCGGTGTTATTGCTGGGCATATATGTTGACCCGTTTTTTGCCGCGGTGTACGCTCTGTATCTTATAATATGTTATATGCGCGGTCTGGCTTTTGCCACGCATGATATGAGGGTTTCGTATAGCCAGAGCAAGTTTATGTTTGGCGTAGGCGCGCTTATGGCGGCCTTTGCTTTATCTGTGTATCTTGGATATTTGAGATGGTTTAGCGGTTATATAATATGGTGCGCGGTGATTTTTATAGCCATGTCCATTATAATACTGAATCAATTGCAACTGGTTCGCATGCTGGATATGATGAATGCCGAGGCATATGCCACGCATAGGGATGTGAGGTTTAGGAATTTCATATTTTCGCTGATAATAATAGGGCTTATAGTGTTCATATTCGAGATCAAAGCTATAGTGCAATTTTTATCATTGCTGGTAACATATATAGGCGATGGCTTAAGGCATGTGCTGCTTGTAGTGATACAGTGGCTTATAACATGGCTGAACGGTTTATTCGGACCTTCGGAACAACAGGGAGCCGCGCCTCCTATGGATTTCAGCCAATTTGCCGACAATACGGCTTCTCCTATCGCGAATATCATAAGGACCATTATGGAAGTATTATTTTACGTTGTGGCTATAGCTATAACAGCTTTTTTGGTTTATCAATTGATCAAAGCGCTGGCGAGATGGATTTCGTCGATGATGGAAAGATATACGGCTGGGGATGAAGAAAGGAGCTTCATATTATCGTTGGACGATATAGTGGATCGAAGTTCATCGTTAGGGCAAGATATAAGACGGCGTATGAGGCGCGCGCTGAGGCATTTTGAAACGCCTCAACAGCGCATACGTTTTTTGTATGCCCAGACTATAAAACGCTTTGCCGATAAAGGCTATGAAATAAAACCGCAGCAAACGCCCGATGATATTCATTCATCGATAAGCGGTCTACAGCCTGGCGCAGATCCCGAGTTTAAAGAACTGACCGAACTATATGATAAAGCCCGCTACAGCCATCACAATGTGAGCGACGAAGAAGCGGTGCGTGCCAAACGATACAGGGATAGGCTTTTCAGGATGAAATTATAACTATATGATTTTGTCAATTATCATCGAATGTTCCAAAAGGTCATCGCCTATTTTATATACATCACCGGCACCCATGGTTATTATTATATCTCCCGCTTGGCAGTTGTCAAAGATATAACGCTCGATAGAGCTGAAATCCTGCATATAAATCGCATTTTGACCTGCTTGATTTATCCTCAGGGCCAGATCTTTTGAATTTATGGAGCCATCATCAGCCTCCCTCGCAGCGTATATGTCTGTGATGATAAGATGGTCTATTCCGTAGAATGCCGACGCGAATTCGTCCAGTAAAAGCCTGGTACGCGTGTAGGTATGAGGTTGAAATACGCACCATATATGGTTATGCGGGTAATGCAACGCCGCTTGTATGGTAGCCTTTATTTCTGTAGGATGATGCGCATAATCATCTATGACAGTCACGCCTTCCTTTAACTGTCCTTTGACTTCAAAACGCCTGTGCGCACCCTTGTAAAGGCGTAAAGATTCTTTTATCATTTCAATATCTATACCGCATAAATCGGCTACCGCCACGGATGCCAAAGCGTTATATATGTTATGCCGTCCGGGTATGCTGAGCGAAAAACGTCCCATATTCAGCCCGCCGCAGTATATATTAAACGACGGAAAGCCTTTTTTATCAAAAGCTATGTCAGCGGCGGTCCAGTGTGCCGGTTTATCTATGCCATAGGATATTGCCTTGCCGGGCATATCGTTTAATAGTCGCTCTACAAGCGAATCATCTATGCACCCTACCACATAGCCATCATCGGGCGTTAATTTGGCGAATGATAAGAATGCATTATATATCTCATCCAAATCCTTAAAATAGTCGAGGTGATCCCTCTCTATGTTTAAGATTACCGCTATATACGGATAAAATTTTAAGAAACTTTCTACATATTCGCATGCCTCGGTTACAAAATACTGACTTTGCCCTACGCACACATTACCGCCTATAGCGTCCAGTTCGCCGCCTACAAGTACAGTGGGATCCAGACCGGCATTCTGCAATATAATGGATATTATGGAGGTGGTAGTGGTTTTACCGTGTGTGCCGGCAACAGCTATACCTTTGCCATAATTTTTCATAATTTGTCCTAAAAATGTGGCCCTATCCACTGTCGGAATGCCAAGCCTATCGGCCTCATTGAGTTCTGGATTATCATTATGTATAGCCGCTGTGTAAACTACCAGATCAGCGCCATTTACATTATCTGCTTTATGTCCTATATATACAATAGCGCCGGAATCAGAGAGTTTTTGGGTTAAAGTCGAAGCCTTTATGTCAGAACCCGTAACTATGCAACCCTGCCGGAGGAGTATTTGGGCCAGGCCGCTCATGCTTATGCCGCCTATGCCGATGAAATGAATGTGTTTACCCTTTAGCTCTTCAATATTTATATTATTCATAATACAAAGGTTAAAAAACCTTTAGCACGTCCCTTCATGATGATTTTATATTATATTATTACCCATTTGATATAGTCGATACCGTGTTTTTCGGTCTACGAACATTATATGTATCACGTGCTTATTATACCACATTGCCGGATAATAAAATAGATGCTGCTGTTGAATATTTCACAGATTGGTATTTGGCGAATAAGATATTATTAAAGATTAAAAATATATTGAATTGAGGTATTTCTGATGAACCAAAGCGTGTCGCGGGAGAGTTTACTTCAGGTTATAGACAAATATAAGAGCGTGCCTTTTGTCCATAACGGGCGTTCCATGGATGGATTGGATTGCCTTGGGTTCGTAGTGTTGTTTTACAAAGAATTTGGCATATATATACCGGACAGCGACGGCAGTGCTATAGGAGAGCGGTGGTTTCGCGACGATCCCGAACGGTATATACGCGGTATAAAGGCATTGGACGGTGAAGATGTGGGTATGGAACAATTGCAACCCTTGGACCTGGTGTACTTTACATTACGCCGGCATATAATAAATCACACCGGCATTATGATAAGTAAGAACGAATTCGTACACATGTTTCCTAAAAAAGGGCTTATGATAAGCCAATTCGATCGATTCTGGAAGATGCGCTTTAGAGGCGGCAAAAGGCTTGTATAAGTTTTGCTTATCGATGCCATAAGTTATCTTTATTTTACAATCCTGCTGCGATGCAGTATATTGTTTAATAATTACTGCATAAACGGAGGATTTATTTTTATGTTAATGGGTTTGATTATGACATTGCTCATCGCACTTGCATCTAAGCTGTTGGTAGGTTTACCTATACTTTCGGTGATGGGCACTATGGTTACCGCAATAGTATTGGGAATGATATGGAGGGCTATGATCGGTGTGAAACAACAAGCCCAAGTCGGTATAGATTTTTCGGCAAAAAAATTATTGCGGTTAGGAATAATATTAATGGGGATACGCCTTGATATATCCGATATATTGGCTGCCGGCCCCAAGGTGGTATTAATGGCCGTATTAGTAATAAGCTTTGCTATGCTGCTGATACCGCGGTTGGGAAAGCGTTTCGGCGTAGATACGATATTGGCTGTACTGGTAGCATCAGGTACTGCTATATGCGGAGCTGCGGCTATAGCCGGCGTAGCCCCCATGGTTAAAGCTGATGAGCAGCGCACAGCGGTATCCATAGCTATCATAGCCATACTTGGTACGGTTTTTACTTTTGCCTATACGTTTTTGAATTCTGTCTTCACTATACCTGCATATACATACGGTATATTATCTGGTTCTACGCTGCATGAATTAGGACATGTTATAGCAGCTTCCTCAACGGGCGGGCAACAGAGTATGGATATAGCATTGATTATAAAGCTCACGCGAGTAGCGTTTCTGGTTCCTGTGGCTTTTATATTGGGCATAATATTTATGGACAAAGACGACAGGAAGAATATAGGCTTCAGGGATCTGCCTATACCGTGGTTTGTATTGGGTTTTATAGCTTTTAGTATTATCAATACGATTGGTATACTTTCTCCATCGGTCATTGATTTTTTTACTCAGGCCAGTGTGTTTATAATGACTATGGCTATGGCTGGTTTGGGCCTCAATGTCGATTTTAATGCTTTTGGCAAAATGGGGGGACGAGCGCTGGGTATGGGAATAATCGGCTCTGTAGCGTTAAGTGTCTTTGGCGGTATCCTAACGATGTTACTGTTTTAAGGGCATATCGATCAACAATTGTTTCCATTTAATGTTATGTACAAATTCAACGAATACTGCGGATGCTGGAGTTAAAGCTACATGAACAGGTAATAGAGTGTAAAAATATCGTCTCATGTCTAAACCTTTTATAGTAGCAGCTTTTAAAATTCCGGCTTCAATCTCTTTTATAACTGTACATTGCGATATTATGGAACAGCCTAAACCAGCCTCTACAATTTCTTTTATGGTCTGAGTGCTGCCCAATTCCATGGCTATATTGAACTGCTGCAGCTCTAAACCGGCTGCTTTCAATTGTATTTCCATGATACGTCGGGTGCCTGAACCTGGCTCGCGCAGTATAAGCGGCATACTTTTGAGCTGCTCAAGCGATATGATATCGTCGGAAATCTGCTTATTGTTTGGTGATATTATAGCCACAAGTTGGTCTTCCATAAACGGCTTAAGCTGTAGATCAGGGTTGTCTACCGGTCCTTCTATCAATCCCACATCTATAGTTTTATTCAGCATTCGCTGTGATATATCATAGGTATTGGCTACCGAAAGGGCTATATTGATATTAGGATACATACGCTTGAATAATACCAGAGCTTTGGGTATCACGTATTCCCCTATAGTTAAACTGGTCCCTATTGATAACGGTCCTGTAATGGTTTCTTTCATCTTCATTAAAGCCTGCTGGGATTGGCCATAAAGCGTTGCGATTTGTTCGGCATAGTGGCGTAAAACACGTCCGCTTTCGGTTAATGTTACTTCTTTATTGTTTCTTTCGAACAGCTTTGTGCCATAAAGGCTTTCCAGCGCTTGTATATTCATGCTGACGGCCGGTTGTGTCATATGCAGCGATTTTGCTGCGTTGGAAAAACTGTGATGACGGGCAACAGCTAAAAATATTTCCAATTGATTATCCATAAGGTTCACCTCAAAAAAAGATTTAACAATATTTTATTATATACCCGATCGATTAAGCAATAAAATTCTTTTCTTCATACTTTACATTTATCACAATGGGTGATATACTTATATCAATCTAATCCCTTTACCATAGGGGGGTATATTTCATTGCAAGGATGGTATTAATATGGACATAAAAGAAGCTGTTAAACAACGCTATGCTGATGAGGCATGTTGCGACGACAATCTAAGCTGCGGCGGTCAAAATGTATACCTGGTCGACTTAAAGGCTGGGCAATGGCTGCTCGATATAGGCTGTGGCCGTGGCAGCGATGTGCTTAAAGCGGCTGCTCTGGTCGGTGAACAGGGCAAGGCCGTAGGGGTGGATCTCTCGCCGGATATGATAAAAGCGGCTGCCACAGCAGCGGAGCAACAAGGCGTGAGTAACGTTGAGTTTTATCAAGGCGATGTGGAAGCGTTGCCTTTGCCGGATAGCGTTTTCGATGCGGTTATAAGCGATTGTGCTATAAATCATGCACTGGATAAAAAGCGCGCTTATGCGGAAATATTTCGCGTATTAAAGCCGCAGGGCGTTATGGTAGTATCGGATGTGGTGGCGTTGGAGACGCTGCCTCAAGAGATAAAGGATGATCCGGCGGCATGGGCGGACTGTTTCGGTGGGGCCATAAGCGAAGAGGACTATATAGATGCTGTAAAAGCAGCAGGTTTTGCTGAAATAGATATGCTCAAACGTCGGGAGTACATCAAAAATGGATACAAGATGGCAAGTATTACCTTGAAAGCTGTAAAGGAGGTGATATCATGAAGGCCATAACAAAGCAATCGAACGCTTGCTGCACACAGACCAAGGCAGTAGCTCAGTGCTGCTCCAAGTCTTCCAAGCTCATGGCAGGTTGCCACGACTAATTTACGTTATTGCGGCCGGAGCGGCTTCAACATCATCGCTGCGGCCGCCACCTTTTTAAGTTTTTTAGGAGGATGATATGTACTGGAGCAAATACAATGTTGTGATACCGCATGGAGATAAATATGCTTTAATAAATCCATTGGCAGGCAGCTTTGATATCGCTGATAAAGATGAGATACAAGCGCTCAGGGATGGCATAGCCGATATGGATCTTATGGATTATGCTGTATCGCGCGGTTATATATATGATGACGAGCAACAAGAGAAGGCGGCCTTGGATGCGGCATACAGCGAATTTCAGGATATAATGGCGACTTCTCAAACCCAGGTATTATTGATACCGACCTATGACTGTAACTTCTCGTGTATATATTGTTATGAAAGCGGCGTGGCTGGCAGGAGCGGTATCATAAGCCGCGAGGCTGTAGACGCCTTCTTTGATGATATGGAGTATAGGCTGGGCGATGAAGCGGTTAGACCGTATATAACCCTGTTTGGCGGTGAGCCGTTACTCAACCGTCCGGGGCAGAAGGATATTATTGCTTATACAATAGACAAGGCAGCCGATAATGCTTATGAGATAGCCGTAGTGACAAATGGTTATTATCTGGCGGATTATTTGGATATATTATCTCGAGCACATATAAGGGAAATCCAAGTAACCTTGGACGGGCCGCCTGAAGTCCACAACCGCCGAAGGCGTCTTAAGGGCGGGCAGGACAGCTTCGATACCATTATGGAAGGCATAGCGGCGGCTATAGATAAAGGCATGCCCATAAACCTGCGCGTGGTTACTGATAAAGATAATATAAACGATTTGCCTCGTTTAGCGGATATATTGGAGCATAGGGGCTGGTTGGATTTGCCGCCGGAGCGTTTTAAGGTGCAAATCGGACGCAACTACGATCCGTTTAATTGTTTCGGAAATAACGACAGCCTTATGGACAGGGCGCAGTTATGGGCGGATTACACCGAGCTATCCCATCAATATCCTATATTGAAGAAGTTTCATCAACCCGAATTCAAGGGCTTGAAGCAAGCTATCGAAACCGGCAGCATGTACGCGCCTACATTTGATACGTGCCCTGCCGGCAAGAAAGAATGGGTATACGATTTATATGGAGATATATATGGCTGTACCGCAGCTAGCGGTAGAGAGGAATATAAATTGGGAACATACTTCCCTGAGTCGAAGATATTTGAAGATAGATTGGAACCATGGCGCCGTCGTGATATCCTTCACATAGAACAATGTGCATCCTGTCCTGTAGGTATGGTATGCGGAGGGGGATGCGGTGTCATGGCTCACCAGAGGTCTGGGGAGGTACTGGCGCCCGATTGTGAACCCATAGCCGATATATGGGAATCGGCATTAAAATATTACGATATATGACAGGAGGCTTAATATGGTTAGAGAAATAAACGCGGATCAATTTGATGACGTGGTTTTAAAGGCCCAAAAACCGGTTTTAGTGGATTTCTACTCGAATGATTGCCCGCCTTGTGCGGCATTAAAACCCATATTCCACCGTTTGGCCGAAGTTTACGGCGAGTATATGGATTTTGTGGAGATACACAGACAGGACAATAAACAACTTGCACTGAGCTTAAATGTTAAAAGCAGCCCCACGCTATTATTTTACAAAAATGGTCAAGAAGTTAATGACAGGTTGAATGGCTATATAAGTAAACCGATGTTGCGCAAGGCCATAGAAAATGTGACCGGCGTATCGTTGCTGGATAAACCGCCTAAAGAAATCGACTGCGATGTGCTTATACTTGGAGGCGGCCCTGCCGGGTTATCGGCCGCTTTATATGCAGCCCGATCAGGCTTGGATACCGTATTGGTGGAGCAGGACCTTATAGGCGGCCAGGCGGCCAAAACCTTCATTATAGAGAATTACCCGGGTACCGACGGCCCTATAGAAGGCAAAACTCTCACAGGCCATATGGCTGATCAGGCGCGCAGTTTCGGAGCGAGATTGGAGGACCTTAAGGAGGTGCTGGATGTAAATCTGGATCCATCGCGCCGTTATGTTCGCACAGAGGATACGCTTTATCGTCCTAAGGCCGTTGTAATAGCCACGGGCGCTGAGCCGCGCAAGTTGCCGGCGACAGGTGAGGATGTATTCCGCGGAAAGGGTATACACTATTGTGCCATATGTGACGGGGCTATGTACGAAGGCCGGCATGTGGCGGTGATAGGAGGAGGTAATTCGGCGCTGCAGGAGGCTCTATACCTGTCCCGTATAGCCGAGCGCGTGACTATAATACATGAATTCGATGATTTTCAGGGTACAAAGATAGCGCAAGAAAAGGTCTTTAGCACGCCCAATATAGATGTCATATGGCATTCACATGCTATAGAAGTACTGGGCGATGGCATGGTAAACGGCCTTAAGTTGAAAAACCTCAGCAACGGCGAAATAACTTCAATACCGATAGACGGCGTTTTTGTGTACATCGGTACCGCGCCTCACACCGATATGTTCAAAGGACAGATCGCCATGGATAAGTACGGTTATATGCTAGCCGGCGAGGATATGAAAACGGATGTAAGCGGTGTATTTGCGGCCGGAGATGTGAGGCAAAAAGCCGTACGGCAGGTGGCTACTGCTGTGGGCGATGGCGCTATAGCAGCCATAAACGCCGAGAGATATTTAAACGAGGTATGATGAGATGGCTATGGATATACAAAACGATGCCTGCGGCAGTGCGAGCTGTTGCTGCCAGGATGAGCAGATAAAGACCACCGATTGCATGGTATGCGGGCATCCATTGATCTATTCATCGCAGCCTATCGTTATGGCGTGCAGCTATTGCGGCAAAGAGCAGCAAGCGTATATTTTCTGCCCGGATGGGCATTACGTATGCGATGAGTGCCATGCCAAGGACAGCCTGACCATTATAAAAGAATATTGCATTTCCAGCACTACTGCAAATCCGATGGAATTAGCTGAAACCATCATGGCCGATATTCGCATACCGATGCATGGTCCGGAACATCACGCTCTGGTACCTGCTGTACTGGTGGCAGCTTACAGGAATTTGACCGGTAAGGTAAGCGATAACGATATAGAGCAGGCGTTGGAGCGAGGCAGCGGCGTGCCGGGCGGAGCTTGCGGTTACTATGGCGCTTGCGGAGCCGCTGTCGGTTTGGGCGTGGCTGTCAGCGTTATATTCAAAGCCACGCCGCTTACGCCGCTGAAGCGGTCTCATGCTAACAGGATTACCGCTCGTGCGTTGGATGCCATAGCCGACGACGGGGGTGCTCGCTGCTGCAAACGCGCGGTAAGGCGGGCGATAGAACAGGCTGTGATCTATTTCAAGGATGAATTGAAAATAGAGTTCCCGCTTTTTGACAGCCCGCATAACTGCATTCACAGCGTGCGTAACAGAGAATGCCTGGCAAGATGCGTTTATAAGAATTGAGTTGCTATCTGCAACGCAAAATCGTAAAAATGGAAATAAAATACCTCTGGAAAAAATACCGAATATGAATTAAAATATAAAATATATAGATAATGTTCGGAAAATGATTCTGGAGGTATTTTATTTTGCAAGAATTTAAAAGGAACGAGCGCATCAGTATTATAACAAAGATATTGATAGAGCATCCCAATCGCGTATACGGTTTGGATTTTTTCGTAGATATGTTTAAAACCGCTAAATCCACTATAAGCGAGGATATAGCCATTATAAAAGATGCTATGGCAAAGTCGGGTATGGGTGATATATATGCGGTATTGGGAGCGGGCGGCGGCATTCGATACGCTCCCGATATGCCGCATGAGAATAAACTCGTTTTTGCAAATGGGTTAGCCGAAATGATGTCTCAACCTGACCGCATAATACCCGGCGGATACATTTATATGAACGATATCATATACAGGCCGGATTTAGCCGATACTATAGGGCTTATATTGGCGAGCTATTTTGTGAAAGAGGATTTAGATTATGTAGTGACGGTGGAGACCAAGGGTATACCTCTCGCTATGGCAGTCGCACGCCAATTGGCTAAGCCCTTGCTTATTGTAAGGAGAGAGAATCGCGTCACCGAAGGATCAGCTATAAGTATAAATTATGTATCGGGATCTTCAAGGCGTATACAAACTATGTCACTTTCAAGGCGCTCCTTATCCTCGGGTTCCCGAGTGGTATTCATAGATGACTTTATGAAGGCTGGGGGCACTGCCAAGGGCATATTAGATTTGATGAAAGAATTTGGGGCTGAAGTGGTAAATAATGGAGTGTTGGTAGCTACATCTACACCTCTTGATAAATTGGTAGATAAATATATAGCATTATTTACGTTATATGGCATTGATGAATTCACTGGCAAAATAGATATTCACTCAAATTTATGAAAATTTTAAAATCATGCAGGAAAATATAAAGATATGGCGAATATTATAAAAAGAAGTATAAGCATCATGTAGAGGAGTGAATTGATGTGAAGATAACAGATATACGTCTGCGGAAGATCGATAGCGATAGCAAGATGAAGGCTGTGGCGTCGGTAACCTTTGACGATGAATTCGTAGTCCACGATATAAAGGTCATCGAGGGGCAGAATGGTCTATTTATCGCTATGCCGAGCCGTAAGCTATCGGACGGGGAATTCAGGGATATCGCTCATCCAATAAACTCACAGGCGCGCGAAGTCATTCAAGCGGCTATAATAGAGAAATATAAGCAGGCTATGGAGGCATAAAGGTTCTGAACTATTAGAGGGTCTATAATAGTAGGCTCTCTTTTTATGTGAATTGCTTGAATTCTCTGTAAACTTGCTCCTAAGTCGTATTAAATGTATAATAATAAAGGTTTTTTAATAATCGAAAGGAGCGATTAGATTTGGATGACTGCATGGCACTGATATTGGCGGCAGGCCAGGGCGTGAGGATGCGTTCTGCCATACCTAAGGTACTTCATTCTTTATGCGGTAAACCTATTATAAGCTATATTGTTTCAGCGGTAAAAGATGCTGGCGTAGAAAAATGCGTTGTTGTAACCGGTCCGGGCGGCGAAAGCATAAAAGATGTCTTGGGGGACGGTTTGGACTATGTATATCAAGCCGAGCGGTTAGGAACCGGACACGCCGTTATGATGGCACGGCATTATCTAAATGGCGACCGCAAATACGCTTTGGTATTGCCGGGCGATGTGCCTTTGATAAAAAACAGCACATTGAGATGCTTGTACGATACAGCACGAGAAGGCGGATATGCGGCCGTGGTACTGACGGCAGTAATGGATGATCCGAAGGGTTACGGCCGGATAATACGAGATAGTCAAGGCAATGTGGCTGCTATAGTGGAGGATAAGGATGCTGACGAATCTCAAAAAGCCATAAAAGAGATAAATTCCGCCATATATTGTTTTGATGCCGATGTCTTAAATGGCGCATTGGATATGATAGATAATAACAATGCTCAACATGAATATTACCTTACCGATGTTTTAGCGGCGATGGCTAAACAGGGTTTAAAGGTTGGTGCCGTAACAGTAGAGCAGCCTGAAGAAGTTATAGGTATTAACGATAGGGTACAGTTAGCACGGGTTGAAAGGCTTTTGAGGAGTGAAATAGCCGTGCGTTGGATGACGGAGGGGGTAACCATAATAGATCCATCATCGGTATACATCGATACCGATGTCAGGATAGGGCAAGATACGATTATTTATCCCGGCAATGTATTGGAACAGGGCACCATAATAGGACGGCAATGTATTTTATATCCTAATAGCCGCTTATCTAATGCCATAATAGGCGATAGAGTTACCATTCAATCCTCTGTTATAATAGATAGCGAAGTAGGCGATGATACCACGGTAGGCCCGTTCGCATATTTGCGTCCGGGGACGCGCATAGGTAGGGGGACGCGCATAGGTGATTTTGTGGAGATAAAAAATTCTACTATAGGCGATGGTACCAAAGTTCCGCATTTATGTTATGTCGGTGATGCGGATGTGGGTAAGAAAGTGAATTTTGGGTGCGGGTCTGTAGTGGTAAATTATGATGGTGTGCGCAAATACAGGACAATTGTAAAGGATAATGCATTCATAGGCTGTAACGCTAATCTGGTATCCCCTGTGGAGGTGGAAGAAAATGCATATATAGCGGCAGGATCCACTATCACCGATAAAGTACCGGCCGGAGCATTGGCTATAGCACGGGCAAGACAAGTGGTTAAAGAAGGTTGGGTGGCAAAAAAATTTAAGAAGGGAACGGAAGAAGAATGATGTCCAGATCGACAAATATTAAGATTTTCACAGGCAATGCCAATCCTGTATTGGCCAAAGAAATAGCGGATCATATAGGTGTGCCCATGGGCGATTGTCTGGTCACTACATTCAGCGATGGAGAGATATCGGTTAATTTTTTTGAAACGGTAAGAGGATTCGATGTATTTATAATTCAGCCCACATGCGCACCGGTAAATAACAATTTGATGGAGTTGCTCATAATGATCGATGCCTGCAAGAGGGCTTCGGCCGGTATGATAACCGCGGTAGTGCCGTATTATGGGTATGCCAGGCAGGATAGAAAGGCTAAGGCCAGGGATCCCATTACAGCCAAACTTGTAGCTGATCTGTTGAGTAAAGCTGGGGCTGATCGTGTGCTGACAATGGACTTGCATGCGGCTCAGATACAAGGTTTCTTTGACATACCGGTGGATCATCTGCTGGGCGTGCCTATTTTGGCTCAATATTTCTTGGAACGTGATTTTGTCGGAGATGATCTGGTGGTAGTGTCGCCCGATCTTGGCAGCGTGACGCGTGCCAGAGGGTTTGCGCATAAGCTGGATGCCCCTTTGGCTATCATAGATAAACGCCGGCCTAAGGCCAACGTGGCTGAAGTAATGAATATAATAGGCGATGTCAAGGGCAAACGGACTATATTGATCGATGACCTCGTCGATACTGCCGGCACGCTGGTCGAAGGTGCGGCGGCTTTGATCAACAATGGTGCTAAGGAGGTTTATGCGTGCGCCACACATGGTGTGCTGTCAGGGCCTGCCATAGAGCGATTGCAGAATTCTGTCATAAAAGAGTTGGTTATCACCAATACTATTCCTTTGTTGCCCGAAAAGCAATTGGATAAGATAAAGGTTTTATCCGTGGCACCTTTGTTTTCCGAGGCGATAGAGCGTATATATGAGCATTTGCCGGTAAGCGTGCTGTTCGATTAAGGAGGTATAAACGCTATTATGAAAATACGATATTTAGGGCACTCTTGTTTTCAGATAGAATCATCTGATGGTATAAAAATTGTTACCGATCCATACAGCCCTATGGGTATCAAAATGCCCGGGGTAAAGGCGGATATAGTTACATCCAGCCATAGCCATTATGACCATAACTATTTCGAGGGCGTAAGCGGGGATTTTGTTGTGGTGAATACTGCGGATCCTATACAGGTAAAAGGCATAAATATACGGGGATTGCAGACGTTTCACGATGATGAGAATGGCAAAAAGAGGGGTAGAAATATAATCTTTGTGATAGAAGCAGACGGCATTAATGTATGCCATATGGGTGATCTAGGGCATAAATTGACAAAAGAGCAGATCAATTCCTTGGGCGATGTGGATGTATTACTTATACCGGTGGGAGGATTCTTTACTATAGGGCCTGAGGATGCTGCGGATATCGTAAAAGCCATAGCGCCTAAAATAGCTATACCTATGCATTTTAAGCCTGATATACCTCAAAATGTAAAATTTGAACTGCCTATAGTGGATGCAGAAGAATTTCTATCATTGCTCAACGGCAATAGATACACTAGCGATACATTGAGCATAGATAAAGAGCATCTGCCGCCGCCTACGCGGGTTATACAGCTCGTTTCAGCAGCCGAATTACAAAATATATAGAAATTTGAGGATAAACAGAGGGTGGCTTATTTCCGCCCTCTGTCCGATAGTTTATCGTCGGCTGCCGTTGTGAATCTCATAGCTCCAATTATGACCGTAGTTGTTGTCCCAGCGGGAGTTATTATCCTTAAAGCATATGTTGAATCGGCCACCGTGCTTTATATCTACTGTTCCTTGCCAACCATTAAACGAGTTTTGTAATTTTACGTCCTGAACGTCCTGCCAATTGTCGTTAGGACCGTATCCTATATGGGCATAGATATCCTGTGCTTGCTCATCGGCCAAAAAGCCCTTATAACGTATGATTACGCGCTCACCCGGTGTTATAGGCACGGGTTCCACAGCAATGGCGTCGGAAGTGCTTATATCATTATTCGATACCATAATCTAACCTCCTCTATAGAATATAGAAATTTTGTAAGCATAATTATAAGCTACATATATAGTATTGCTTAGCGAGAGGCATTTTAAAACATAGCGAAATTTTGCATATTGACAGTCAACACCTGCTATCGTATAATATTTAGTGTGAAGCCGAAGTGGTGGAATTGGCAGACACGCTACTTTGAGGGGGTAGTGAAGGATTTCTTCATGCGGGTTCGAGTCCCGCCTTCGGCACCACTTTAATGATGTTGTTAAGAGAAATGAGCTGCTCTGTCAGCTCTTTTTTAATATTACGGGAGAAAATTTTATGGCAAACAAAAGGTTTATTAAATATATAGATTACAGCCTGATACTAGCTGTTACGGCTATAGTATTCGTAGGACTATTTGCTATAAGCAGTGCCACAGGGGCTCATGACAGTGGGGATTACAGCACGGCTCGTATGCAGCTCATATGGTTCATAGTAGGCTTTATAGCTATGATAATAGTCATCAGTGTAGATTACAAAACCATAGGTGATATGGCTGCTTATATATATCTCTTTTGTCTGATGATGCTGGTGACTGTATTGCTTTTTGGCAAAGAGGTACACGGATCGAAAAGCTGGCTGGGTTATGGAGGACTGGGTATCCAGCCGTCGGAATTTGCTAAACTAGGCGTTATAATAATGCTGGCTAAAGTGATATCATCGTATGAGGATGGTATAAGTACCTTGAAGCAGTTTGTAACTGTGCTTATATATATAGGTATCCCTTTGGTATTGATACTCAAACAGCCCGATCTCGGAACGGCTCTAGTGTTCATTGCTATAGCTTTGGGCATGTTCATCATAGGTGGTATAGACTATAAGTTCATGCTGACATTAATAGGAGCCGGAGCTGCCGCCATACCGCTGGCATGGCAATATGTTTTGGAGGATTATCAAAAGGCTCGTTTACTAATATTTTTGGACCCATACAGTGACCCCATGGGGGACGGCTTCAATGTCATACAATCTATGATAGCCATAGGTTCTGGACAGATTACCGGCAGAGGTCTGTATCGCGGCAGTCAAAGCCAGCTTAATTTCGTCCCTGAGCAGTATACCGACTTTATATTCTCGGTGGTCGGCGAGGAATTGGGATTTATAGTATGCGCCTCACTGATAGCATTATATGCGTATATTATATTTAAGAGCATAAGGATTTCTTTACATTCCAAGGATAGATTTGGGATGCTCATGGTTATAGGTATAGTATCTATGCTGGGTTTCCAAATATTCGAAAATATAGGTATGACTATGGGTATAATGCCCATAACGGGCATACCGCTGCCGTTTATGAGTTATGGTGGCAGTTCATTGTTTACTAATATGATAGCTCTCGGGTTGATATTAAATGTCGGTATGAGGCAGCATAAGATAAAGTTTTAATGAGAGGGGCATCGTGAGCTTTTATGAACATCGCTTTGATAGCGCATGATAAGAAAAAAGACGATATGGTGAATTTTTGCATAGCATATAAGGATATATTGAAACATCACAATCTCTGTGCCACAGGTACTACCGGCGGATTGGTTATACAGGCTACAGGGCTTAATGTTCATCGCTTTTTATCCGGGCCGTTAGGCGGAGACCAGCAGATAGGCGCCAGAGTGGCATATAATAAGATCGACCTCGTTATATTCTTAAGAGATCCGCTTACGGCGCAACCGCATGAGCCTGACGTAAACGCCTTACTCAGATTATGCGATGTGCATAATATACCTTTGGCCACCAATATGGCCACGGCTGAAGCCTTGATAAAAGCCTTAGACAGGGGGGATCTTGACTGGCGTTTGGTAGTAAATCCTCCCGGCAGAGATGATATATATTCCGAAGACATATAAGCGCTGTTATATTCCTTCCTTGTTGTAAATATAAATAGAATAGCGAGGAGGAATATATATGGATGAACAAAGCAATACAGCGCCGAGAAGCATAGAGGATATACTGGCCGATATGAATTCCGATCGGCATCGCTGGCATAACGATATCGCCAAGCCGGTTTCAACCTATGAGGTTAAGGATGAACATTCCGATAAGTGGCGTAAGCTGCTTACTAACATAGGCATATGCATAGTAATAGTAGCATCCATACTTTTGCTTAAAAGTATAAATGCCCCTTTTGCGAAGCAGATTACCGGTTGGGTGACCGCCGCTTTTACTACTGACATCGATATAAAGGATACGGTAGGACAGCTCAAGTTCGTTCAGGATATATTGCCGGAATTCCAACAGCAGGTCGAGAGGGTTTTCAGCGATATAAACGGTGAAACGCCGGCTCAGCAAACCGATGCTGCGGTACCGCCGGTTATAGACGGTGAACAGCGCATAGATATGATAGCGCCTGTCAATGGACAGGTGACGTCGAAATTCGGCAAGAGGGTCAACCCAATATTTCAGAAGGAGGAGCTGCATACCGGTATAGATATAGATAGTCAGGCCGACCAACCTGTGGTGGCAGTAGCCGACGGCACTGTGATCGAAGTGGGGGAAAATAGCACCGAAGGCCGTTATGTACGCATAAAACATTCGGAGGAAGTGGAAACGCTCTATGCTCATGCTGCCGAAATTTTAGTAAAACAAAACCAGCAGGTGCACAAAGGTGATGTCATAGCTAAAATCGGAGACAGTGGCTTAGCCACGGGCACACATCTTCATTTTGAGGTATGGTATAAAGGTCAGCCGGTAGACCCCTTGGAGTGGATAAATATCAAAAATCAGTCATCTATTTAAAGGGGGGCCGTTATTCAGTTGAAAATAGGCAGTTTCTTAGGCATAGACATAATATTGAATCGATGGCTGATATTACTGATGATTATAACGGCTCTTATGGGCTATGTTTATCATGTAGCCGTATTGATAGCCGTTATATTTATACATGAAATGAGCCATGCGGTTACGGCAAGGGCTTTCGGCTTATACGTCAGCGATGTTGAGCTTATGCCTTTCGGCGGTGTGGCGCATGTGGAGGCATTATTTGAAGGCGATGCTAAAACCGAGTTAGCGGTGGCTTTAGCCGGACCGGTGGCTAACCTTATAATAATCTCGATTATAACGGCGTTGAATTCATACGATATGCTAGATTCGGATAAATGGGCTTATTTTATAAGCTGCAATGTCATATTGGCTGTATTTAATCTTCTGCCCGGCCTTCCGTTGGATGGCGGCCGTATCTTAAGAGCGCTGTTGTCGATACCTTTGGGTATAAAAAAAGCTACTGTAATGGCTGTAAATACCGGCAGGATCATAGCCGCGATTTTATGCGCGATAGGGATTTATATATTGATTTCAGGCACATTCAATCCGACCTTTTTGGTAATGGGTATTTTTATGTTTATGTCCCTGCATCACGAGAAACAAAAGGGGACATATTTAGCATTACAAGATATAACGCGCAAGAAAGAAACCATGATGCGCAGCGGCACTTTGCCCATTGTGGAAATAGCGTCGATGCCTTCGGCAACAATAAAAGATGTGATGCGCCATTTTATATCCAATAAATATAATGTGGTGGTAGTGATAGATAGAGACGGCAAGATAAAAGGATACGTGGGCGAGATACAGATCGTAAATGCCCTTATGGATTATGGACCTAATGTGATTATGAATAAACTGATATAAAAGAGGTAAAGATTTTGAGAAACAGAAGCATAGATAAGATACTGTTATCGGTGGAAAAGCCTGCGAGGTATATAGGAAATGAATATAATGCGGTACACAAAAATCTGGATTCGGTAGAAGTGAGATTCGCCTTCGCATTCCCTGATGTATACGATATAGGCATGTCCCATCTGGGTATACGTATACTTTACGACATATTGAATAAAAGAGATGATACGTTTTGCGAGAGGGTTTTTGCCCCATGGGTCGATATGGAGGAGCAAAGAACGCACAAATCACCATCCCTTTGTGCTGGCCGGCGGGCCGTGTGCCTATAATCCCGAGCCTTTGGCCGACATAATAGATTTCTTTCTTATCGGAGATGGCGAAGAAGCCATAAATGAAATAGTGGATTGTTATAAGACGTGGAAGCATAGCGGCGATACCGATAGGCAAAACTTTCTGAAGCACGTAGCATCTATAGAAGGGGTTTATGTACCATCGCTTTACGAGGTTTCATATAATGACGATGGCACTATAAATGCCATAGTCCCCAAGATAGACAGCCTCCCCCATATCATAAGCAAGCGCGTAGTAACGGATTTGAGCGGTGCCGCTTATCCCGAACGCCCTATAGTGCCCTATATAGATATAGTACATGATCGTGCGGTGCTGGAGATATTCAGGGGTTGTACAAGGGGATGCCGTTTTTGTCAGGCCGGCATGATCTATAGGCCTATACGTGAGCGCTCGGCTGATAGCTTGCTTGAATTGGCGGACAAGCTCATTAGAGCAACCGGATATAGCGAGATGTCGCTTTCTTCTCTAAGCACGGGGGATTACAGCCAGTTGGAACAGCTTGTAAAGATTTTACTGGAGAGGTTTCAGGATGAGAAAGTAGCATTGTCATTGCCATCATTACGATTGGACAGCGTAGATAAAAGCCTTCTGGAACGCATTCAAAGCGTAAAAAAGACCGGTTTAACCTTTGCGCCGGAGGCCGGTACCCAGCGCTTGCGGGATGTAATAAATAAGGGTATCACCGATGACGATATATTGCGTACCGTGAAATATGCCTTCCGACAAGGGTGGCAATCGGTCAAACTATATTTTATGATAGGATTGCCCACTGAAACCGATGATGATTTATATGGCATAGCCGAAATGGCCCGTCGCATATTGGACGTCTATTATTCCATACCTAAAGAGCAGCGCGGCAGGCATATAGATATTACAGTCAGCACGTCGTCTTTTGTGCCTAAACCGTTTACGCCGTTTCAATGGGATCCGCAGGATAAAATAGACCGCTTATCATATAAGCAGCACTTGCTACAACAGCAATTACGCATGAAACATGTGACGTATCATTGGAGCGATAACCGTTTAAGCTTCATGGAGGCGGTATTTGCGCGCGGCGACCGCCGCTTGGGAAGGGTATTGGCCGCTGCGTTGGCCAATGGTTGCCGATTCGATGCATGGACGGATTATTTTAATTATGAGGGTTGGCTTAAAGCTTTTGAACAATGCGGCATAGATCCTGAATTTTATGCCGGTCGAATTCGTTCCTATGATGAAGTGCTTCCATGGGATCACATAGACGCCGGTGTGTCCAAGGATTTTCTTATACGGGAGCGTGAGAGAGCGTTGAAAGGCAAGACCACTTTCGACTGCCGGCGTGCGTGTATAAAATGCGGTATGGAGCGATGGGAAGGGGTATGTGGTAATGCGAATGTTGATACGCTTTAACAAGGAGAACGATTTAAGGTTTATATCCCATCTTGATATGATACACGCTATGGAAAGAGCATTGCGCAGAGCCGATATACCGATGGCTTACAGCAAAGGATTCAGTCCCCATGCGAAAATAAGTTTCTCTGCGCCTACGCCGTTGGGAATACCTAGCTCAGCCGAGTATATGGACGTGCATTTGGTTAAACCATTATCCGCAGAAATTTTTGTTCAAAGGCTAAACAGTGTTTTGCCGGATGATATGCATGTGCTCGAAGCTATAGAAATGGATGATGATGTACCCGGTGTTCTTGGTAAAGCGGCAATAGGCTGCTATACTATACGGCCGTATGAAGGCGTTCAATGGATATCGCAATCGCATATCGATATGCTCATGGGTATGAATGACATTATTATGGAAAAGCGGACTAAAAAAGGTTTAAAAGAAATCAATATAAGGCCATGTATAAAAGAATTGATTTTAATGCAAGACGGGCAATATATAACTGCAAAGCTATTATTGCCGAGTGTAGGTGGTATAAATCCCGATATTTTGCTGAAAGCGTTTGACGCCTATACCGGCGCGGAATTGAATATCGACGATGTGGCTATCCATAAGGACGATGTATTGCTAGAGGACGGGTGCGCTATCATGGGAAATAATCTCCATGGATAAAATTGCAAATAAATATTTTGCGCAGGCTATTGACTAAGGCCATATAGCGTGTTACAATATTCAGGGGTGAAGCATGAATTTAAGATGAGCAATAAATCGGGCTTAGAGGGACACCGAAAATAAATTTTTTCTCAAATAAGAGCTGGATCAATTTTTGCC
>NZ_JAIHAU010000029.1 GCF_020054945.1 Mahella sp.
GCCATCGACCGAGTTTCAAACTAAACGGCTTTGACGTACACCCGAAGTATTTAAAGTTGTTACAGAGAAACGATGGATATGAATATCAAATATTTAACACAAAGGAGGAATGCCGCATTCCTCTCGCCACTAAAGTAGCGAGCCGCCTGCGGTAATTTATCGTGGCAGATTGCCTGCCACTTCATGCCATATAAAATTTCATTCGAGCACTACATTTCTACATTTTTTTGTTCTTACCTATTATATAATCATAAACGTTGGTACAAGCGAATATAATTTTTTAAAGGGCAATGCTTGCATATGAGATCGTCTTGGAGGAGATCTTATGACTATATATGTGGATTTATTGTTCTTCGATAATTTTATTATGAACTTTATAATCCTATGGATTGTCGACCGCCTAAGCGGTTGTAATACCAATCCATGGAAGCTGGCGGCGGCAGCTGGTATAGGGGCGCTTTATGTTATAGGGAGCTTTTGGCCGACGCTTTACTTTTTGAATAATATATCATTCAAAGTAGTATTATCGGCCATGATGATATTATTGAGCTTTCATATAGAGAGGTGGAGGGATTTTTTAAGATTGAGCGCAATCTTTTATATGGTAACCTTTTTATTTGGTGGTGTGGCGTTTGGAATATTATATTTTACCAATCAGAATTTTATGCTGGCTAACGGAGGATTTTATATACACGGGTATCCCGTCGTTACCATGATAATAGCCGCTGTATTCGCTTATATAATAACAGGATATTGTTGGAGATATATGCGAGCGCGTTTGGATAGGAAACGTTTGATGATGCCCACAGAGGTGGCGCTTGACGGCAAGGCCGTCAAGGCCAATGCCATGTTGGATACCGGCAACGTGCTCCATGATCCTATATCCAATTATCCGGTGGTGATAGCGGAGCTTTCTTGCATAAAAGAGTTATTACCCGATGCTCTGGCATCGATTATACAAGCAGGCAACGAGGTGGATATAGGAGCGATAATGGAAGCCTTGAGCGGATCACCGTGCATGCTTCGTTTTAGGTTGATACCGTTTAACTCCATCGGGCAATCCAACGGCATGATGGTTGGTTTCAGGCCGGATTATATAAAAGTCTTTACGCCTGAGCAAACGATAGAATCCAAGGAAATCATCATAGGAATATGCAACAGCAGGCTTTCACAGGACGATGCCTATACTATGCTGTTAAACCCCGGTCTAATAATCTAGAAGGAGAGGGTATTATGAATATACGTTTGATTAAACTATGGCTGTCGCGTTTTTTAACGAAGGTAGGCTTGCGGGAAGACCAGTATGTATTTTATATCAACAACAACGAGGCTTTACCGCCTCCATTATCGTCTGACGAAGAGCAGGATATAATGAAGAGGCTCGCCGGCGGCGACGAGAGCGTTAAAAGCATCCTCATAGAGCGAAATCTGCGTTTGGTAGTATACATAGCCAGGCGCTTTGATAATACCGGCATACCTGTCGAGGACCTTATATCGATAGGTACCATAGGCCTTATAAAAGCCGTGAATACCTTTGACCCGGATAAAAAGATAAAACTGGCCACGTATGCCTCGCGGTGCATAGAAAATGAGATACTTATGTATCTGCGCAGAAACTGCCGGTTCAATAAAATCGAAGTATCCATAGACGAACCGCTGAATACCGATTGGGACGGTAATGAGCTGTTGCTGTCCGACGTGCTGGGCACCGAGGTGGACCTCGTCTACAATATCATAGAGGATGAGGTAGATAAGCAATTGCTGAACATAGCGCTCAATAAGCTGCCATCGCGTGAGCAGAGGATTATGCAGCTTAGATTCGGCTTGGATGACGGCGTGGAAAAAACGCAGAAAGAGGTGGCGGATATGTTGGGCATATCGCAATCGTATATATCCAGATTGGAGAAGCGGATCATAAAAAGGTTGAAAAAAGAAATAGTTCATATGATATAATACTGGCAGCATTTCTCAGTATAAAAAAACCATATGCCGGTTATAATGAAATCTAGGCTAACGTAAGTTTATTGTGGAGGAAGGCATATGGTAATAAATAAGGTAGAGATATGCGGTGTAAATACAGCTAAATTACCAGTCCTTGCCGATAAGCAGATGAAAGAACTGCTTAAACGCATAAAAGAAGGGGATAAAGCCGCCAGAGAGGAATTCATAAGGGGTAATTTGAGGCTGGTGCTGAGCATTATCCAAAGATTTAACAATCGCGGCGAATATGTGGACGATTTGTTTCAGGTTGGCTGCATAGGCCTGATAAAGGCCATAGATAATTTTGATCTCAGTCAAAATGTGAAATTCTCAACCTATGCCGTACCGATGATCATAGGTGAAATAAGGCGCTATTTAAGGGATAATAATTCCATTAGAGTGAGCCGTTCGCTTAGAGATACAGCATATAAAGCGTTGCAGGTCAGAGAACAGCTCGTGGCCAAGAACGGCAAAGAACCGACAGTGGAAGAAATAGCCAAGGCCATGGAACTGCCTGCTGAGGAAGTAGTATTTGCCATGGATGCCATACAAGACCCCATATCTCTATTTGAGCCGGTATATCATGATGGCGGAGATGCGATATATGTTATGGATCAGGTGAGTGATGATAAAAATCAGGACGATAACTGGCTGGAGACCATAGCATTGAAGGAAGCGATGCAAAAGCTCAGCGAAAGGGAAAAGACCATATTGGCCATGCGCTTCTTTCAAGGAAGGACTCAGATGGAGGTGGCCGAGGAGATAGGGATATCCCAGGCGCAGGTTTCCAGGCTGGAAAAATCCGCATTGAGCCATATGAGAAAATACATTTAAAAAGTGCACCGTACGGTGCACTTTTTTATATCTCCCGCATATAATGAAAGAGAATACTATACTATGGGGATGATCTTATATGGATAAATCTTCTGATATCCGTCAGAAAGAAGTAGTAAACGTACTGGATGGCAAGAGACTGGGGCCTATTGTGGATATGGAGTTTGATCTGGAGGCAGGCCGCATAACGGCCATAATAGTGCCTGGCAATAATAAATTCAATATTTTCGGTAAAAGCAAAGAATACATAATACCATGGGAAAAGATAAAAAAGATAGGCCAGGATGTCATACTTGTAGAATTCAATGAAGGCATAGATGAACATTAAATTTTCTTTAAAGTCTTTCCGTACACATTCCGATATAATATATGAAAGCAAATCCTTATTATGCTGCAGCGGCCGGGCAGCAAATAATGAGGACGAGCTTAATAAAGGCATGGATGCCGAATAAAAATTTCAAGGAGGAGTAAACCCATGATTATCAATCATAACGTAATGGCAATGAACGCCTACAGGCAATTGACTGCGACCAACAATGCCGGCGCAAAAGCGCTGGAAAAACTCTCATCGGGCCTTCGCATAAACAGGGCCGGCGATGACGCAGCAGGTTTGGCTATATCCGAGAAGATGAGGGGCCAGATCAGGGGCTTAACCCAAGCTTCCAGAAACGCTCAGGATGGTATATCCCTCATACAGACCGCTGAAGGTGGCTTGAATGAGACCCACAGCATTCTGCAGAGGATGAGGGAGCTGGTTGTCCAGGCTGGCAGCGATACCAATACATCGGAGGATAGGGCACAGATACAGCAAGAAATTTCAGAACTTCAAAATGAGATCAATAGGATCGCTGATACCACGCAGTTTAATACCAAAAACCTGTTGGATGGTACTGCTGCCGGCTTAGTATTCCAGATAGGTGCAAATAGCGGTCAAGTTATTTCCTTGACAATCAACGATATGCATGCTGATGCTTTAGGTGACATCACTACGGGTGGTACGAAAGTTGCGAGCATTCAAGTTGCTGATTATACAACATCTGGTGGGACTGCTATTACTGTTTCAGCTGGTGATATAACTGCTTACTTGAGCGTTCTTGATGATGCCATCGATCAGGTTTCCACAGAACGCGCTAAGCTTGGTTCCTACCAGAACCGTTTAGAGCATACAGTGGCCAACCTCGACACATCGGCTGAGAACCTGCAGGCCGCAGAATCCCGCATACGCGACGTAGATATGGCCAAAGAGATGATGGAGTTCACCAGGACCAATATATTGGCTCAGGCAGGCACAGCCATGTTGGCTCAGGCCAATGCCAAGCCTCAAACCGTATTACAGCTATTGCAGTAATAGTCATAGTTCTTGTGTTTCGGAAAAGCCGGCCGGCTATCGGTCGGCTTTTTTAAAAAAAGAAGGTGATAACTGGTGAACGATGTTACAACAATACCCGGCGGTTCAAACGCTTGGGGCGTGACGGGGAAAACCGCACAACCTGTGGCCCAAGAACATATACGCCCTTTGGATGCTCAAGGCGAAGGCTGGGGAGAGAGCATGGCGCCCGGGCGGTTTACCAAGGACGATGTGGAAAAAAGCGTCGAGGACATGAATAAGGCTCTTTCCATATTGAATAGGAGCCTGAAATTTACGGTGCATGAAGATACCGGCAAGCTTATGGTACGGGTCATAGATAATGAATCCGGCAGGATCATAAAGGAGATACCGCCTCAGATACTTTTGGATATTGAAGCGCGGATTGAGAAATTTTTAGGGATTCTATTCGACAAAAAAATATAAAAAGATAATATTAAGGGGTCCTATTTTTTTAAAGAAAGGCACATTAGCATGGATGAGCAAAGACAGTTGATGGAAGATACGTTGAAACAGGCGACGGAATACATCCCAAAGCTTATCGGCGGCATAGAAACGGTTACCGACAGATTTCAGACGGGCAGCCAAAGCCAGGCCATAGCCTTATTCGGCGAGGTACTGGATGGATTGGAATGGATAAACGATGCCGTAAACCTTACCATGCCCTTTTGGGGTGGCAGTACCGGTATAGATCCCCAAGCATTGCAAGAGCCCTTAAAGGCTATGGCCGAGGCATTGGAAAATCAGGACTATACTTTGGTATCGGATATTTTGAATTATGAGATAAAGCCGATATTGATAGAGTGGCTGAACGATATAAAAATGGGTTTGAAAGGATAAACGCAGATGGATGCCATGCAATGGCTGAAAGATAAATTTCCAAGAATATATGAAAAAGTGAAAGATACATCGCGAGATGATTATAATAGATCGCATATATTGCCTGCTAAACTGGGCGGCAATACGCTTCAATACGAATGTGAAGATAAAAAAATATTCATGCATAGTTCCTACGATCCTGTAAAGGAAGCAAAGCGCTGGGCGGACGCCGTTGATCTAAAGCCCGACAGCGTGGTGATAGTATACGGCATGGGATTAGGATACCATGTTGACAGACTATTAGAGCGCATGAGCGATGAAAATCGCCTGTTGATAGTGGAGCCTTCGGTAGGTATATTCCTCCATGCCATTGAAGCCGAATGGGTGAGGCAATTATTGGAGGATAAGCGTGTTTTTATCTCTGTGGCCGACGACATAAAGGGTATAACCTTCTTCTTATCCCAATACATAGCCTACAATAAGATGGAGCACTGCGTGTTTGTGGATTTTGGCCCTTACAGCCGCATTTTCGGCCAACATTACAAGGATTTTACCGACGCCGCGAGGGATGTAATTAACGCGAAAGTAATAAACCGCAACACGCTTTTGCATTATGCCGCTCAATGGCAGGACAACTTTTTTGCCAGCCTGCCTTACGCACTTCAAAGCATACCCATAGGACGGCTGTTCGATAAATTCATAGGTAAGCCCGTGGTCATAGTATCGGCCGGGCCATCGTTGAATAAAAACATGCACCTATTGAATGAGATAAAGGACAAAGCACTTATATTGTGCGTGGGCACAGCGTTGAAGGCATTGCTTAAAGAGGATATTGTACCCGATATGGTGATATCGGTGGACGGCAGCCTGAAAAATTACGACCATTTTAAAGAGGTATTGTGCCGTATACCCTTAGCTTATAGTTTTACGCTCCATCCATCCATCGTGGAATCGTGGGAGGGTCCAAGGTTTATCATGAACATATATGATCCTATGAGCATGTGGCTAGAGATGCAGCTTGGCGAGCCGCTGGGAACGGTGGAATCAGGTCCGTCGGTGGCCAATGTGGCCTTCAGCATGGCGCTGCATTTGAAAGCCGAGCCCATCATATTGATAGGGCAGGATCTGGCTTATTCATCCGACGGCCATACCCATGCTCAAGGGACCATGTATGAGAAGGATAAAGTGAAAGGCGATAGTGGCAATTATAGATATGTGGAGGGCATCGATGGGCAGCCCGTGTTGACCAGCCCGTCGTTTCTGTCTTTTTTGACATGGTTTGAGAATGCCATACAGGCGGCGGGCGATAGGGCCGAGGTCATAGATGCCACAGAAGGCGGAGCTAAGATCCATGGAACGCGGATAATGACCTTTAAGGATGCCATCGATCAGTATTGCAGAGAGAATATACATACAGAGAAGGTTTTAAGCCAGACTATTGAAGCCTACGAGCCTTTGGATGAGGAGAAGATAGGCTCCATCACAAAGAAACTGGAGGAAACTTTAGATGCATTAAAGGAGATAAAGCGCCTAGGAAGAAATGGCATAAGGCTATCAGAGAAATTATTGAAGGTTTACCAGGATAATAAAACGTATGAGATAAACCGCATATTGAAACGGCTGGATGATATAGACGCCAAGATAAAAGAGGATAAAGATCGGCTTGCCATCTTGGCCTCCATTTTGGAATTGGTCACATTTAAGGTTATGGAAGGTTATAATGAAAACGCGGGTGAGGATAGACGGGATACGGGTATGAGGGTGGCAAACAGATCCAAGGCCCTCTACGAAGGCTTTAACGCTGCAATAATCCATAGCTTGCCCCATCTTGAACAATGCATAGCTAAGATAAAAGCTATGTATGGGCTGAATGAGCATGCCGGGGATCATGCGGCAGTGGAGCGATAAGGCCATGGAGATATTGGGATTGATACCGGCACGTGGCGAATCAAAGGGCATACCGCATAAAAACTTAAAGCTCCTTTGCGGTAAACCATTGATAGCATACACCATTGAACAGGCTAGAAAGTCAGAATGTCTGACGCGCCTTGTCGTATCCACCGATGATGAGCATATAGCCGATATTGCCGAGCAATATGGGGCACAGGTGCCATTCATACGGCCTAAGGAACTGGCGTTAGATAATACGTTGAGCATAGACGTGGTTCTGCATGCCATTGAATGGCTTAATGAAAATGAGGGATATTCTCCTGATATTATAATGCTTCTTCAACCCACATCACCTTTTAGGTCCGCAAGGGATATAGACAATGCTGTAGCCGTATATGCCGAAAGAAGACCGTTATCTTTGGTCAGCATATGCATCGCCGACGATAACCCATACTGGATGATGAGCATAGAAGGTGGGGTATTGACGCCGCTTATGGGACATATAGATCATACAAGGCGCCAAGACATTCCCAAAGCGTATAAGCTAAATGGTGCTATATATATAGCGTCGCCTGAGGTATTGTGTGAACGCAGAACTTTTTTTACAGAGTATACCATACCATATATTATGCCAAGAGAACGTTCGTTGGATATAGACGATATGTTGGACTTTCATATAGCAGAGTATTTGCTTAAAGGAGGGATTGTGCAATGCTGACGATTGCTGACAGAACCATAGGTCCAGGGCACCCTTGCTTTATAATAGCCGAAGCTGGCGTAAACCACAACGGTGATATCGATCTAGCCATGCAGATGATAAATGCCGCTGTAAAAGCAGGAGCCGATGCCATAAAGTTTCAGACCTTCAAGGCTGACAATCTGGTGACGGTTGATGCAGATATGGCCGAGTACCAAAAGGCCAATACCGGCAGCGATAAAACGCAGTACCATATGCTCAAAGCACTTGAGCTGCCCGACGATGCGTGGCCTCGTTTGAAACAATACTGCGATGAGCGTCATATTGTATTTCTATCAACGCCTTTTGATGAAGAGAGCGCCCAATTGCTGAAATATTTGGGCATACCCGCATATAAGATAGGATCGGGTGAGGTCACCAATATACCCTTGTTAAAATTCATAGCGGGCTATAAAAAGCCCATAATACTATCGACGGGTATGGCTTCTTTAGGCGAGATAGAGCAGGCTATAGGCGCCATAAAGGAAGAAGGAAACGATAAAATAGTTCTGCTCCATTGCGTGACAAGCTATCCTGCGCCTTATGACAGCATAAACCTTAAGGCGATGAATACCTTGAAAACCGCTTTTGGCCTTGAAGTTGGTTACTCCGATCATACAGAAGGTATAGAGATATCCATAGCCGCGGCGGCTTTGGGCGCATCGGTCATAGAGAAGCATTTCACTCTAGATAGGAATATGCCCGGCCCTGATCATAAGGCATCGCTGGAGCCTCATGAGTTAAAGCAAATGGTACGGAGCATACGGCATGTGGAAGCAGGTCTGGGCGATGGGATAAAAGTCATCGGTGCCGATGAACGAAAGATTAAAGAGGTTGTCCGGCGCAGCATAGTGGCAAATACAGATATAAAAAGCGGTGCTGTCATAGAAAAGAGCTTTTTGACAGCAAAAAGACCGGCCGGCGGCTTGCCTCCGGCTTTTATTGACTATATAGCCGGTAGGAGAGCGCGCCATGATATACCTAAAAACACAGTCATCACAATAGATATGATCATTTGAGAGGAATATGATTGTGAGAAAAATAGCAGTAATTACAGGCACCAGGGCTGATTATGGTATTATGTATTATTTATTAAAAGCCATACAAGACGATCCTGATTTGGAACTTTTACTAATAGCATGCGGAATGCATCTTTCCCCAGAATTCGGTCTTACCATAAAAGAGATCGAAACCGACTTTCCCATAGCTGCCAAAGTCGATACGCTGTTATCGGCCGATACGGGCGGCGCTATGGCAAAATCCATAGGCATCGGCATTATAGGCATTGCTCAGGCGCTAGAACAGATTACTCCGGATATCTTGGTTGTTTTGGGCGATAGGGGCGAGATGCTTGCAGCCGCCACAGCCGCTCTTCATCTTAATATACCTATAGCTCACATACACGGCGGCGAGGTGACCGGCACGGTGGATGAGATGGTGCGCCATGCCATAACCAAGCTGTCGCATATACACCTTGCCGCTACAGAGGACAGTGCACGAAGGATAGAGAAAATGGGAGAAGACCCCGGCAGGGTCTTTGTCGTTGGAGCGCCGGGCTTGGATTATATTAAACAGGCGCCGGTTATAAACAGAGAGGAACTGACGGAAAAATACCCCCTTTTAGCCTATTCTCCCGTTTTGTTGATGACATATCATCCAGTTACCACAGAGCGCCTACAGGTGAAAGAGCAGATTGAGAGGCTCATGGAGGCATTGGTTTATTTGAAGTATCCCGTCATTATCACCTATCCAAACGCAGACAGCGGCGGCAGGGAGATTGTAAAGATCATCGAAGGCTATGTGCGAGATCATGAATTTATGGCGATATATAAAAATATATCCCAATTGGAGTACATAAACATGCTCAGATACGTCGACGTTATGATAGGCAACTCCAGCAGCGGTATAATCGAGGCCCCCTCTTTTAAGCTGCCTGTGGTGAATATAGGTACAAGACAGCAAGGACGGCTGAGGGCTTGCAATGTCATAGATGTGGGAAACAGCAAAGATGAGATCCTTCAGGGCATCGACAAAGCGCTTCATGACGAAGGTTTTAGAAGTCGCCTTAAAGAGTGTATAAATCCTTATGGCGATGGCAACGCTAGCCGAAAGATTGTGGATATATTGAAAAGCATCGACATAAGCGGCGGTTTTATACAAAAAAGGATTACATATTAGAGGTTATATATGAATGATGTAATACTCATAGGCGGTGGAGGACATGCCAAGGTCATCATAGACGCATTGCAATTGATGGGTGATTATAACATATATGGCATAATAGAGAAAACGAAAAAGCAGCAGGGAGCGTCAAAAGCTCCAACAATGTCATGATAAATATCATTAATTCTTCGGCGCAGATTTCTCGATATATTATTTATAGAAGAAGGCAATGATGTGCTGGCCAATACGGCCATAAACGTCAGGACTAAGATATGCGGCGTGTCGATAGGCCGATGTAGCCATGTGGGAGCCGGGGCTACGATACTACAGGGCATAAAGATAGGTGAAAATGTTACCATTGGCGCCGGCGCTGTGGTCATAAGGGATATACCGGATGGGGCTGCGGCCGTGGACGTGCCGGCAAGAATTTTGGTTTTGAAGGAGGAATAGCTTATGGATATAGAGAGACTTAAAAAGGCCTGCATATCCACAAATGCCACCATAAGAGAGGCCATAGAGGTCATAGATAAAAGCGCATTGGAGATAGCGCTGGTGGTGGATGACGAATTTAAGCTTTTGGGTATGGCCACCGATGGCGATATACGCAGAGCCATACTGAGAGGCGCCGATATAAACGCCTGCATAGAAACGGCCATGAATAAAAACTATACTGTTATCATGGAAGGCACTCCTTATGATACGGCTTTGCGCCTTATGTCCGAACGCTCCTTCAAGCACATACCCGTCACAGATGCGCAAGGACATCTGAAGGATATGATACTATGGCAGGATATCATAAAGCCGAGGAAGAAAACCAATTTCGTATTGCTTTTGGCAGGTGGCTTGGGTACCCGCTTGCGACCATTGACAGAGGATGTACCCAAACCCATGCTAAAGGTGGGAGATAAACCCATAATAGAAACCATCATAGAGCAGTTTAAGCAAAACGGTTTTACCAATATATTGATATCGGTAAACTATAAGGCAGATGTCGTAGAAGGTTATCTAAAAGACGGCCGACATTTAGGCGTCGACATACACTACATAAAGGAGACCAAGAGGCTTGGCACGGCGGGTCCCATACGCTTGGCAAAAGAGTATCTTGTTGAACCGTTTTTCGTCATGAACGGCGATCTTTTGACCAACCTCAATCTGGCGAATATGATGGACTTTCATATGAAAAACGGCTTTGATCTCACCATAGCCACCAAGAAATATGAAATGCAGATACCCTACGGCGTAGTGAGGATGGACGATATAGCCGTAACCGGCATGGATGAAAAGCCTATCATAGGTTATTTCATAAACGCCGGCATATATTGCCTTAACCCTAAGCTTATCGATTATATACCCGAGAATGAATATTACGATTTCAACGTCTTGATAAACCAGGCCATAGACAATAACCTGTCCATAGGCAGCTTTCCTATTACCGAATATTGGATGGATATAGGCCAGATGGCGGATTATCAAAAAGCAGCCAACGATTACTACAACATATTTGGTTAATTTAAGGTGGTGTAAAAACGCATTGAAAATAGAAGGACAAAAAGTACTCGTGACCGGTTCGGAAGGATTTATAGGCAGCCATCTTACCGAGGCATTGGTCGAGATGGGTGCCGATGTGACTGCATTGGTGCAGTATAATTCTTTCAATAACTGGGGTTGGATAGAGACATTAGACAAAAACATAAGGAACAGCATAGAGGTCGTAACTGGCGATATAAGGGAGATGGACGGCTTAAAAAAGATTATGGCCGGCAAACACATAGTATTTCACTTAGCGGCGCTGATAGCCATACCATATTCCTATTTCTCACCCATGGCCTATGTCAAGACCAATGTGGAAGGCACATTGAACGTCATGCAGGCCTGCCTCGATGCCGGTGTATTAAAGATTGTGCATACCTCCACCAGCGAGGTCTATGGCACCGCCCGGTATGTTCCCATAGACGAGGATCATCCCCTACAGGGACAGTCGCCCTACTCGGGCAGTAAGATTGGCGCTGACAAGATAGTGGAGAGCTTCTATAGAGCCTTTAACCTTCCCGTGACTACCATACGCCCTTTCAATACCTATGGCCCGAGGCAATCGGCCAGGGCGGTAATACCTACCATAATAGTACAGGCTTTGACAAAAGGTGCAGTTAAGCTGGGCGCTGTAACTCCGACTCGGGACTTCACCTTCGTAAAGGATACCGTGCAGGGGTTTATAAAGATGGCAGAGAACGATGATACAGTGGGCCATGTCATAAACATAGGCTCGGGTTTTGAAATATCTATAGGTCAACTGGCCGATAAGATAGCGACGATAATGGGCAAAGAGATAACCATACATACCGAAGAGCAGAGGCTGCGGCCCGAAAAAAGCGAGGTTAACCGCCTTTTGGCCGATAATTCAAAAGCAAAAGAGATCCTAGACTGGAAGCCAGAATATACGCTGGATCAAGGGCTTGCTATAACCATCGAGTGGATAAAGCATAATCTCGATCGATATAAAGCCGAGATATACAACCTATAAGATGGAAATGATAGAAATGATACCATTAAGCCTTATAAAGATTGCAGAAAGGGCGATCTGTCGGTTACAGAGGAGACAGCGGCCAAGGGGATAAACCTGTCCAGCTCTGTGGGGCTTACAGATGCCGAGATAGAAGCTGTGAGTGAAGGGATTATAAAGGAAGGGAGGCGTATATAATGGATGGAATATTTGAGCAAATTGCACAAACTGATATCATTGGGTTGCTTGTTACAATCATAGTAATAATAACTGAATTTATTTTTTTAATTCCCATAAATACGCTGCTCATAAGATCTAAAACACCCTTTATAAAAGAGCAAGCAAAACAATATACATTATTAGTATTATTTGTAATTATATTTTTTGGCATCATAATATCGGCAATTCTTTTAAATAAGTCAATTTCATGGTTTATGATGGTTCAAATACTAATTCCCGGGGGTATAACAATAGTTTCCTACGAATGCATGAATAGTTTGAGAAAAAAGCTTTATAGTCCAAATAAATATTATTCTAAACCATCGAAAACGCGGCTATCTATACTTATTGTTGTAGCAATGTTATTCTTTTCAGCAGTTTGTATTCTCACTGATATAGTTTATGCATTTAGTCAAATTAATAATATAAAAAGTAATATGTCTTTTGCTACATTAGAAAATATTATTGCTCCATTAATTTTTGCTTTATTAACATATATATATACAATATTTGCTTGTAGCTATATTTTAACTTTTGGAAGTTTAAATAACCTCCCAAAATGCATTATCAAAGTTAGAGATTTTAAATCATCGAAAGACGAATATAAAGATATTGATTGCTATGTTATATCTGAGGATGATGACGAAATTATGATAAAACCTGATCAATCTAGAGTTATTAGTATAAGAAAGGAATTAATTATAGAAAGAGAATACATTGATGATTATAATGGAAGCACAAAAAAAGACGGTGTGAGGTTATTTAAATGGTTGAAGAAATTTATGGGTAAACAAGTAAACAGCCCTTCTTAACCGCGCTGTTGCGGCTGATTGATGTCAAGGGTAAAACGGACGGGGGAAAAGTCGGGTATGTAAATAATTTTATGTATGGGGGCATATAGCCCCCTTTTGCGGAACAGATTTGCGGAACAGATCGATGGCAGCCCTATTCGAGGAACTTGTCAAGGTCTTCTGTGCTGTTTATATTAAAGATGTTTTCAGCTATAGCATCCAATTGCTCGCAAGATGCAGCTAATATTCTTTCCTCGTATCCAGCTGGTAAACCGTTTAGTTTTTTGCGCAATTGTTTAATAATAGTTTGCGCCATACCTTTTTCCATACCTTCTTTTATACCTTCTTTTATGCCTTTATCCAGTATCATCTTATATGTTTCCGATTCTTGTAAGTTTAGCATTCTGCTCACCTCCTCAAAAATCTTTTCTATGATTTCTTTGCCGAATACTATACCCGAAAATATTTCAGCCTTAAATGCTATTTCTTTTTTTCGATCTAGTTCAATAGGTATTGCTGCTATCGCCTTTGTACATTCTATCAAGTATTCTTCTCCTTTTTGCCGTCGTCTTTCTCTATCCATAAGAGGCAGCAAAGCGTATAAGTCGTAATACGGCGTTCGGGTTATCTCATCAAATTTTATCTTCCCCAAATCTATCAGCCTATAATTATATTCTAACCTATTATTGTCTCCAAAGTTATATGCTATGCCATCAGCCATATTGAAAGCATCTTTACCCATATATAATCACAGCCTGATAAACGGGTAGTGAATACTTCTCGATAATTTCCAGAGCATACCTGAGCATTCTATAAGGCATCTTTTTATCATTGCCCGACTGAAATTCAAGATGTACCGCAACGTTGCTGTCTTCGACAATGCATTTGTAGATCATATCGCTGTCTCTGCGCTCGACATGCGTGAACTCGATGTTTAACTCTTCCGCTTTGTCGATGTTTATATTCATGAAATAAGCCATCATATCGTCGGTTATGTCTGAAAAAATACTCTTTATGGTTATATCATAAGGCTGACTTGGCATACCATCCATCGTTACTCTCCTCATCTCCAGCAATTATATATACATTATAGCATATTATACGGTGTTTATAAACTGTAGAATTTGCTTTTAAATCCTGCAAAGGTGGCTCAAAATTTCGCTAGCGAGTGGCTCAAAAATTCGTTGACGATCACAGTTTTGCAGCTGTTTTTTATAAGTAATCCCCGGAATGCTAGTGATTACTAACGTTCCGAGGATTTTTTAGTTTAAAAACTTTCGTTTACAAAAAACGAAATGACGGCAGTTCGGTTTGGATTCTTTTTATACTATGGTCACATGATAATCGCTCAGCCATGTATTGATCTGGGCCAAATAGGCCAAAAGCTGTGGGCCGGTCATGAGTTGGCCGAACCATGGCAGGTCGAGGGTGTCCATGTTCGATTGGGCTATACTGCGTACCGTATCGATATTTATCAGCGGCAATAAAGGCGATGAATGGTCGCTTAATATATCCAGCACCCACCGGCGAACCGATTCCAGATATGCGGGGTTATGGCTCTTAGGATAGGGGCTCTTTTTGCGCCACAGTATATCTTCGGGTAAAAGGTCGGTCAGCGCATAGCGAAGAATACCCTTTTCGCGCTGATTGTAGTACTTTATGTCCCATGGGATATTCCATACGTATTCTACGATGCGATGGTCGCAGAATGGTACGCGGACTTCCAATCCTGTGGCCATGCTCATGCGATCCTTTCTATCCAATAATACCGGCATCCAGCGCGTGAGGTTGAGATAAAACATCTCGCGCATCCGAGCGTCTTTGGGGGCTTCACCCGGTAAGCGCGGCACCTCTTTTAGTGCCTGTTCATATCGATAAGCCAAATATTCCTCGGGCTTCAGGCGCTCTGACACGTCGGGTGAAAGAATGGCGCATCGCTCTCTGATCTTTATAGACCATGGAAACGTATTGGCATTTAAGGCGTCTTCCCTATAAAACCACGGATAACCGCCGAATACCTCGTCAGCGCATTCGCCTGATAGCGCTACTGTGGCGCCCTTTTTGATCTCGCGGCAGAATAGATACAGCGATGAATCCACATCGGCCATCCCCGGAATATCGCGGGCGTGAACAGCATCTTTCAGTGCCTCAACTAATTCCGGTGTATCTATTAATACCGAGTGATGCCGCGTGCCTAGGAAGTCTGATATGACAGGTACCCAGTCGGCATCAGAGCTGGGCTGGAAAGCGTTGCGCTGAAAATAGCGTTGGTTATCTACGTAATCCACCGAATAAGTATGCAGGGGATCCCTGCTTTGACGCTGAAAGGCGGCTGCCGCAAAGGCGGTGAGGGCGCTGGAGTCCAGCCCGCCCGACAGCAGCGTGCATACCGGCACATCGGATACCAACTGCCGCTCTGCTGCATCCTTGACCAGCCAGCGTACGGTATCAGCGGTGGTAGTTATATCATCGCTGTGATGATGACTATCCAATTCCCAATATTGACGTATTTCCATGCCGCTGCGATCATAGTTCATGTAATACCCTGGCCGCAATTCATTTATATGTCGAAAAATGCCATGGCCGGGCGTGCGCGCGGGGCCTATGACCAGCACTTCAGCCAGACCTTCGGCATCTACCTCGGGCCTTATATCGGGATGGGCCAGAATGGCCTTTATCTCAGAACCGAACAGGATACCGTGTCCTATCTGAGCATAGAATAAAGGCTTGACACCTAACCTGTCGCGGGCCATGAACAGTTTTTGTGCCGTATCGTCCCAGATGGCGAAGGCAAATATGCCGTTGAAGTGCTGCAGGCAAGACGGCCCCCATGCGATAAATGAGATTAACAGAACTTCTGTATCTGATCGAGATTGAAAGCTATACCCCAGGCATTTCAATTCCTGCCGTATCTCATCGGTGTTATAGAGTTCGCCGTTGTATACGATGATATAAGTATGGCCGTTGTACCGACGCACCATCGGTTGCCCACCGCCCTCGGGGTCTACTACTATAAGGCGGCGATGGCCTAAAGCGGCATGGAGCGACAACCATATGCCCTGGTCGTCCGGTCCCCTATGGGTTAACGTAGCGGTCATGTCCTCTATAACTTGTCGCTGTTGTGTCAGATTTATTTCCCAATCAATCCAACCGGTTATTCCACACATATATTTATTCCTCCTAAATGACTTTAAACAAAAAATGGCGTCTGACATCGCTCTCCAGGCGCCGTTGCCTTATAAGTACCATAACGGCTCATTTGTCGTTATATTATAATATATATGCCGGCAGCGATAAAATAGTTAACGCCTTGCCTGTGGTCAAGCATGAAAAGGTCATCAGCCTCTTGACAAACGAAATCGTATTGTGCTAATCTTTGGATATAAAGAAAGCAAAGGAAGGCGATTATTGTGAAATATATCGATATTGGAAATGGGAAACTACATGCTCCAGCCATCGCTCTCGGGTGTATGAGAATTGCAAAAATGCCTATAGGCGAGGTGGCCGCGCTGGTTGACACCGCGTTGGAAGCAGGGATCAACTTCTTCGACCATGCGGACATATATGGCATAGGTAAGAGCGAGGAAGTGTTTGCAGAAGCTGTGGACATGAAGCCCAGCATCAGGGAAAAATTTATTATTCAAACCAAATGTGGTATAAGAGACGGATTTTATGACTTTTCGAAAGAACATATTTTAGCCTCCGTCGATGGCAGCTTAAAGCGATTGAAAACTGATTATATAGATATTCTGCTTTTGCACCGTCCGGATACTCTCATGGAACCGGAAGAAGTGGCGGAGGCTTTCGATATCCTTTATCGCAGCGGCAAGGTTAAATATTTTGGTGTGAGCAATCAACATCCTATGCAGATAGAGCTTCTGAGTAAATACCTGAATCAAGACATCCTTATAGATCAGCTCCAATTCAGCATTGCCCATACGGGAATGATCGATTTCGGCCTTAATGTTAACATGAAAAATGAACCTTCTATAAATAGAGATGGGAGCATTTTGGAGTACTGCCGTTTAAAAGGCATCACGATCCAAGCATGGTCGCCGTTCCAATATGGTTTCTTTGATGGTGTATTTTTGGATAATGATAAATTCCCAGAGTTAAATCAAAAAATAAATGAGATTGCAGAGGAAAAAGGGGTTGCCAACACTGCTATAGCTGTGGCGTGGATACTGCGACATCCCGCAAAGATCCAAACCATCGTCGGTACAACGAATAGCAAGCGCCTGAAGGATATTTGCCAAGCGTCTGAGGTTGAGCTTACAAGACAAGAGTGGTATGAGATCTATAAAGCGGCTGGGAACAAACTGCCTTAATATGTGTGAAAATTTTATAACGGCCGGCGCGATAATAGCGTCGGCCATTATATTATCTCAACCCCATGGCCTGCATATTGCGCAGGCTTATGGCTAAGCTCTCAAATGGATCACGCCTGCATATATCCTGCTCCACTATGTACCACAGCACGCCTACTTCTTTACAAGCAGCCAATATGGATGGCCAATTGAGGTTACCCTCGCCTACCTCGAACATGGTTTGTTGGCCGCTCACAATTCCCATATCCTTGAAATGTACCAGAGGCATACGGTCTTTGAGCTTTCTTATCCAAGCAGCCGGTTCGGCGCCTCCATGTTGTATCCAATAGGTATCTATCTCACCTGTCAGGTATTGCGGGTTGCTCTCCTCATATATGATGTCCAAACCGGTTTTATTATCGAATTTTTCCAGTTCAAAGCTATGATTGTGATAACCCAGCACCAATCCGGCGGCGGCAAATTTCTCTCCGATCTCGGCCGCTTCTTGTGCGAAACGATGATATCCTTCGGCATTGCGGTAATCGGCCGGCAATGCAGCTATGGCTACATATTTGCAACCGAGTATGAGATGCTCCTCTATAACCCGGTCTGTCTGATTGCGTGCCTCTTCCAAGGATACATGGGAAGCGCAGGCCGTGAGGCCTTCTGCATCTAATATCTTCTTGAGTTCATTTACGTCAATTGGGCCCAAGGCAGAAAGCTGCACAGCCTTATAACCTATCTCCCGCACCTTCTTCATGGTTTCAGCTATATCTTCCGGCGTCTTGGTGAATTCCCGAACGGTATACAGCTGAGCGGCAATAACACTATCCGACATAAAAACTCCTCCTCACTGATTTTAAATGTTTACACATATACTTTACTCCTGTTTCAGCTCATTTGCAAGGAGTCCCCTCATACCGGAATTGGCTGATTTAGTCCATTATCTCCGGTAATGCCCGATCCCTGAAACTTTGAGTTGATAAATCAATCGCTATCATGGTATAATTATCATGCTTTCAAGCCATAAGACATATAATCGATGCGTAAATTTATAGGAGGTGTTTTAAATGAGCGATTCCATAAAAGTAACGGTTTGGAATGAGTATCTTCATGAAAAAAAAGATGAAGAAGTAGCTCGCGTATATCCGAAGGGTATACATAATGCTATAGCGGAGTACTTAAATACACAGCCGGGTATACAGGCCAAAACCGCAACGCTGGATATGCCGGAACACGGTTTAACCGATGATGTCCTAAATGATACCGATGTACTGATATGGTGGGGGCATATGGCCCACGATAAGGTCAGCGACGAAGTGGTGGATAAGGTTTATAGCAGGATTATGGACGGTATGGGACTCATAGTACTTCATTCGGCGCATTTCTCAAAGATATTCAAAAAGCTTATGGGTTCGACATGTAATCTTAAATGGCGCGAAGCCGGAGAGAAAGAACGCTTGTGGGTGGTGGAGCCCGGGCATCCAATAGCCGATGGGTTGCCCGAGTACATAGAGGTACCGCACACCGAGATGTACGGCGAGCGCTTTGATATACCGCAGCCTGATACATTGGTGTTTATAAGCTGGTTTGCAGGCGGAGAAGTATTCAGGAGCGGCTGTTGCTATCACAGAGGAAAGGGCAAGATATTCTATTTCCGCCCCGGTCACGAGACTTTCCCCATATACTATCAACCCGAGGTGCAGAAGGTGCTAAGCAATGCCGTGCGTTGGGCGGCACCGGTAGATGGTCCAGAGCCTAATTTCGGCAATGTTAAACCATTAGAAAGCATATAATAGATAAGCCGGAGGTATATATACCTTCGGCTTTAACAAAATGAGACGTTAATCCTCCAGGTCGAGCAACTGCGGAGGATATAAAGGCAGGTTGAAGATCTCTTCGCAGATATTTTCCGCATATTCTTCTGCCGGCGGTATTTTGCAGAACCCCAAAGCCGGTATTAAGAGCTCTACTTCGGCTACTACTTTTAATATTACGGTTACGCATACCGATATGCCGAATTGGAAATCGCCCATATAATTCCCGCTCACGCATACGGCGTTTACTATCGACTCTATTTGCGACGGTATAACCGATGCAGGAGGCATGAAGAGTATTATATCCTTGTGGACCGTTATGGTTGCCAGACCGGTACCGCGAGTACCATCGGCATCTGTGAATGTGACTTCTATCGGTATGTCCACATCAGCCCTTACCCTGGCAAAGTTATCCCTATTTTCTATGGGCGTTATAACCAGGTTCCTTATTGTACCCTGCACGCACACGGTGCGGCAGCTTACAAATGTCAAAGGAGGTGTGAATGTGACCGCGGGCCTTACGTCGGTCAAAGTTATAACGACGTTATCCAGTTGTTCTTGCTGGAGGCCGGCATCGTATACCTTTTTGACTTCGATGCATACCTTCTCCGCAATTCGTCCTATATTTCCGTCTTTGACCGGGCATGGCATATTCTCTATGCCTATATTTTTATCCGAATAAAACGACATTTATCAATCCACCCCTTATAATGATTTCAATATATATTTCATATATCCTTTGTACAATACCATGATATGCTATAATAGCTAAAAGTGTCACCACATAATCACCGCCGAGCATAAATCGGAATATAGTGATTAATGTGGGGTGATATTACATGAAATCTACAGGCAAACGGCATTTTATAGTGGATACAGATAAGGGTGAGATGCGGATCTATTTGGATGATAGCAAGCTTATGTGTCAAAGCTCGTCTGGCCAGGACATGCTGGTTGATAATATAAAAGATTTTGATATCGCTTGTGAGCCAGATGGGACAATGCGCTTATTGTGTTGTAGTTTCGATGGGCATCTGCTCCTTTATAAGTATGACTGGCATTCATGGAGCGGTAAGATTATATACGATTACAGCAAGGAAGGTGCCGGCATAAGCCAAATAAATATTTTAGCGAACACATCGGAAATACATCTTGTATACCTGTTATCGGAGAACAAACGATCACAAGCCGTATTTCATCATCATTGGAATGGTCGCGAGTGGACCAACGCCGCCATAGCTACTCCGGAAGGGATCGCTATAGAGGGTATCTATATGCTTTATGATGGCGGCAATAATCCGCATATAATAATGATCGGACAAAGGGCCCAGTCGCATTGCATATTGCATACCTATCTTGATGATATGCGATGGAGAAGTGTCGAAACGCTTTATTCGACGCGAAAACACATCGATGATGTATCTATATGCGCAACACATGATATAATGCATATGATATGGTATCAATATGGGGATACAAACCATGAGATAATGTATGGCAAGATTGTAGTCAATCAATGGCAGCAGCCGACGATGCTGGCAGAATACCAGAGCAAAGTCAACGGTATCGCTATATCCGTCGATAACGATGAAATCATAACGCAGTGGATGACAGACGAGAATCTCCATCAGTACACATCAAGTGACGGTATTGCATGGCAGGGGTGAAGCATGAATTTAAGATGAGCAATAAATCGGGCTTAGAGGGACACCGAAAATAAATTTTTTCTCAAATAAGAGCTGGATCAATTTTTGCCC
>NZ_JAIHAU010000030.1 GCF_020054945.1 Mahella sp.
TCAAAATATTTGACAAAAATATTGGCCGGAAATCCGCTTGCTTAAAGCATTTCCCGACCATATAGATCTTAAATTTTTAGCTGTTAAGTGTCGAAAATCCGGCTATGTTCAGGTAATCCCATATTATGTTACTTGAAATTGCGATATATTTGATATAAAATAATACAAATATCATATATCATAATGTAGTTTATGTGAGATGAGAGGAGCTGAGTTTTATGAAGAGTAAGATCAAATTGATGGCAGTGGTTCTTTGTATAACAATGGTTTTTGTGTTGTCCGCATGTGCGGCCGACACCGATAATGGTTCTGGGGATACAGGCGGTGAGGTATCGGCGGATGACAACGCGCAGGGTACGAGCGACACCGATAGCAGTTCCGGAGCAGCCGACGGCAAGAAAATTAAGATAGGCGTTATCCAATACGCGCCTCATCCTTCCCTTGACAACTGCTATAAGGGCTTTATGGAAGGGCTCGCGTCAGCCGGTTATAAAGACGGCGACAATGTAGAAATATATTTCCAGAATGCGCAAGGCGAGCAGACCAACAGCGACATGATAGCGAAAAATATGGTGGTCTCAAAATACGATATGATAGTAGCCATAGCCACTCCGGCCGCTATGTCGGCATACAGCGCCGCCAAGGACACCGATATACCGATCGTATTTTCGGCCGTTTCCGATCCTTTGGCCGCAGGCATCGTAGAGTCCCTTGAGAAGCCCGGCACCAATGCTACCGGCACGTCGGACGTTCTTCCGCTTGAGGATCAGATGAAGATGATACGCGCGTTTTTACCCGATGCTAAGAAAATAGGCATTATATATACGACCAGCGAGCCGAATTCGGTTACTCATTTGACCAAATTCAAGGAGATTGCTCCTGAATACGGCTTTGAAATCGTCGATATAGGCGTTACAAATTCTTCCGAGGTCGCGACGGCGGCCACCACATTGGTTTCAAAGGGCGTGGAAGCCATAAATAATTTTACCGATAATAACGTAGTTAATAACCTTCCTTCGGTCATTCATGCTGCTGACGCTGCAAACATACCTGTATTCGGATCCGAGGTAGAGCAGGTTAAAAACGGCTGTGTTGCCGCGCAGAGCATCGACTATGTGAGTCTTGGCCGCAAAACAGGGGAAATAGCTGCAAAAATCCTAAAGGGAGAGGCGAAAGCCGGCGATATACCGGTCGCGCTCATCTCCGACAGTACGCCTGTTTACAATAAAGCCGTCGTCGATCGCTTGAAGTTGACGGTGCCGCCGGATTATGCAAATGCCGAGGAGGTCGGCGAATAACAGATATGGACGTATTTGTCGGCTTGCTCAGGAATATTCTGGAGGAAGGTCTGATCTATGGCATCATGGCCATGGGCGTATATGTCAGCTACAGCGTCCTGCATTTCCCGGACCTGTCGGTTGACGGAACGCTGCCTTTAGGAATGTGCGTTACAGCCGCCCTGATTTTGGGCGGCGTAAATCCTGTATTAGCCAGCATTATAGCCTTTGCCTGCGGTGCGCTGGCCGGGAGCATCACGGGATTTTTGCATGTGAGGTTGAATATAACAGATTTGCTATCCGGCATTTTGGTTATGACGGCCATGTGGTCGGTAAACCTGGCCATAACAAAGGGCAGCGCGGTATTGCCTTATTATAACGAGGATACCATATTTAACTCCGGCATCGCGAAAATGCTGCCGGAGGGCGCTTATGCATACAGGGTGGTTATTATCGTAGCGGCGGCCGCTATTATCGTTAAATTGCTGCTCGACATTTATCTTAAAACCAAATCCGGTCTTTTGCTGAGAGCGGTAGGGGACAACGAGCAGTTTGCCATATCCATTTCTCAAGACCCGGGCAAAATGAAGATAATAGGCCTTGCCATAGGCAATGGATGCGCTGCCTTGGCCGGCTCGATTCTTAGCCAGCAAAGCCAGTCGGCTAACATAAACAGCGGTACGGGTATGGTGGTCATGGGCCTCGCTTCGGTCATTATAGGTACCAGCATACTCAAAAAATCGTCGTTTGTTAAGCCCACGACCATGGCGGTATGCGGCGCTATCATATATAAAGCCTGCTTGGCCGTGGCTATGCAACTCGGCTTGCCTACAAATTATCTGAAGCTTTTAATGGCTGTAATACTGACGCTGGCATTGGTCTCAAACAACTATTTGTCAAAAGGGAGGAGAAAGCAAAATGTCGAAACCCCTGAATTTTGACGATATAGTGACCATGCAGCATATATATAAGACGTTCAACAAAGGCTCGGTGAATGAGGTCGTCCTTTTTACGGATTTCAACTTGACAATCAAGGAGCACGAGTTCGTTTCGGTAGTGGGGAGCAACGGCTCGGGGAAAACCACATTGCTCAATATACTCTGCGGTACCACCGCCATCGATAGCGGTAAGATCTACCTTAGAGACAGGGATATAGGCGATATGAAAGAATACCGACGGGCTTCGTTTATAGGCAGGGTATTTCAGGATCCGGCAAAAGGCACTTGCTCGACGCTTACAATACTCGAAAATATGTCATTGGCCGATAACAAAGGCAAAATCTTCGGCTTATCCGCCGGTGTGAATAAACGCCGCATAGATTATTATCGCACGCAACTGGAACTTTTGCATCTCGGTCTGGAGGACAAGATCGATATACCGGTCGGCAGCCTTTCCGGCGGCCAGCGACAGGCACTGGCGCTGTTGATTTCCACCATGACGCCTATCGATTTGCTCATACTCGACGAACATACGGCCGCGCTGGATCCGCGATCGTCCGAGACGGTTATGGAGCTTACCGATAGAATTGTCAGGGATAAGAGCATTACTACGCTGATGGTAACGCATAATCTGAGATTCGCCGTCAATTATGGCGATCGTCTTATCATGATGGATAAAGGCCAATGCGTTATCGATGTGTGCGGCCGGCAAAAGGACCAATACGACATATCCGATCTGCTCAAGATATTTAACGAGATAAGCATCGAATGCGGCAACTGATGAGGTATGTTATATCCGGAGTAGGCTTGCGGCCTACACCAGATATTCCGATACCAGTTTCATAGCGCAAAAGCGGCCGCACATAGTACAGGCCTCTTCATCATCGGTGTTTTTCTCGCGGCGGTAGCGGTTGGCTTTTTCAGGGTCGATGGAAAGCTCTATCTGCGCTTGCCAATTCAGGGACTTGCGCGCTTTAGCCATAGATATATCGCGCTGCATGGCTCCCTTTACGCCTTTGGCTATATCGGCGGCATGAGCCGCTATAAGCGATGCTATTACGCCTTCGCGCACGTCGTCGGCAGATGGCAATCCTAGATGTTCGGCCGGCGTGACATAGCATAGGAAGTCGGCGCCGGCTGCCGCGGCTATAGCTCCGCCTATGGCGGCGGTTATGTGATCGTAGCCGGGTGCTATATCAGTAACCAGCGGCCCCAGCACATAAAACGGTGCGCCGTGGCACAGGTGTTTTTCGAGCTGTATATTGGCGGTTATCTGATCGAGCGGCATATGGCCGGGGCCTTCTATCATGACCTGCACGCCAGCCTCATATGCCCTTTGGGCCAATTCGCCGAGTATTACCAGCTCGCTTATCTGTGCGCGATCGGTAGCGTCGGCCAGACATCCCGGACGCAAACCGTCGCCAAGGCTAAGCGTCACATCATAGCGGAGCGCTATATCCAGCAACTTGTCGAATTGCTCATATAATGGGTTCTGCTTGCCGTTGTGCAACATCCATCCGGTTATAAAGGAGCCACCGCGGCTGACTATATCGGTTAAACGTCCTTCTTTCCTTAAATGTTCTATCGATTCCATGGTTACACCGCAATGCACCGTCATAAAGTCCACGCCGTCCTGCGCCTGCTTTTCTATTACATCAAAGATATCATCAGCTTCCATATCCACTATGGTTTTACCGGTACGCAACGTTTCCACAGCGGTTTGGTATATGGGTACCGTACCCAGCATGACCGGGCAATGATCCAAAATAGTTCGGCGTATATCATCTATACTTCCGCCGGTGCTCAAATCCATGATGGAGTGAGCTCCGGCATCGATAGCTGTATCGAGTTTTGACAGTTCGACGGCGAGGTCGTTAAAGGCCTCTGATGTGCCTATATTGGCGTTGATCTTAGTGCTCAACCCTTTGCCTACGGCCATCGGCTTTAAGCCTTTATGGTTTATATTTGCCGGCAGCACTATGGTACCGTCGGCAATACCGCGGCGTATTTCTTCCGCGTCTATGCCTTCGGCCGATGCGGCGGCTTTCATTTGCTCTGTGATAATACCGTTCTTTGCAGCCTGTAATTGTGTCATATCGTCACAACCTCCTCTATATTGAGATATTGCTCTATCGAAGCTGTATCCAAATTATACAGTTCATCCATGAGCGCAGCCTTAAATGTACCGGGGCCTTTTATATCGTTCCTCTTGGCGGCTAACTGTCCGGCTATGCCAAAGCAGGCCATGGCTGCCGCCGAAGACTGCACATGATCGCTCTCCACGGCCGCGAAGCAACCGAGCATCGACGCCGCCATGCATCCAGTGCCCACCACGCGACCCATCATGGCATCGCCGTTTTTGACCATGAGCGTGCGGTTGCTGTCGGCTATGATATCGGCGGCGCCCGTTACGACCACGGTACAGCCGTATGCTTTTGCTATGTCGTGGCATGAGGTTTCTATATTGTCGTATCGGCCTATGGATTCCACGCCTTTGACGGTGCCGCCTCGTCCGGCTAGTATGCTTATTTCGCCGGCATTGCCTTTTATCACCGATATGTGGACGTTGTCCAATATCATTTTGACAGTGTCGTTGCGCAACTTGGTTGCTCCGAGGCCGACGGGGTCCAGTATGACCGGTATATTCAATTGATTTGCTTTTTTGCCGGCAGCCACCATAGCATCTATCTGATCGGGCGTGGGCGTGCCTATATTGAGCACTAGAGCGCCGGATGCCGCCGCCATTTCCTCCACCTCATCGACGGCATGCGTCATGACCGGTAAAGCACCTATGCACAGCGTGGCATTTGCGCAGTCATTGATGGTTACCTGATTGGTTATATGGTGTATGAGCGGCTTTTCGCGCCGTACTTTTTCCAGTAATTGTTCTATCATATGCTTTTATCCTCCATAATATCGTATATATTTTTTTCCAATGTGTATAGATTATAGCGCATAGTCTTAAATGTAGAGGCGGCCTCATCGGAGTACAGCTTGGCGAATTCCTCCAATACGCGGCAACATTCCTGCGCTCGTTTCATGTTGGCGGCTAATATGCGTTGTATATCATCGCGCCGAGCTTCATCTTTATTTGGCGTTGTGGCGCCTACGTCGGATTGAACATCGCGGGCATCTAATAACCGCGAGTAAGGGGCTATCATATCGCCGGCCTGTTTTACATGGTGGCGCAATGCCTTAAGCTGTCGGCTTAATGCTTGGTCGTTTAATGCAAAGCGACATATGTCCTCCGATACGCGCAACCCTTCGCGCAGGCGGTTTATATTGGCGTCTATGACGCGCAGTATCATTTGTTCGGTTATGTCCATGCTATGCATTCCTCCTCATCGCTTGAATCAGCTCCGCCGTTGCCGATGCTATATCGCGGGCATTGAATATGGCCGATATTACCGCTATGCCCGCAGCCCCGGCATCCATAACCTCAGCTGCGTTGTATGCGTATATACCGCCTATCGCTATGACCGGTATAGTAACGGCATGGCATATATCGTGAAGGACGGCGATGCCTATGGGCTGTTCGGCATCATCCTTGGATATAGTGGGGAATACAGGGCCGGCCCCTATATAATCAGCGCCTTGGCGTTGAGCCTCTATGGCCTGCTGCGGCGTTTGCACCGATATACCTATAATGGCAGATGCGCCCAATATTCGGCGAGCCCATGCTATGGGCAGGTCCTTTTGGCCGAGGTGTACGCCGGTTGCTCCGGAGGCCAGCGCTATATCCGCCCTGTCGTCTATTATCAAAGGCACGCCGTGGCGATCGGTTACCGCTTTTACCCGTTCGGCTCTTTCTATATATTGCTTGGCGCTTATATTCTTCTCGCGCAGCTGTATGATATTTGCGCCGCCTCTTATAGCCGATTCCGCCATATATTCTACCGACATATCATCTTTATAGCTGCCGGCTATGGCATAAAGTCCGGATATATTCATGCAATCCTCCTCTCGAAAAATAAATTAAGGCCATGAACCTGATGTTCATGGCCTGTATATGCACATTCCACATTCCTACGCCGGCATTAACCGGATCAGGTTCGATGGGTCAGAGGATTTAACGGTCCTCTATCTCAGCCGGCCTTATCCGGCACCCCAGTGGTTACCTATTGAATTTTTCTATATTCTATCACGTGAGAGAAAGCGTGTCAATGATACTTTTTTCTATCGCTGCATGTCCGCCAAATAGCGTTGGCGCATTTTGTCCCTGTAATTATCATATTTGATCGACAGCAATGTGTTGGTCATGCGATCCAGAAGCAGTGTCGTCCCCGTATAACCCACTGACAGCAAACGCTGCCCCCCGATGCGGTCATGTATGGGAAACCCGTATCGTATCAGTGGTATATTCCCCTCATCTGAAAGGAATTTGCCGTCGGAACCGCCTATGGCAAAGTCCACATTTTCTTCCGTACTCTTTTCGAGGATTTGCATGAAGTCGGATTCGGTCAAAACGCATATGTGGGGGTGGTCCCCAAGCGCTTCGCCCAGCTTGGGCGAAGGACTGCCGGTGGCCGCTACCGCAGGTACTATGCCGTTTTCCATGCACATCTTAGCCACAGCATAGACGTTTTCCGGATCGCCGAAGATGGTGCATCTAGCTTCGAAATTATGTTTATGCGCATCGATCATAGCATCTATAAGGCGCCCGCGCTCTTGTTTCAAACTGTCGGGGACAACGCATCCGGTTATCCTGACCAATGTGTCGATAAACCTATCGGTGGCTTCAACGCCGATGGGAATGGGCAAATTGTACAGCGGTATGCCAAATTGTTGTTCAAGATATCTGCCTGGGGAAATGGCATCGTCCACTGTTATGCCCATCTGTATGGTGGCGGCAGCGCCGGCCATGGAGGCTATATCGTGCAGTTTTGTCCCGCCGTCGGGATTTTTGTTATACGGCCTTGCAAATGGTTGATCCAATGTATCGGAATAATCGGGGAAGATAACATATTCTATATCCAATGCGTTTAATATCCTCTTGATCTCCCGTATATCGGCCGGACTTATAATAGGAACGATGATGTTTATTTTTGAATGTTTCTCGGTCTTATAAGTCAGGCTCTCGATGATCTTTCTGGCTGTACGGAAGTAGCCTTCGGCGTGGCTGCCGCCATAACCCGGCGTAGAAGCCGCGATGATATTCAAATCGGTCAAGCTTTTTTCTTCCATGTATTGGCTGGCAATTCTGTCTATATCTTCGCCTATGGTCTCGGCCAGGCAGGTGGTAAGCACGCCGATCAGCCGCGGCTGATACAGCGTGATCACATTGTCCAGACCCTTTTTCAGATTGGCCTCACCGCCATATACCGTACCTTTCTCGTTGAGGGATGATGAGGCCACATCGATCGGCTCATTGAAATGCTCCGCCATGTGCCTGCGCATATAGGTGCTGCAGCCTTGGGAACCATGGATAATAACCATGGATCCTTCGACACCCTTGAAAGCAAATATGCCGCCCATGGGCATACACATATTGCATGGATTCTGATTGACATCTCTCATCGTGCCGAATCACCTCCTTGATCGAGGGCGTACTTCCATACCGGCGAGCATACGGTGGAGTAAACCTCTTTGGCGAAGTTCACGGCCCCTTCATAGCCGCTCAAAGGATGCTTTCGATTATGGTTATGATCGATAAAAGCCACGCCGAGCTTATATGCCAGAAATCTCTCCTTGACCCCGCCAACCAGTATATCAGCGCCCTTTTCCAGTATGAACTGCTCCAACTCGCTGGTATTGGCGTCATCCACTATTATAACACCCTCGTCGGCCAGTTCCTGCAGGGTATCATATTCGTGAGGCTGGCCGTTTTGCGTGCCGATCATGACCACATCTATGCCTATTTCACGAAACTGTTTCAACAGCGATATGGCCTTAAACCCACCGCCCACATATATTGCCGCTTTTTTACCGCATAAATGATGCTTATAGCGCTCGATGGCCTGGTTGGCTTTGGCGGTTTGGCTTTTGATCATCTCTTCGGTTTTGAGTATGATGTCATCATCGTTGAAAAAGGCGGCTACCTTCCTCAATGACTCCGATGTGTCCTGTATGCCTAAAAAGGACACATCGATATAAGGCATACCGTACAGATCATTTAACTTGTGGGCCAGATAATTCATCGAGCCGGCGCATTGCACTATATTAAGGCATGCATCCGTGGTTTTTTTCAGCTTGGCATATTCGGAGTCGCCGGTTAATACCGCATTGATCTCTATGCCTATGCTCCGGAAATAATTGCTGATTATCCAGGTTTCAGCCGCCAAGTTGAAATCGCCCAAATAATTTATGCTCCTGCTTTTTCCTATATTATCGGTGTTTACAGGTTCTATTAACTTTAGCAGCGCATCGCAGGCCGCCCGGTAACCGGCAGCCTTGTTGCCCATAAAGCCGCTGGATTGCACCGGTATCACGTCGATGCCATATTTTGAGGAGGCCGCCTTGCATACGGCCTCCAGATCATCGCCTATGACACCCACTACGCAGGTGGCATAGACGAATATGAGCTTGGGAGCATACAGCTGCACCAATTTATCTATGGCGGCGGCTAATCTTTCATTACCGCCGAAGACAATATCCCTTTCTTTAAGATCGGTGCAAAAGCTGCGCCGGTAAAGTTCAGAGCCGCTGCTCAGACTTCCGCGTATATCCCATGTATAGGCGGCACAGCCGATCGGGCCATGCACCAAATGAACAGCGTCGGCGATGGGGTTTAATACCACGCGGGCGCCGCTGTAAACGCAAGCCCTTTGGCTGACGCTGCCGGATACGCTGTGAGAGTCGCATTTCATCGCCTTTTTATGTCGACCCTTGATCACAATAAAATCTTGTCGTTCTTCCAATTCATTGAACAATGGTTTCACCTCTCTATCTCAAGGCTTTTACCCCTCTTTCACCCGTTCTGATGCGTACGGCATCCTCTATAGGACAAACAAAGATCTTGCCGTCGCCGAGGTAACCGGTCCTATTAACCCGCATGATGGTTTCCACTATTTCGGCAACATATTCATCCTCTGTCACCAGCATCAGCATTCTTTTCGGGATGAATCTGGCTATTGGATCGGTTTCGCCGGCATCGGGCAAAATTTCGGCCATAGCCGGATCAACCTCGCCTATAAACCCCTTCTGTTTACCTCGGCCGCTTACGCTGATTATGGACATGGATACAAAACCCAGTCCGTCCAGCGCTGTTTTGGTCATATGAATATTCTGTCGCCTGATAATGGCTATTACCTCTTTCATGGGTATTCCCTCCTATCATAATCCTTTTTCACCGGTACGCACCGTATAAGCCTCCAGTACTTCGCTTATGAATATCTTACCGTCGCCGATATTGCCGGTGCGAGCGGTATTCTCTATGATGCTCACCACATCTTCGGCATCTTTGTCGTTTACCACCAGCATCAACTGTACCTTTGGGAGTTCATCATATACTATAGGTCCTACCTGAATGCCTTTCTGACGGCCGCGGCCAAAGATGTGCATCTTGGTCATGGAACTAAAGCCCGCCTTATCCAAAGCATCCACCACCGTATTCTCCTTCTCAGGTCGTATAATAGCGCGTATCATTTTCATAGTTCGTATCCTCCATTTCTTTAATTATTGAAGCCGCAATTGCCTATCCTGATGCAATCAGAACAACTTATGTCACATTCATTCTGGAATCTTACCTGAAACACCGATTCAACCCCGTCGAAATCAAAGTCTATCGTAATGCCATCGATATACTCTGATTCCGATGAATCCACATAAAAGATTACGTCTTGGATTTCCAGCTTTACATCCGTAGTATCAGGCCTGCGCTCAACGGCCAAGCCTACCAGATAGGTGTCTTGATCCGCCGGCAAGGTGTATATGCGCATTCCCATATCGGGCGTGGGCTGTGGCACATCGTTCAATATTGCCCGGATTCTTTCTTTGGCCGCATTTGTAACCTTGAACATATTGTCGCCTCCTTACATGATCAGCTCCAGCATATGATCCGGTACATGGGCGTCTTTCCAATCAAGAAGGGTATTGCCGATTCGCTCCGCCAGCCACGCGGCGCCGCTATACCCCACCACCGGAAAATGCTGCAGATTTGCCCTGTCCAGTATCGGAAAGCCCACCCTGATCAACGGCATATCCATCTCTTTTGCTAAAAACTTGCCGTGGCTGTTGCCCAACATGATATCGACCGGTTGCTCTTTCATAAGATCTTTAAGCGTCAACAGATCCCCGCCGTTTATCACATGGGCGTTGGGAGCTATTGTTTTTACCGTCTCTTCCCATCGATTGCTTTTGGTGCCTGTCAAGACATATAAAGGCTCTATGCCCAATCCGACAGCCATGGCGGTTATGCCTTCGACGATATCCGGATCCCCGTATATAGCCGCTTTTTTACCATACCAATGGGCATGGGCATCCAGCATCATATCCACCAAACGCCCACGTTCTTCTTCCAATTGGGCAGGTACTGGTTTGCCGCTGATCCTGCTAAGTTCCATGATAAAGCGATCCGTATTCTCGATACCTATGGGAAGGGGCAGCATCTCGGCCGATACGCCATGTTTTTCTTCCAATCCCAAAGCCGCGGGCAAACTAGCCTCTTGACCCAGAGCAAAAGTTATGGATGAATTGGCCATATCGGCGATTTCCTCCAAAGGAGTGCCGCCATCTTGATATAGTTTCAATTTGCCGGTCATGGGGGCATCCAGAACTCCGGATATATCGGGCATAATTATAGCTTTGATGCCCATGAGAGCAAGCAACCGCTTGATCTCGCGTATATCGCCGGGGCTTATCATGCCGGGTATAATATTGATTTTATCATTGGCAGCTCCTTTAACGGCTATGCTATCCACGGCCGACTTTACCATACTGGCAAAACCCGTCACATGGGATCCCTTATAGCTGGGGGTGGAGGCGGTGAATATGACGACATCCTCGGGCAGCTCTCCGGATCCGCGCATCTCAGCTATGATACCCTCCGCGTCGTCGCCTATGGTTTCAGCAGAGCACGTGGTGGATACGCCGATTGCTTGCGGCTTGTAAATGTGAATGATGTTCCTTATGGCCTGTTTCAGGTTGCCGCTGCCACCGAAAACCACCTGTGCTTCCGAAAATGAACTGGTGGTAGTCGGTATAAATTCCCTGAAATGCCGAGAAAGCTGCATCCTTAAATAGGAAGCGCAGCCCTGAGAACCATGGCTGTGAGGCATACAGCCATGAATACCCAGACAGGCCAGCACCGCTCCTAATGGCTGGCATGTTTTGACCGGATTAACAACTAGGTTCTTTCGTTCTGTCATGATTGCTCATCACCTTTCTCGCTTGCTTTCCATGGTGGCGCAACTGCTTTCCAAATTGGGTTGTTGATAGCCATATCCACATCTCGAGCGAAGTTTATGGCGCCTTCAAAACAACTATAGGGTCCGCTGTAATCATAGGAATGGATCTGGCGCGAGGCTACGCCCATCTTTTGCGTGGCATATCTGTCCTTAATGCCCGACAGAAACAGATCGGGTTTCAAGCTTTCGATCAAAACCTCGGTTTCATAGTGGTTGAGATCGTCCACCACCAATGCGCCGTCCTGCATATCCGTCATCATGCCTTCGTAATTCATCAGATGATCGGGCATTTTTTGTTTTAATTCCTCTATGCGCGATTGGTCATAAGCAGGTTCGGCGGCCCTTTCAAAATGATAATTGTCCAGAACCTTATGATGAGGGGCCTCTTTGATCTCCGGTAATATTTTTCGCCCTTCATAGTCGTCCCTATGAGCAAATTGATAACCTGCCATTATGGTCTCTATCCCCAGGTCATCGAGCAAATCCTGATAATGATGGGCTCTGGAGCCACCGGCGTAGACCACCGCTTTTTTGCCTTTCAACCTGCTGCGGTAATAATCCAACTGGGATTGGATTTTAGCCAATTCCTCACTGATAACCTTTTCGGTATTCTCGTAAATCATTGGGTCGTCGAAAAACGTCGCCATCTCTCGTAAGGAGCGTATGGTGGCTTCAATACCTATATAGTTGACTTTCAACCACGGTACGCCGAATTTCTCCTCCATCATGCGGTTGGTATAATTTATGGAACGATGGCACATAAGGATGGATAATTTGGCTTTATGAGCCTTGGCCAGATCGCCATACTTTGAATCGCCGGTGAATACGCTGACCACTCGGTAGCCTATCCTCTCCAGCAAGGGCTTTACCAACCATACGTCGCCACCTATGTTGTATTCGCCGAAGATGTTGATGTCGTATGGCGTGGGGTCGGGCAGATCTTCGGTACCTACTATGTCCATGATCAAGGCATTGCTGGCCAAATGGTGGCCGGCTGATTGGCTTACCCCTTTATAGCCCTCGCAGCTTACCGTTATTATTTTGACACCAAGCTCTTCGGCTGCTCGTTTTGCCACCGCCTTTATATCGTCACCTATTAATCCCACGGGGCAAGTGGCGTAAATCCCTATGACCTTGGGTTTAAAGATCTCATAGGCCTCTTTGACGGCGTTATAGAGTTTCTTTTCACCGCCGAAAACCACATCCTTTTCTTGCATATCGGTGGATAGGCAGGTTTTCAGGAAATAATCCGTTCCATCCTCAGGTTGGGCAAGGTTACGTCTGGTATTCCATGTATAATAGGCGCATCCTATAGGCCCGTGGGTAATATGGAGAATATCCTTGATCGGACCGAAGACAACCCCTTTGGCGCCGGCATAACTGCAACCACGACTGGTCATGATTCCGGGTATTGTGTTCACATCGGCTTGGATATGCTGATCTTCACTGTCATGGTCTATGACCACCATATGCTGCTTTCTTTCTCTGCCGACTTTTGGCGGATAATTTACAATGATTTCCTCTACTATAGTTTGTTGTTCTTCTGATTTCGACATATTTTTACCCCCTTATACTATTAATTCAACATGCCATACTCAAGCAGCAGGGTTTCCAGTTCATCATTAAGTATGGGTTCTGGCACCACGAACATATCATTTTTTTCTATGGCCATAGCCAGACTCCGATAAACGTCGGCTTGAGGTACACTTGGGTCATAATCGATCACGGTTTTCTTATTGATCTCAGCTCGCTGCACGACATTATCCCTGGGCACGAACTTGATAAGCTGTGTATTGAGCTTTTTAGAGAAGGCCTTGAGCAATTCCTCTTCATTATCCACGTTTCTGCTGTTGCATATGATGCCGCCCAAACGAACGCCTCCCTGGGTGGCATATTTTCGTATACCCTTGCAGATATTGTTGGCGGCATAAAGCGCCATCATTTCGCCGCTGGCCACGATATATATCTCCTTGGCTTTGCCTTCGCGTATCGGCATTGCAAATCCGCCGCATACAACATCGCCGAGCACGTCGTAAAAAACATAATCAATGCCCTCCTCATAGGCACCGAGATTCTCCAGCATATTTATGGATGTGATAATGCCTCGACCGGCACAGCCCACGCCTGGTTCAGGACCGCCCGATTCCACGCATTTGATGTTGTTAAAGCCCACCTTGATGATATCTTCCAAATCAATGTCCTCGCCCTCCTCCCGTATGGTGTCCAGCACAGTCTTTTGATTCAGGCCGTGCAGTAACAGCCTGGTGGAATCGGCTTTGGGATCGCATCCCACCACCATGACCTTTTTGCCCATTTCAGACAAAGCGGCCACCGTGTTCTGCGTTGTGGTGGATTTCCCTATTCCACCCTTGCCATAAATTGCTATCTGTCTCATCATATATACCTCCTGATTCATATTTGTGTTTGTTTAGCTCACGCTATGCGTTAATTGTCTGGACAAAAGCAGCACTATCGCCGAAACCATTAACATAATCACCGAAAGCCCCAACGCCGTATTCATATTGCTTTGCATAGCCGTATATATAGCCAAAGGCATGGTGCGGGTTTTACCAACCAGATTGCCGGCAAATATCATTGTGGCACCGAATTCGCCTATGGCTCTGCTCCATGCGCTCATGCAGCCGGAGATCAAGGTTTTGACGACCATAGGCATGTATATGGTTGTAAGCATTACCCATTCGTTGGCGCCTATGGACAGGGATTCTTCGCGTATGGCCGGTTCTATGGATTCAAAAGCCGATCGGGCTGCTTTTATATAATAACCGGCCGATACGAATATCTGGGCAATGATCACGGCTAACGCGGTAAAAGGGATATTCATATTCATAGCGCTTAGTACCGCGCCCATAGTACCTTGGCGCCCAAAGGCCATAAGCAGAGCTATGCCTGCTACCGCCGGTGGCAGTACGGCCGGAAGTTCCACCACCAATTCCACCATACGATGCAGCCGGCTTTTTTTCACGGCGAGGCAGTATGCCAAAGGCGTCCCGAGGATGAATATTATGGCCGCCGATACGGTGGACGACAGGAAACTCAGCCTGAATGCCGCCATGGCAGGCGACGATAATATGCCTATGCTGTAGGCATGAATAGGAGTTTTAGCCAACAGCGAAACCAAGGGCATCATCAAAAAACTCACCATTAACGCGGCAAAAACATAGATTGGCCTCATGTTCATCCTCTCCTTTATAGATTAATTTTCCGATATCGGGGTAAAGCCATAGCGTTTCAGTATTTTTTGCCCATCATCCGATAGTATGAATTCAATAAAGGATTTGGCTGCATCGCTATGTTTCGAATCCTTCATTGCAACCGCGAGATATTGGCTGGTAATGTTATATTTATTTGGGATATCAATAAGCCTTGCCTGATGGTCGCCGGTTAAGGGTATATCAGTGACATATACTATGCCGGCATCGGCTTCTCCCATTAGTACCTTTTGAGCCACATCTTTTACGCTCATTTCGTAGGTCACGACATTATTCAGCACCATTTGCTTGAAACCGGGTTGATCCTGCTCTATGGCGTCCAGCACATCGATGGTATATTGGCCGGCAGGCACGTCGGTGTGGGCTAACGCTATCTTTATCCCTTTTTTAGCTAGGTCATGCCATTCTTTTATATCCGCCGATTTATCGGCGATGATGGCCATGCGATTGTAGGCTATGACCGATGGAGTATCGGCTAAGCCTTTATACAGCAAAGCGTCCATATGCCGTTCATCGGCAGATATGAATACATCGGCATCGGCGCCTTGTTCTATCTGCATTCTGAGCGTCTGGCTGCCTGCGGCGTTTAGTATCACCTTCACCCCGTTGGCGGTAGGCTCAAAGGCTTTGGCTATTTCCTCCATTGGCTGATTGAGACTTGACGCGATAAATACCGATAGATCTGTGCGTTGCTGATCGGCCGACGCCGTGCAGCCTGTGAGGCCTATGCCGAAGGCTACTGCCAGAAAAAGCATAAGTCGTTTTGCCATGTCCCACGCCCCTTTTACAACATGCCGACGGCATCTGCTCTACATTGCCTGCAATGATGCATCTGTTCCATAGTAGCTGAGTTATCTTTCCGCAGTTTTTCAATCTGCTTGCAGTCGGGAGCGGGGATATGGGCAAAATCTCCACTTGGGATCAGCGGCATTATGTTCATGATAAAGGCTCCCAATTCTTTGACGCGTTTGGCCACCGCGTCGATATGCCCTTCGTTTATGCCCGGTATCATGACGGTGTTGACTTTTACCAAAAAGTCGTTCTTTACCGCGGCTTCAATGCCCGCCAATTGTTTTTCTATCAACAATTCGGCCGCATCCAGCCCGCGATAGATATTGCCATGATATGATACATAATCGTAAATTTCCTGCCCGATAAACCGGTCGACCGCATTTACGGTTACTGTCAAAGTTTTGACCCCGCAGCATATGAGATCGTACAGGCGCTCTTTAAGAAGCAAGCCGTTGGTGCTCAGGCACAATATCATCTGCGGAAACTCACGGTTTATCATCTGGAAGGTTTTAAACGTTTCCTCGTTATATAGCGGGTCGCCCGGACCGGCTATGCCGGCCACCGATATGCGAGGCTCTATCTCAATAGATTTGGCCAGATGCCCCATAGCTTCAGCAGGGCTCATTACCTTTGCTGCAATTCCAGGGCGGTTCTCATTTGCACAACTGTATCGGCGGTCGCAATAGCGGCATTTTATATTGCAACGTGGGGCTACGGGCAAATGAATCCTCCCGTGTTCTTTTACGGCTCGTGGGTTAAAACACGGATGGCCGCGATAAGATTTTGCGCACTGTTCCATAAAAGCTCATCCTTTCTTTTTTGTCGCTGCTCGGCATACCTTGCGGAGTGGCAACGCATTATGCGATACTGATGCCGCGCAATAACCAACCGTTGCCTTCGCATGGGCATATTGAGCCGAGCAAATGCTTTTTTATAGTAAAGAGGCTTTAAATGCATTATGCATTTAAAGCCTCTTTGCTGATGTTTTATCGCCGTCATGGCGCATGGATATTCAAAAGGACGGGCATTGTCCTGTCGATGGGAGCATCTTAGCTCAAAATCAGAAAAGGCGCTTTAAGGGATAAACCCTTAAAACGCCTTTGTTTACATGTACAACACTGCACTCGATATTTAATTGTTTACAATCAAATTATATACCGATAAATCTATAATGTCAACAGGAAATATTTACCTAGTTTTTTTACGATGGCTGTCATGCCGAAGATATTGGTGAGCACTTTGAAGTCTATTGGGGTTAACCTTGTGATTAGCCTTGCAAAAGAATCCAATAAAGAATTATAATACAAAGGTATTCTGTTGAATGAGATTAGTCAAAGGAGATATAAACATGCTGGATTCAAGATTAAATAATTTGGCAAAGGTGTTGGTGCATTATTCGGCCAATGTAAAAAAAGATGATTTTGTGCTGGTGCAGGCCGGAGATATAGCTTTGCCTTGGATAATTGAAGTGGCGAAAGAGGCTGTGTCTGTTGGGGCTCATGTGGAGACGCTTGTGGATATACCTGAAATGTCTGAAGTAATGCTGAAAATGGCATCTGAGCAACAATTGCTCCAAGAACGGTTCATACAAAGACAAGTGATAGAAAAAGCCGATGTATGGCTTACTGCATGGGGTGATAAAAATACCCGCTGCAATGCTAATATAGATCCTACAAAACTGCAAATTGCCGCCAGAGGACAAAGCGCGTGGCGCAAGATTTATTCTGAACGTATGGGCAACGGCACGTTGCGATGGTGTGGTACCCAGTTTCCTACCCAGGCTAATGCACAAGAAGCTGATATGAGCTTATGGGAATATGAGGATTTCGTATACAGTGCAGGGTTGTTGAATAAAGATGATCCTATAGCGGAATGGCAGCGTGTACACAGAGAACAGGAACGGTGGGTTAAATATCTGAATGACAAACACGAAATACATATAATATCGGAGGGTACCGACATTATTATCAATACGTCAGGCAGGAAATGGATAAATTGCGATGGGAAAGAGAACTTTCCGGATGGAGAAATATTTACATCTCCGGTGGAGCACGCCATAAACGGACATATAACCTTTAGCTTTCCCGGTATTTATATGGGTAAGTCCGTAGAAGGAATATATCTGGAAGTAAAGGATGGAAAGGTAGTGAAAGCCGCTGCTCAAAAGGGTGAGGATTTACTGAAGGCTTTGCTGAATACGGATGAAGGTGCAAGTTATTTCGGCGAGGTGGCTATAGGCACGAATTATGGGATTCAACGTTTCACAAGGAACATGCTGTTCGATGAAAAAATAGGCGGTACTGTACACATGGCCATAGGTGATTCAATGCCTGAAGCAGGCGGCAGAAACCGTTCAACCATACATTGGGATATGTTGTGCGATATGAGAAATGGTGGCGAAATATATGCCGACAATCAGCTTTTTTATAAAGATGGATATTTTATAGATGAGGTGTTAAGGTAAAGCGAATTTGGGCGTAGCAGTTGTTCAGCCGTACTGTTGTGCAAACTATGTGTTTCACATCTTATGTATCCGCATCTAAAATTTGAGCAAGGGAGGATGTGGGAAACTGCTGTATATAGTATGGAGATGTCCTAAGAGTGAAGAATGGTTATAGGGTTGTATAAAAATAAAATCACGGAGGTAAACGTAAATGGAAGATAAAAATAATCATGTTAATGAACACACTCACAGCGGACATGATATGTCTGGTCACGCTCATGTCCACGATATGGATCACGGTATGCAGCATAACGGACATGATATGACGCAACATGAGGGGCATCAGGGCCATGATCATAGCCAACATCATGAACATATGATAGATGACTTCAGAAGGCGCTTCTATATCTGTACTTTGCTTACCATCCCTATATTGTTCCTTTCGCCCATGATACAGATGTGGTTGAATATAGACCTGCGTTTTAGCGGCGATATCTATGTGCTCCTTATACTGTCATCCATTGTCTATCTGTATGGCGGGTATCCGTTCTTTATAGGTGTGGTTGATGAAATTAAGACAAAAAAACCGGGCATGATGACGTTGGTGGCATTGGCTATAACCGTATCTTATGTCTATGGTGCAGCGGTTACGTTTGGATTAAGCGGAGAGCTTATGTTTTGGGAACTGGCCACCCTTATAGATATAATGCTGTTAGGACACTGGATAGAGATGAAATCAGTCTTAGGAGCATCGCGGGCTTTGGAGAATCTGGCGCAACTTTTGCCAAAGCAGGCTCATAAGCTCATGGATGACGGCGGTATTGCCGATGTATCTGTTTCCGAATTGGTGAGCGATGATAAGGTGTTGGTAAAGCCGGGAGAAAAAGTGCCTGCGGATGCTATTGTGATCGATGGGGAAAGTTCTGTGGATGAATCCTTGCTTACCGGAGAATCACGGCCGGTTTATAAAGGGAAAGGCGATTATGTAATAGGCGGTGCTGTAAACGCTGAGGGTTCGTTGGTGGTGCAGATAAAGAAAACCGGCCAGGATTCCTTCATAGCTCAGGTTACACAATTGGTAAAGCAAGCGCAGCAAAGCCGTTCCAGAACGCAAGATCTAAGCGATAAAGCGGCGTTATGGCTCACTGTAATAGCGGTATCGGCCGGAATTATAACTTTTATATCATGGTTACCGGCTGGCGATATCGCGTTTGCCATTGAACGTACTATAACGGTTATGGTTATAGCATGCCCTCATGCTCTGGGACTGGCGGTGCCGCTGGTGGTAGCCATGTCTACTTCTTTGGCGGCTCGTAGAGGATTTATAGTGAGAGATCGCTTGGCTTTTGAAACAGCGAGAAACATACAGGCGGTTGTTTTCGATAAAACAGGCACACTGACAGAAGGGCGGTTCGGCGTGACCGATGTGGTGTCATTGTCAGATATGGACTCAGATGAGTTTTTGAAGTATGCGGCTTCTGCCGAGAGCCGTTCCGAACACCCTATATCGAAAGGCATAATAGCCTCGGCGAGTGGGATTTGGGATATAGTGGACTTCAGGGCTATTCCAGGTAAAGGGGTATGGAGCAGAGTGAACGGCAAAGAAGTGATGGTTGTAAGCCCGGGTTACTTGGACGAACAGAACATACAACTGAACAACAAGCGTTTAACTGATCTGTCGGAGCAGGGCAAGACTATTGTCTATGTGCTTATAGATGGGGATGTAAAAGGCGCTATAGCGTTGGCCGATATCATAAAGCCGGAAGCAAAAAACGCTGTGGCTCAGCTAAAAACCATGGGCATAAAATGTATGATGTTAACCGGCGACAGCAGCCAAGTGGCCGATTGGGTGGCCAGGCAGATAGGCATAGATGAGTATTTTGCTGAGGTGCTGCCTGAGGATAAAGCCGCAAAGATAAAACAGATTCAGCAGAGAGGTCTAACTACCGCTATGGTAGGCGATGGTATAAATGACGCGCCTGCTCTTGCGACGGCCGATGTAGGTATAGCTATAGGTGCGGGTACCGACGTGGCCGTAGAAACAGCCGATATGGTATTGGTCAGAAATAATCCTTTGGACGTTGTTTCGATAATAGTATTGGCTAAGGCTACATACAGGAAGATGTTGCAGAACCTGTTTTGGGCTACGGCTTATAACGGATTGGCCATACCGTTGGCGGCGGGCATCCTTTATCCCATCGGTATTATTTTATCACCTGCAGTGGGTGCCGTTTTGATGTCGCTCAGTACGATTATAGTGGCCATAAATGCCAGAATGTTGAAGGCGTGAATAAAAATATAGCTGTTATGCATTGCGGATCACAATTAACAAAACAGGGCACTGTCAATAGCCTATAAAAATGTCATATAAAAAGGTTCAATTTTGTTCGACAAAAATGTCACTGCGAGCTTAAAAAAGTATTACAGAGATAATTATAGTG
>NZ_JAIHAU010000031.1 GCF_020054945.1 Mahella sp.
AACTAAGAGCGGCGTCGATGCTGCCGATATAAAAGGTATCGGCTTGACTGGACAAATGCACGGCATGGTATTGTTGGATAAAGATTGTAATGTACTAAGGCCTGCTATCATATGGTGTGACCAGCGTACTCAAGCTGAATGCGATGAAATAACCGACATAATAGGCAGGCAGAGGCTGATAGAGATAACGGCTAATCCGGCATTAACGGGTTTCACAGCTTCCAAAGTCATGTGGGTAAAAAAACATCAGGCGGATATTTTTGAGAAAATATACAAAATACTTCTGCCGAAGGACTACATAAGGTTCAAATTAACTGGCGAGTTTGCCACCGAAGTATCGGATGCTAGCGGTATGCAGTTTTTAGATGTTCCTCACAGGCGATGGAGCGACGAAGTGTTGGATAAACTCGGCATAAATATAGTTAAGACAGGCATTGTATCATCTACTATAGGTACATCAGGTGTAGTATTTGCTTACACTGATGATGTGCGCATAGATCCGAAAGGACGGGTGCATACATTTTGCCATGCCGTACCCAATACATGGCATATAATGGGCGTTACACAGGGGGCCGGCTTGTCGATGCAGTGGATGCGGAATAATTTTGGCGGCATGGAGAAAGAGCTGAGCGTCTTCTTAAATAATGATCCATATGATATAATGACCCAAGAAGCTGCTCAAGCTGTTGCAGGCTGTAGAGGGCTTATATATTTACCATATCTCATGGGCGAACGCACACCACATCTGGATCCTTATGCCAAGGGCGTATTCTTCGGTTTGTCTGCTATGCATACAAGGCAGGATATGTTCCGGGCTGTTATGGAGGGTGTAGCCTATAGTTTGAGAGATTGCTTGGAGATAATAAGAGAAATGGGCGCTGAGGTAAATGAGATAAGAGCCTCGGGTGGAGGTGGCCGCAGCAGCTTATGGCGCCAGATGCAGGCCGACAACTTCCATAATCCGGTATCAACCATCAATTCCAGTGAGGGTCCAGCATTCGGCGCAGCGCTGCTGGCCGGCGTGGGAGCTGGAATATATGATAGCGTGCCGCAGGCCTGTGAGGCCACCATACGTATAACAGGGGTGCAACAACCTTTAGAGAATAATCTAGCTATATATGATAAGTATTATGACATATATAAACAGCTTTATAATGATTTAAAAGCCACGTTTAAGAAAGTAGCTGAGATAGAATGAGCCTGGGAAACCAGGCTCATTTTTTACACTTGGCTGGAGTTTGTTTTTCATAGACAATTTGTTGCCTGTAGCATTGGATAATTGCCTATGGAAGCTTATCCGCAAGCATGATATACTGGTTTGTGTAATGAGAATGATTAAGACACAGCGGTATAATGCTGCTATAATATGCTATAATATAAGTAAATTATACATGATAAGGATGTTTACACATTGGGAGAGGAGTGTATGTATGATAATTATAGGTGAGAAGATAAATACCAGTATCAAGGCTATACAACCAGCAGTGGAGAATCAGGATGCTGAGGCTATACAGGATGTGGCTTTGAAACAGATAGAAGCCGGTGCGCATTATATAGATGTGAATTGCGGCACGTTTTCAACCAAAGAACCGGAATTATTGCAGTGGCTGGTAGAAACGGTGCAGCAAGTAACCGATAAGCCATTGTGTATAGACAGCCCGAATCCGAACGCTTTAAAGAGGGCATTATCTGCCAATAAAAACGGTAAACCATTGGTTAATTCCATAACTGCTGAAAAGGAGCGTTACGATGCTATATTGCCGTTGGTAGTAGAGTATAACACCTCTGTGGTGGCATTATGCATGGATGATAGCGGTATGCCCGAAACGGTTGATGAAAGGCTTGCCATAGCCGAACGCCTGGTTGAGGACCTCAATAAAGAGGGTGTTAAATTAGAGGATATCTATTTTGATCCTATGGTAAGGCCCGTAGGAACGGGTTCACATTATGGCGTGGTAGCATTGGATACCATATCGAGAATTATGAAAGAATTCCCCGGCGTGCACACCACGTGCGGTTTGAGCAATATATCGTTCGGTCTACCCGGACGTAAGCTTATAAATCAGGCTTTTTTGGTATTGGCTATCGGGGCAGGATTGGACAGCGCTATACTGGATCCGTTGGATAAAAGGATTATGTCGTTTGTATACGCCGCAGAGTTGTTGAAAGATAAGGATCCGTATTGTTTGAATTATATCACCGCTTTTCGTGAGGGACGGTTGGATATATAAAATTAAAAGAACAAGTTAGGAGGAGCATATAGATGGCAGATTTTCGTGCTATTGCGGACGCGCTTAAAGCTGGCAATGCGCCTAAGGTTAAAGAATTGGTGCAGACGGCAGTGGCTGAAGGCGTGGATCCGGTTGAAATAGTAAATAATGGCCTTATAGTGGGTATGGGAGAAATAGGCGAATTGTTCAAACGCAATGAGGTCTATGTACCCGAGGTACTTATAGCAGCTAGGGCTATGCATGCCGGTATGGATATCGTAAAACCGTTGTTAGCTGAAAAAGGTAATATAACTATAGGCAAGGTTATCATCGGTACTGTCAAAGGCGACCTTCATGATATAGGCAAGAACCTGGTGGCCATGATGTTGGAGGGTGCTGGTTTTGAAGTTATAGATCTCGGTGTCGATGTATCGCCGGAGAAATTCGTGGAGGCCATAAAAGAACATCAACCTCAGGTAGTGGGAATGTCGGCGCTGTTGACCACTACTATGCTGTCGATGAGGAATACCATAGAGGCGATAAAAGCAGCTGGTCTGAGGGACAGTGTAAAGATAATGATAGGCGGTGCACCTATAACACAGAACTTTGCCGATGAAATAGGGGCTGACGGATATGCTCCTGATGCTGCATCCGCAGCTGATCTAGCCAAGGAGCTTATAGGCAAATAGCATTTATTTGACAAAGAGGCAGCTTTCGGCTGCTTTTTTGCTACTAAGGCTTAAGGTGATAGTGATGATGAAGATATTGAAAAATTTCAAAATAAAGATTAATAAGGCAAATGTGCTTAAATATATGGGCTATAAAAATCCTGGAGATGTATCGCCGGTTGTAGAGGCCGATGTCGATGCTCAAATAGAAGCGGTGCAAGGATTGCTGGAACCTGCGTTGATATATGAAGAATATCCTATAAAAGTAGATGAGGATTGGCAAAAGGTATATATCTCCGACGGCAAAGCATGGGAGAGCCGCTTTGTATCCACATATATGAAGGGCTGTGATACAATGATAGTGCTGGTATCTACCATTGGACCCAAGCTACCGGAAGAGATAAACAAAGCCTTTGCCCAATGGGATTATTTAAGAGCAATGGCACTGGACTCTATAGCCGATAACGCTATAGACAACATGAATAAGCAATTTTGGGTTAAGTTAGTAAATAGGGTTAAAAAGGAGGGCAAGGGAATAACTGGCATGCTCAGCCCGGGCCACAGCGATTGGAATATCGAACAGCAGAAACTGCTGTTTGAACTTGTGGATGCGTCGGCTATAGGCGTATCATTGACCGATTCATGCCTTATGATGCCTATCAAGTCGATATCGGGTATATATGGTATAGGCAAAGATATACCGATATCAAAATCATCACATAACTGCGATATGTGTCCTATAAAGGGCTGTTTTATGAGAGAGGTGGGTTAAGCTTTGTTTAACGTGGTTGTAAAAATGGATGACGATGACGTGCTATTGCAGGCGCAAGATGGGCAAAATCTGCTCAAATTACTAAGGGATAACGATGTGCCGATACCTTCGGCATGTGGCGGACGGCAGTTTTGCGGTAAATGCAAGGTACAGGTGCTCAAAGGCGATAAAACATTGGGTTATTATACGGCGGGAGAAATGGATAGCCTTTCATATCTGGAACGACAGATGGGTTACCATTTGGCTTGTGCTATAGTAGTATCCGAGGATATGGAGATAGCTATCGTGAATATGGAGGAAGAGGCCCGTATAATGACCGACAGCGTGTCGTCTGCGTTTGCATTGGAGCCGGATATATACAAGTATCACCTGGTACTGCCCAAGCCGTCGATATCAGATCAACGCAGTGATTTAAAGCGCATAGAGGACGCTGTAAATGTGAGCGATGATGTGGACAAAAGCATATTGCGCCGTATGCCTGATATATTGAGGAGCAACGATTTTAATATTACAGCCACTTTTGTAGCTGATGAATTGATCGATATAGAGGGCGGGGATACGACGGCGCACAAATACGGTATAGCTATAGACATAGGCACTACGACGGTGGTCGGATTTCTTATGGATATGAATACAGGGATTCAGCTGGACGTTTATTCATTCTTAAATCCGCAGAGGAGCCGTGGGGCAGACGTTATATCGCGTATAGACTATACTATAAACAATGAGCACGGCTTGGAAGAATTAAGCCGTATGATAATAGATGATATAAACGATATGATAGAAGTGTTTGCCAGTAAAAACAATATATCGCGCGATAACATATACGAGGTGGCTGTGGTAGGCAATACGGTGATGATGCATCTTTTATTTGAGCTACCCGTGAAATATATAGCCACGTCGCCTTTTACACCGGTTATAGCCAAACGTTATTCCGTCAAAGCAAAGGATGCGGGCATCGGCATAAATCCAAACGGGTATGTTTATCAAGTACCTAATGTGGCCGGTTATGTGGGCGCTGATACTGTGGCTGCCATATTGGCATGCGATATGGCGCAACAGGATTCGATAAGTCTGATGTTAGACATAGGTACTAACGGCGAGATAGCTTTGGGCAATAAGGATATGATCTATACCTGTTCCGCAGCGGCTGGGCCGGCGTTTGAAGGAGCGCAGATACGTAACGGCATAGGCGGTGTTAAAGGGGCTATAAACAAGATAACTATGGATGGCGGTATAAACTTTACTACTATAGGCGGAGAACCGCCTATAGGTATATGCGGATCGGGTATAGTAGACGCTATATCGGAGATGCTCAAAGCCGGCATAATAGATGAATACGGCCGCATAAAGACGCGCGACGAGCTTGCAGGTACCGCGTTTGCCGACAGGATAATTGAGATAGATAATAAACCCGCGTTGCTTTTGGCGTACATGGATAATGGTGAGAGCATTGTCATATGCCAGAAGGACGTGCGTGAGCTGCAACTCGCTAAGGGCGCTATTGCCGCCGGTGTGCGCATACTGATGAAAGAAGCCGGCATAACGATGGATCAAATAGAGCACGTTTATCTGGCCGGCGGTTTCGGCAATTATATAGATTACAACAGCGCATGCAATATAGGCTTGTTGCCTATGGAACTTCGCGACAAGATTATCGGTATTGGTAATGGAGCGGGTGCCGGCGCCAAGATGTGCCTCATGTCGCAGCAGTATATGAAGAAGGCCGAGGCTGTCAGGGATAAGATACATTATATAGAGTTATCCACGCGCCGCGACTTTCAGGATATATTTGTGGATTTGATGGGATTTTCAGTGTAGACAAAAGTTTCTTTATATGTTAAACTGATAATATAGATATCAGTATTTTGTGTATTATAAGTTTTATGGTATAGGGGGCGATGGCGTGAGTCTAGCCAAGCGGTTTGTCTTTATAATATCCATTGTATTATTGACTGTGTCTATCACGGCCGATGCCCCTTTCTATGCTCAAAATACGCATCATGCTCAAGCTGGCAAACAGATGATCATGACTTCCAGTTCAGCCGTTCAGGACGGCATTACGGTTATAACTTACAATATACATCATGGCCGCGATATGAGCGGCCATGATAATTTGGATAGTATAGTTCAGGAGATACATTCATCAGGAGCGCAGATCATAGCCCTTCAAGAAGTAGATAGACATATGCCTCGTTCGGGGTTCAAGGATCAAGTCAAATACATAGCTGACCAATTATCCATGTATTATGCTTATGGGAAAACAATAGATATATTGGGTATCGAATACGGCAACGTCGTAATAAGCGCTTTTCCTATATTAAAACAAGAGAACATGATATTACCCGGAAACAGCATAGAGCCTAGGGCGTTGCTGAAGACCGAAATTGCTGTGGGCAATGATATTTACAATGTGTGGGCTACTCATCTGGGATTATCGCGCGAGGATAGATTTAAGCAAATAGATGCTATAAATGCCGCATTAGAACAAGCCGATAAACCTACTATTTTATTAGGCGATTTCAACAGCGTTTATTCTTCGGATGAGATAAGCGGTATATCCGATAGACTGAAAGATGTCGCAGTATTGCTTGGCAAGGGTGATGTAGCCACCTATGCTTATGGAGATAATGCGCCTGATGTGCGCATAGATTATATATGGGTAACCGACGACATATCGTCTGTAGAATATTATGTAAATCCACTGGGCATATCTGATCATGCCAGTGTAGTAGCTAGGTTACTGCTGAACGACAAAAAGAGATTTTAGGAGGATTGTATGAAAAAGCTGCTTATAATTACAGTATATATGGTTATTCTAAGTGCTGTGATATCAGCGCCATTATCGGCTTTAGCTGCTGACAATACAGTATATGTGATACCGGTTAAAGGCGAGGTGACGCCGGCTATGGCGGGATTTGTATCATCGTCCATAGAACAGGCGGGCGAGGAAGGCGCATCTGCGATAATACTCGATATAGATACGCCGGGCGGATATGTCCAGTCGGCTATGGATATGAAGGATGCTATAATGGATTCGCCGGTTCCTGTAATATCATATGTGAATAAACGTGCATTGTCCGCCGGCGTACTTATAGCTATAGCGGCGGATCATCTGGTCATGGCTCCGGCCAGCCATATGGGCGCCGCCGAGACCATACCCAATACCGAAAAAAATATAGCAGCATGGTCGGGCGAGCTCATGGCCACCGCCGAGCAGCGTGGCAAGGACCCGCAAGTGGTGGCTGCTATGGTGGATAAAGATATAGAAATACCCGGACTGGTGGAGAAAGGAAAATTGTTGGATTTGACGGCCAACAAGGCATTGGAGATAGGTTACGCTGAAGCGGTATTAACTGATATAAATGATATTTTAACAGAATATGACATGAACGGATATGCTGTGAAAAATATAGAACCAGATTGGCGCATGAAATGGGCGGCTTTTATAAGCAGTAGCGCGGTTGCCCCTATATTGCTGGGCATAGGTATAGTGTCCTTGCTTATAGAGATATTCACGGTAGGATTCGGTATATTTGGAACCATAGGCATCATATCCCTGGCGCTGTATTTTGGAGGCAATATGTTGGCGGGCTATAGCGGATGGGAAGCTATATTACTGTTTATAGCCGGTATAGTGCTGTTGCTCATAGAAGCCTCCGCACCGGGTCTGGGTGCGGCGGGTATAGGAGGCATAATAGCTGTGATAGCCAGTATATTTTTTGCATCGCCAACGCCTACATCAGCCATTATATCTATAGTAGTGGCTATAGCCATATGTGCGGTGGGATTGCCGTTGGCGTTTAAGTATTTTACCAGAAGCCGTTTGTTTGATCGCCTCATATTATCGATGGCTGAAAGGGGGGAGAGCGGGTTTATCGGTACCACTACATCTGCCGATTATCTAGGAAAAACCGGTGTGACAGTCACGCCGCTGCGCTCGGCCGGTACGGCTTTAATAGACGGCAAACGCGTCGATGTAGTATCCGAAGGTGCGTTTATCGATAAAGGCGTTAGGGTGCGTGTAATCAAGGTAGAAGGTCCGCGTATAGTGGTGGAAGAGATAGTTGAGCAATAAATAAATAGAGATGGAGGAAATTTTTTATGGGATGGTTAATAACGCTAATAATCATACTTATACTGGCAATAGTGGTTTTAAGCTTTGTACCGCTGGGCTTGTGGATATCGGCTTTGGCCGCGGGGGTGCATATAAGCATAATTACGCTTATAGGCATGCGCTTGAGAAGGGTGGTGCCGGCTCGCATAGTAAACCCGCTCATCAAGGCTACCAAGGGGGGTATAGATGTCGATGTAAATAAGCTGGAGGCGCATTACCTGGCCGGCGGTAACGTGGACAGGGTGGTCAATGCGCTGATAGCTGCGCAAAGAGCGGCTATACCGTTGCCGTTTGAGCGAGCGGCAGCTATAGACCTGGCCGGCCGAAATGTGCTGGAGGCCGTCCAGATGAGCGTTAATCCCAAAGTGATAGAAACACCTCAGGTATCGGCGGTCGCAAAAGACGGTATAGAGGTCATCGCAAAGGCGCGCGTAACCGTGCGCGCCAATATCGATCGTCTGGTAGGCGGTGCCGGAGAAGAGACCATCATAGCCCGTGTGGGTGAAGGCATAGTTACAACTGTGGGTTCAGCCGCAAATCATAAAGAGGTGCTGGAGAATCCTGATTCAATATCCCAGACAGTACTAGACAAAGGTTTGGATGCAGGTACGGCTTTTGAGATACTTTCCATAGATATAGCCGACGTAGACGTCGGTAGGAATATAGGCGCGAGATTGCAGATGGATCAGGCCGAGGCCGATAAGAATATAGCGCAGGCCAGGGCTGAAGAGCGCCGCGCTATGGCGGTGGCCCAGGAGCAGGAGATGAGGGCGCGGGTTCAGGAGATGCGCGCCAAGGTGGTCGAGGCCGAGGCCGAGGTGCCGCGGGCTATGGCGCAGGCTTTACGCGAAGGCAAGCTCGGCGTTATGGATTACTACCATATGCAGAATATCCTGTCTGATACGCAGATGCGCAATGCCATAGCCGAGGAAAATAAACCCGAGAAACCTGAGGACGAGAGGTAAAGGCTATGGATGAATGGCTTATACCTGTTATCGCATTGATAGGTATCATAATATCTGTAATGGGTGATAGAAACACCAAAAAAAATGACGATAATAAAGCAGAGCATAAGATGCCGCCGCCTAAAAGCGCGTTTAAGCCTGCGCCGGCATCTGCTGACAAAGCGACTGTTATAGCCGTTTCCGCTACTTCATCGCCTAAACAACCGGAGTCGGGACTGCGCCAAAAAGTCATATCCGGTACCAGGCGCGATGGCGATGATTTCAAATTGCGTGTCAAAGGCGGCGAGTTGAAACGCGCGATGGTGATGATGGAGGTATTAGGACCTCCTAAATCGGAGAAGTATAGAAGATGATCGCATAAGCCTGTCCATATGGATGGGCTTATTCTTTTTTTAAATGACAGCGCATACATTTATGAAGAAGGAGTTGAAATGTATGCCTAAACGTTCGTCCGAACAATTAAAGTCATTTTTATCCGGCATGCTGGATTTACCACAGGATGTGGTATTGGACCTGCCAAGATTGATAGCACTGGGTAAGACGCAGCTTTATATAGAGAATCATAAAGGGATTATAGAATATACGCCTGAGCGGATACGCGTAAACTCCACTATAGGTATCATAAGGCTGACCGGCAAAGACATGTCCATAAAGACCATCGAGACGGAAGAGATACTGGTCAGCGGTCAGTTAACATCTATAGAATTTCTATGACAAATATAACCGCGGGGTGTAAATATGTTTGTATCTGCTATATGGCATTATATTTTTGGATATGTTATCATCAAAGTAGAAGGAATGTCGCTGGAGAAGTTTATAAATTTATGCCTTCAGCGTGGCATTCACCTGTGGGATGTCAAACGCCAATCCTATAGCATACTTAAAGCGCGTATAAGCATAAGAGGATTAAAGCAGCTTATTTCAATATCGTATATAACGCATTGCCGTATAGAGATATTGTCTAAACGCGGGTTGCCTTTTTTATTTTCGCGCCTTAAGCACCGATATATGTTTATAGCTGGATTTATATTATTTTTTGTTATAATATATATATTATCCTCGTTTATATGGACAGTGGAAATAAACGGCAATGCGCGTATATCCGGACAACGCATTTTGGATGAATTGGCTGACAGCGGCTTGAAGCCGGGCATACGCAGAGAGGATTTATCTATAAACGATATTGAGAATGATATGCTTATCAAGATGCCCGAGTTATCGTGGATTGGCATAGAATTAAGGGGTACCAAGGCTATAGTGCGCATCGTGGAAGCTGTTATGCCGCCCGAACGCATCGATATAGATCAACCGTGTGATGTAGTGGCAAGTAAGGACGGTGTCATAAGCAAAATTACGGTCATGCAGGGTCAGTCTGTGGTGAAGGTGGGCCAGACGGTTAAAAAAAGCCAACTCCTCATTACAGGGGTTATAGAGAAGGAAGGCGTGGATACGCGCTACGTACATGCCATGGGCGAGGTGTTGGCGCGCAGGTGGTATGAAGGGCATGCCGAGGCGCCGACTGTGTCGGTACGCAAGAGGCGTACCGGCAACATGATGGGTAAAAAATATATTATAATAGGGGAGAGAAAAATAAATATAAGCGATCCGGATATAACTTACTCAAGTTATGATAAAATAGAAGTAGTAAACATATCATTGGACAAAATAGGAATACCGGTGAAAATGATTACCGAAGAATATTATGAAACTATAGAGGAAACGACTACTCAAGACATAGAGACAGTGCAAAAGGAAGTACAACAATTGGCTATAGAAGACGCAAATAAAAATCTGCCGCAAGAGGTGGAAGAAATAGCTGATGAAACTGTAACCTTCAGAATGAATGATGACGGTACGATACATGCCGATGCTTTATTGGAAGTAATAGAACGCATCGATCAGGAACAGGCGATACAGATACCTATAGAGGAGGAAAGCAATAGTGGTAATACAGCTGAACGTCGATAGCATGGAGGAGATAGCAGGTTTATTTGGGACGTTTGATGAAAATGCCAAACTGATAGAAGAACAGACCGGCGCGCGGATTGTGGCGCGTGGAACCGAGCTTAGGATAGAGGGGACCGAAGCAGAGGTTATGTTGGCCCAAAAAGTGGTAAATGATTTGTTGGTCAAGATACAGCGCCGCGAGGCGATAGATAAGATGAGCATACAATACGCCATAAACTTGGCAAAAGAAGGAAATGAAACCTTTATAAAAGAAAAACTCAGCGATGTAGTATGTGTGACTCATAGAGGCAAACAGATAAAATGCAAGACCATAGGCCAGAAAGCCTACGTAGATGCTATCCGCAACAACGACCTGGTATTCGGCATAGGACCGGCCGGCACGGGCAAAACGTATCTGGCGGTGGCTATGGCGGTGGTGGCTTTTAAAAACAAAGAGGTGGCACGCATCATATTGACCAGGCCGGCTGTGGAAGCGGGAGAGAAGCTTGGCTTTTTGCCAGGTGATCTACAGGAAAAGGTTGACCCGTATCTGCGCCCGTTATATGATGCCATGTACGATATAATAGGCGTGGACAGCTTTCAGAAGATGATGGAACGGGGTGCTGTAGAAGTGGCACCACTGGCCTATATGCGCGGCCGGACGCTAGACGATGCATTTATAATATTGGACGAGGCGCAAAACACGACGCCTGAACAAATGAAGATGTTTTTGACGCGTATGGGTTTCGGGTCTAAGATGGTGGTGACGGGCGATATAACACAGATAGACCTTCCGCACGATAAGATGTCGGGTCTTATACATGCCGCTCGTGTGCTGCGCGATGTAAAGGGTGTGGAATTCGTTTATCTTACCGAAAAAGACGTAGTGCGTCACGAGCTGGTACAACGTGTGATAAAGGCATATGAAGTGTATGAGAAAAACGATGATCCGCCTTCACAGCCGTAGCCGAAAATATATAGCGGACAAATATGAAGGGAGGCAAAGGCGCATTCCTCTCCATACTGCGGAGGATGGGGTTTCCTGCGCCAATTTTTGATGAATATACTTATAGACGACCGGCAGTCGGTTATGGAGATAAGGGATGAGGTGTATGGCTTGCTGGAGCAGGTTGTAAAGCGTTCTATCGAATTAGAGGGACTGAGACCGGACGTAGAAATCAGTATAATACTTATAGACAATGAACAAATAAAGGAATTGAACAGAGATTTCAGGGGTATCGACAGAGAAACCGATGTTTTGTCCTTTCCGGCCATCGATTATGAAAGCGACGAGGATGAGCCGGTCGAGGATATAAATATGGATACCGGCGATCTTATATTGGGGGACATAGCAATATCGGTCGAGAAGGCTGCTCAACAAGCTGAGGAATACGGCCATTCTTTCTATCGTGAAATGGGTTTTTTGACCGTGCACGGTATGTTCCACCTTTTAGGCTATGACCATGAGGATGAAGAAGAAGCTGCGATTATGCGCCAAAGAGAAGAAATGGTGTTATCATCACTTGGACTAGAAAGAGAATGATATTATGCTCGATGTGGACATGCTTATAACCAAGGCCAAAGAGGCACGCGAGCGTGCTTATGCGCCTTATTCGCATTTTCGCGTAGGCGCGGCATTGCTGACGCAATCCGGCCATATATATAGCGGCTGCAATATAGAGAACGCTGTATATGGTGCGTCTAATTGCGCCGAGAGGACGGCTATATTTAAAGCCGTATCCGAGGGACATAGCAGTTTTAGGGCTCTGGCTATTGTTAGCGATGATGAGGATTATGTATTCCCGTGCGGCATATGCCGGCAAGTCATATGGGAATTCAGTCATGATATAGACATATTCGTTTGTACTGCTGACGGCAGCTGGCAGCGCCATAATATAAAAGAGCTTCTGCCCCATGCCTTTCATATATAAGCGCCTCTAGCATTTTCTCAACTTATGATATATACTATTACCAATATGCTTATGTAAAGGGGTGCTTGAGTGTTTAGACGCATAAAGGGAAATGCCAGAGGATGTCTTATGTTTGAGCCGCTTTTTGTTATACCGTTTAATATGTACGCTACCTATGCATCGGTATATATGCTCGAGCTCGGTTTAAGTGAGACACAGATAGGCTTAGTGACATCTATATCTCTGGTGGTGCAAATATTTTCTTCGTTTATAAGCGGATATCTGACCGACAGGATGGGTCGCAGGCCCGCATTATTGGTGTTTGATATCATGAGTTGGGGTATACCGGTTTTTATATGGGCTGTAGCACAGAACTTCTGGTATTTTTTAGTAGCGGCTATAATAAACGGTTTCCAGAAGGTGCCCAATACGGCTTGGTATTGCTTGCTGGTAGAAGATACCGATCCGAAAGACCGCTCTTTTGTATTTACCGTATTACAACTTATAGGGGTATTGGCTGGGTTTTTTGCCCCTTTGGGAGGTTTGCTGGTTAGGCATTATACGTTGATACCGGCTATGAGAATTATGTATGTTATAACAGGCATAAGCATGATTACCATGTTTTTAGGCCGGAATAAAGCCACTCATGAAACCGAGATAGGTATAAGAAAGCGGCAGGAAAGCCAGCAAGCAGGTCTGAAAAAAGGTTTGGCCGAGTACGGGTATGCAATAAGGCTGATGCTATCCAATAGGCCGCTCATGCTTATATTCGGCGTTTACATATTGAACAACTTTCAGATGACGATGCGCGGGACTTATTTATCCATATATTTAGTAGATGCATTGAAGCTCAATGATGCCCTTATATCGGTATTTCCGGCTGTATCTTCGGTAGCTATGTTAATTCTAATGTTTTTAGTTGTGCCGAGGTTTAACGCTGAGAGATATGAAAGGTATATGATGCTCGGTTTCAGCATATCTATTGTGGCTAATATTGTGCTGATATTAGCGCCTGTCGGTAATATATTAGTGGTAATTATAAGCACTATATTAGCGGCAGCCGGTGCTATTATAGCCAATCCGTATCTGGAGGCGGCGGTGGCCAATGCTATAGATGATGAAAATAGGGCTAAGATATTTTCTATCCTTACGGTATTCATACTGGTATGCATATCGCCGGCAGGCGTTATAGGTGGCTGGACATATACCATAGACCCTCGCGTACCGTTTATACTGGTAACATTGGCGTTTATAGCAGGTATGGCGCTTATGGCGGCATTTGTCAAGCAACAGAGATCATATAAAGATGTTTGAAGGGGAACGATTATGTTAGACGATAGAAATGCATCGGTCAAGCCTAAGGGTAACTCGGTAGTCTTATTTTGTATAATAACGGCGCTTTATTGGTTTTCTCTATATGCCTATATACCCATATTTACACCATATGTGGAATCACTAGGCGCCGGCCATACCATGACTGGCCTTATAGTCGGTTCTTACGGTCTTACGCAATTGTTATTGCGTATACCATTAGGCATTATATCGGATAGACTGCGGAAACGCAAAATATTTGTGTCGCTGGGCATGTTACTGTCTTTGGGCAGCGCCCTGGGTTTGTGGCTGGTGCCCGGTGTGTGGGGAGCGTTGATATTCCGAGGATTGGCGGGTGCGGCTGCCTCTACGTGGGTGGCGTTTACGGTGCTATTCTCCAGCTATTTCGATGAAGGGCAGGCACAAAAGGCCATAGGTACTATAAACGCCTTCAATTCTTTGGGCCAGATGCTGGCCACATTTGCAGGCGGGTGGCTGGCGCAAAGCGTGGGCTGGCAGTCCACCTTTATACTGGCCGCTATTGTGGGAGCCGTAGGTCTGGTCGCCAGCCTGTTTGTTAGCGAGACTCGTGTCCCATCGAAGCAACCGATACAGGTGGAACAGCTCCTTAAAGTTGGCAAAAGCGCCGGCTTGCTTACTGTATCCGGACTGGCCATATTATCGCAATTTGTCACATTTGCCACGGTATTCGGCTTTACTACGGTGCATGCACAATCCATAGGTGCCGGAGAATTCGAGATGGGTCTTTTAACGCTTATATCCACATTGCCTTATATGCTGGCCTCTACTTTGGTAGGCTCGGTTTTTGCAACACGTCTTGGTGAGAGGAGCACTGTGACAATTGGATTCGCCATAGTGGCTGTATGTGCCGCTATAATACCGTTTACGCGCAGCATGTCCGGCTTATACATATCCCAGGCTATAGGGGGCTTTGGCCGCGGTATGGTTTTCCCTGTGCTTATGGGCTTGAGTATAAAGACGGTGGAGGCTGATAAGAGGGCTACGGCTATGGGCTTTTTCCAGGCTATTTATGCCGTTGGCATGTTCGTGGGGCCGTTTTTGGTAGGTATAATAAGCGATTCCGCAGGTTTGACCGGCGGCTTTTTAGCTACAGCAACGGTAGGCGCCGTGGCAGCGTTTATAGCATGGGTATCGCTTAAACCGTTGAGTCGGCCGATATAAAGTGTTATAATAGATGCGGATTTCGAAAGGAAGGTGTGAAATTACTATGCCAAGTTATGATATGAAATGTAAACATTGTAATAATGAATTTACCACGATGGTAAGCATAAGAACAAAAGAAGAAGGCAAAATAGCATGTCCGCACTGTGGCAGCTATGATGTGAATCAAATTTTTAAGAACGTCAATTTTATAAAAGGCGGTGCTTCCACAGCCTCATCGAGCAATAGTTGCAACGCCGGCGGTTGTGGCTCATGCCACGCCTGCAGCGCGTAAGGGCTATGGGTAGGATCGCGTTTATAACCGGAGGAGCCAGGAGCGGTAAGAGCGCTTTCGCCGAAAGATTGGCGCGGCAGTATGGCGACGATGTGGCTTATATAGCCACATCTATTGCCACCGATGCCGAAATGGAAGAGAGGATACGCTTGCATAGGCTGCGCCGACCGTCCGGATGGACTACATATGAATCATATAAAGGCATAGGGGATATAATAAATGGTACTGATAAAAGCGTAGTATTGCTGGATTGTATAACCATAATGGTTACCAACCTTATGTTAGAACATGACATAGATTGGGATCATTGTACCGTCGAGCAGACCGATGCCATCGAGCATGATGTAAGAGCCGAGATAAAGATAATGCTCGATGCAGCGAAAGATGGCAAAGCCGATCTTATAGTGGTATCCAATGAGGTGGGCATGGGGTTGGTTCCCGATTATCCTCTGGGCCGTATATTCCGTGACATAGCAGGCAGGATGAATCAATTCATTGCGGCGCAGGCCGATGAGGTATACTTTATTGTATCGGGCATACCGCTCAAGCTTAAGCCCGGCGCCACAGGTGGCTTATGATATGTGGCTTGTAAGATGGATTAAGAGGTTTATACTGGCCGTACAATTTATGACCAAAATACCCATATCGCTACAATTGGATGTGGATGAACAGGACTTTGCTCAGAGCATGCTATTCTACCCCGTTGTAGGTCTTATCGTAGGGGCATTGATGACGGCGGCATATTATATTTTCAGCCTGACAGCGAGCGGATTGTTGCCTCCTGTTGCGGCGGTTTTATCAGGAGTGGCTGTAACCGGTGCATTTCATCTCGATGGGCTGGCTGATGTATGCGATGCCCTTCTAAGCAATAAAGACAAAAGGGGCATGTTGGCTGTTATGAAGGATAGCCGCATAGGTACCGGAGGCGCAGTGGCCATAGCCTCTATCCTTATACTTAAAATAGCGGCGTTGTCCGAGATGAGCGGGAACGCCGCATATGACGCATTGCTGTTGGCTCCTGTACTGGGCCGAACCGGCATAGTTACAGCCGCTGCCATATCGCGATATGCGAGGGCCGAGGGCGGACTGGGACAGCATTTTATAGATAAAACGGATTGGCTGCAGATGCTCTGGACTGCGGTTATAGCCTTGGCTATAGCTGTGCCGGTGATAGGATATGCGGCGTTGGTGCTTTTAGCGGCTGAACTTTTAACATCGGTATCGTTTACGAAATATATGGAGTTTAAAATAGACGGCATGACAGGGGATACGCTTGGCGCCGCGTGCGAAATCACAGAAGCGGTAGTATTGCTAATATTCGTCGTATCTATGTGATGCTATATTGCGAATTGCAGAAAGCGAAACTTTGAGTTGATAAATCGATTGCTATCATGGTATAATTATCATGCCTTGAATAAAAGAAAGGAGGGGTTAGTGTGCCTGAAGGAACAGTACCGGCAGGTGGTGCCGGAGCTTTGATAGCCAGCTTGCTTCCGCTTATACTGTTAGTGGTTGTTTTTTATTTTATGCTTATAAGACCACAGCAGAAAAGGGACAAGGAAACGCGCCAAATGCTGGAGGCGTTAAAAGTAGGCGATAATATCACTACTATAGGCGGTATATATGGTAAGATAATATCCATAAAAGATGAAGTACTAACTATAGAAACGGGTACCGATAAGACCAAACTCGTCATAGCTCGATGGGCTGTAAAAGAAGTAGAAAAGCCAGAAACCGCGGACTAGAAGAAACAGTAATATTCCCTCATATCCTTTGCATAGATTATTACTGATAATAAGATGTGGGGGAATATATATGGCTAATTACAGGCATGGAAGGGCTGTCGAAGAGCGTTGGATTTCTGCATACGACACATGGATTATAATAAGAAGCGCTCTATGGGGTGTAGTCATATCGCTTTTGTGTTTTATAATATTTGCTGTTGTCATAAACAGCTCGAACGTGCAGGAATCGTCTATACCGCCGACGGTACAGACGATAAAGATTATAAGCGTGGCTATAGCAGGCTTGTTAGCTTCTTTTGCCACGAATTCCAGAGGCTGGCTTAAAGGCGGCATAGCCGGATTAATTTACATATTGCTTGCTCTTGTTATAACCTCTATAGTTTCCTCTGAATCCGTATCGTTTAGCGCCATGCTAAACGATGCTTTCATGGCCTTTGTTGCGGGAGCGATAGGTGGTATAATAGGCGTCACATTAAAAAGCAAATGATGATAATGCAGTAAAAACAAACAATGCAAAGTGAGGGATGAAGAATGAGACATATAAAGACATTGAACAAAGCTGTGCTAAAGGATACTTTGTCCAAAGCCGGTTGCGGTGAATGCCAGGCATCCTGCCAGTCGGCTTGCAAGACCTCTTGCACAGTAGCCAATCAAGTATGCCAGAACAACTAATTCTGAAATGCCATTCATCTTCGATGGATGGCATTATTATATTCTATTGAGGGAGAGATAATGCAACAAATTCACAGGTTTTATCAAAGCGGTATCTACATGGTGATAGATGTTAACAGCGGTGCTGTGCATAGCGTCGATCGCTTGGCATGGGATATATTAGAGTACTATGGGACAATGGATAATGAGCAGATCATAGATAAACTTGCATATAAATATGAAAGAGCCGATATCGCCGAAACGTTGTCCGAATTGGATCAATTGCGATCCGACGGCATGTTGTATAGCGACGATAAGGATTATGATGCTTTTACCCAAAACGATGATAAACCGGTCGTCGTAAAAGCTATGTGCCTTCATCTTTCGCACGACTGCAATATGCGCTGCGATTATTGTTTTGCATCCACAGGCGATTTCGGCGGGCGGCGTATGCTGATGACGGCCGATACGGGCAAGGCGGCTTTGGATTTCCTTATACGTCATTCCGGTTCCCGCCGGCATCTCGAGGTGGATTTTTTCGGTGGCGAGCCGCTTATGAATTTCGATGTCATGAAGGATATAGTAGAATACGGCCGTCAATTGGAGCAAAGCAGCGGCAAGCATATACGCTTTACTGTGACCACCAACGGCATCGAGCTAAATCAAGAAAAAATCAAATATATAAATGATAATATGGACAATGTGGTATTAAGCTTGGACGGCCGACCGGCTATCAACGACGCCATGCGCAAAACCGTAAACGGCAAGGGCACATATGATATAATACTACCTAAATTTAAGTCATTGGTGGCTGATCGGCAACATGGTGATTATTATATACGCGGTACCTTTACAAAACGCAATTTAGATTTTGCAGAGGATGTTATGCACATGGTCGAGCAGGGCTTCGATCAGGTTTCGGTAGAGCCGGTGGTAGTCAAGGATCAGCCTTACGAGCTGACCAAGGATGATTTACCATATATATTCGAACAATACGATAAATTGGTGGATGAATATTTGGATCACATGCGCCATGGCAAACCATTTAATTTTTTTCACTTCATGATCGACTTGGAGCAAGGCCCGTGCGTGGCCAAGCGCTTGCTCGGTTGCGGTGCCGGCAGCGAGTATGTGGCCGTGACACCGTCTGGTGATATATATCCCTGCCATCAATTTGTGGGCGATACCGACTTTATAATGGGCAATGTTATGGACGACAGCATAGACGCCGATATGCAGCGGCGTTTTGCCCGGTGCAACATATACAATAAGCCGGAGTGCCGGGAATGTTGGGCGCGTTTTTACTGCAGCGGCGGCTGTGCGGCCAATGCCTATATGTTTAACGGCGATATAACTCGGCCGTATGAGCTGTATTGTGCTATGGAGAAGAAACGCATAGAGTGCGCTTTGGCTATAAAGGCAATTTTGAATGAGGACAGGCATTGACGAGTTCACGCGATAAGAAGTATAATATCATGGTAATAAATGCAGAGGGAGGTATAAAGCAGTTGAACCGAAAAACGAGGAGCTTGGTTATCCTCATAGTATTTATTTTAATTTTAGCCATCGTGTCCTATATAGCCATAGCGGGCCTGAATATAGGTATATACATCGTCAAACCGCTGGGAAGCGCTATAAAACAGGGCCTTGATCTAAGCGGTGGCGTTTATCTAGTATATGAAGCGCAGGTATCGGACAACGAACCTGATTTGGACAGCAAGATGGACGGCGTTATAGGCGTATTCAGAAATCGACTGGACAGCAAAGGCCTTACCGAGGCCACTATAGCCAAACAAGGTGAAAAGCGTATACGCGTCGAGATTCCGGGCACCACTGACCCGCAAGAGGCGCAGGATTTGCTCGGGCGTACCGCAAAGCTTGAGTTTAAGGATGAAACCGGCAACGTCGTAATTACCGGCAGCGATGTGAGTTCAGCCAAACCTCAATACGGCACGGATGAGAGTGGCATTACTCAGCCCGTGGTGGCGTTGGAGCTCAACGATGAAGGCGCAAAAAAGTTTGCCGAGGCAACCAAAGCCAATATAAATAAGATCATAAATATCGTGCTCGATGGAACGCAGCGTATTGGCCGGCGCCATAGGCGTGGCGGCGGTATTATTGTTTATGCTGCTGTATTATAGATTGCCCGGCCTGGTAGCCGATGTAGCGCTGATAACATATATATTATTGGTGTTTTTAGTGCTGGCAGGAACTGGTGCTACGCTGACCCTGCCAGGCATAGCTGGTATAGTATTATCGATAGGCATGGCAGTGGACGCCAATGTGCTCATATTCGAACGCCTTAAAGAAGAACTAAAGGCCGGCAAAACCCTCGGAGCAGCGCTGGATGCCGCATTTCACAGGGCGCTGAGCGCTATATTGGACTCCAATATAACTACCTTAATAGCGGGAATTGTGCTTTATTTTTATGGTACAGGCACTATAAAAGGTTTTGCCGTTACATTGATCATAGGTATAGCAGTCAGCATGTTTACCGCTGTGGTGGTAACGCGTTATCTGTTAAAACTGGTAATGGATTTCGGCATCAAAAACCTTAAAGTCTATGGCGTAAAGGAGGTCACAGCCCAATGAAAATCATAGAGAGAAGATGGATATGGTATAGTATATCCATAGCCATTATAGTGGTGGGCATTGCCTTTATGCTGATAAGAGGCTTGAATTTCGGCATAGATTTCCGCGGCGGCACGCTGATGGAGGTAAACATAGGCAAAAGCTATGATGTCGAGGATATAAGGGCTATGATAAAAGCTCATAATGTAGATGCCTATGTGTCGCAAGCAGGGGATAACAACCAAGAGGTGTTGATACGTATAGCCTCTGTGCCCAATGACGATGAAGTGCAGGCACAGATATTAAACGATATAAAAGAAAAATATGGCATCGATGACAGTGCGGTGCTTTCAATCGAGAAGGTGGGCCCCACAGTGGGCGGCGAGCTTACGCGCAACGCGATATATGCCATAGCCATAGCCTGTGTTCTGATGCTCATATATATATGGATACGGTTTGAGATACGCTTTGGCGTGGCCGCTATTATAGCCTTGGTACACGATGTGCTCATAATGTCGGCTGCGGTGGCCATAACCAATACGCAGATCAACACGCCTTTCGTGGCGGCAGTGCTCACCATAGTCGGTTATTCTATAAACGATACCATAGTGGTATTCGACCGCATACGTGAGAACAGACGTAAGTTAGGCAAAAAGAAGATGAGCCCGTTTGAATTGGCCGATATGAGCATTGAACAGACATTGGCTCGTTCGATAAACACTACTCTCACCACGCTGTTTACCATAACGGCGCTGTATATATTGGGCGTACCGTCTATAAAAGAGTTTGCTTTACCCATTATGATAGGTCTTGTTAGCGGCGCATATTCTTCCATATTTATAGCCAGTCCGATATGGGCGACGTGGACCCAAAGGGATGCTATGGAAAAGGCAGCGGTTCATAAGCGGTAGGCCTTAGGCCTGCCGCTTTGCTTAAGGGTGTGGGAAATGTATATATATAAGCCTGTAAATTCGGGTCTAAATCGCGATGAGATTCAAGCCTTGTCGGATAAGATGAATATATCGCCGCTTTTAGCTCAACTATTGTGGCAGCGGGGTATAACCGATGAAATATCCGCCGCTGAATTTCTGCACCCGTCTTTATCGCAGCTGCATGATCCGTATGTTTTACCCGATATGGACGCCGCTGTGCATTGCATAAAGGCTGCTGTTCAAGATGGCGTTAAAATAGCCGTATACGGGGACTATGATGTCGACGGCATAACATCCGGCGCTATAATGTTGAGCGTATTGCATGATATGGGGGCCGACGCCATACCCTATTTACCTGACAGGTTTAGCGAAGGTTATGGCTTAAACAGCGATGCTATATATAAGCTCCATGATCAGGGTATAGGCCTTATAATAACGGTGGATTGCGGCATAACTGCCGTGGAAGAGACAGAATTGGCGCGCGAGCTTGGTATGCAGGTAGTGGTGACCGATCATCACCATTGCTCGGATAAATTGCCCGACGCTCAGGCAGTGGTCAATCCTCACAGGCCTGATGCAACCTACCCATTTGCCTCATTGGCCGGTGTAGGCGTGGCATTTAAGCTGGCATGCGCGCTGATAGGCTTGGATGCTGCTATGGATTATATAGACGTAGCAGCATTGGGTACAGTGGCCGACATAGTGCCTCTTGTGGGTGAGAATAGGGTAATAGTAAAATACGGCCTGCAGCGCATAAAGGATAATCCGAGGCTGGGCATAAAGGCTTTATGGCAGGCAGCAGGCTTAAAAGATGATATAAGCTGCATAAATACCGAACATATAGCGTTTCAGTTGGCGCCGCGGTTGAATGCTGCCGGACGTATGAGCAGTGCTATAAAAGGCTTAAAGTTGCTTATGAGCCAAGATACGGATGAAACCGCGGCATTGGCCAAGGATTTGGATGCCGACAATCGCCAGCGCCAGTCGATAGAGAGGCAGATCATTCAAGAGGCCGTCGGGATGATCGATGATACCGTGGATTTAAGGCGTGATTTTGCCATAGTATTGGCTAAAGAGGGCTGGCATCAAGGCGTGATAGGTATAGCGGCGGGCAAGCTGGCCGAGATGTATCATCGGCCGGTGCTTATGATAGCCCTGTCCGATGGTATGGGTCATGGCTCGGCGCGCAGCATACCGTCCTTGGATCTTTATCAAACACTGATTCAATGCAGAAAATACTTTGTAGCTTTCGGCGGCCATGCGCAGGCTGCCGGATTTTCAATACTGGAAGAGGATGTTAATGCTTTGCGCCGAAAGCTCAATGATGTCTTATCCGATGTACTTTCGCCTCAAGATGTCATGCCGCTTATCTATTATGATGCCGGCATAAATATCGAAGATATTTCGCCCGCTACATTGGACGAATTGAGCCTTCTGGAACCGTTTGGGGAGGCTAATGAGGAGCCCGTATTTCTGATAGGCGCAGCTCCGTTTAAGGATATGCGAGAGGTTGGTGCCGATAAAGCCCATTTAAAACTGTGTCTGACACAGGATGGAGCCGATCTCGACTGTATAGCATTTCGTAACGGCAATAAATATCAAGAACTGTGTTGCTGTCAGAGATTGGACGTTATAGGCTCTTTAGAGCTTAATACATGGAACGGCGTACAAAAAGTACAACTAAAAGCAGCCCATATAAGACCATCTATCGATAAGCAAAATTTGGACGCTTTTATATGCCAATACTACGATAATATAACCGATGGCTTTATAGCCGATAATGTTGAAATATCAGGTGATGCGTCATCCATAGATGATATATTGGAATCGAATGTTCATACGGAACAAAGAGATCAATGGTTGATCGAGCATGTATCCGGCAATATCAATAATCTGATACTGGTCAATACACAGGGTCAACTGGCTCATCTGTTGCACATGTTGAGGGAACGCAAAACATTGGAAATCATGGATATGCATTACAACTCGGCCGGCAATGACGCGGTGGTATATAACTGCATATTGGTTAATGCCGAACTATCGACATTAAACCTTAAACCGTTTACCCATGTAATACTATATGATGTACCTTTCAGCGCGAGCTATATTTTGAAATTAGCTGATAAAATAACCGATCAGGAACTCCATATAATTTTCGGGGCCGATCAACTAAAAGATAATATTGAAATGCTGAAGCAGTGGACTTTATCGCGCGGTGATATGGAGGGCCTTTATAAGGCACTCAGATATGCGGCGCGCCGTTCGGCACAATATAACATAAAAGCCGATCTTTTAATAGAGGCCGCCGGTATTAATGCATATAAATTAATGAAGGGATTGGATATTTTCCAGCAATTAAACTTGCTTAGATATAGCATGCTGCCCGATGGCATGGTATACATATGCATGCTACCTTACAGCCAAAAGATGAATTTGCGTGATAATGCTATCTATAGCGCTATGGAACGTTTACAAAAAGCATTTAAAGATTTCGAAAAATATGTTAAAATTAAATATAACTGAAAAGTGGGGGGTTTGCCATGGATGGATTAAAAGAAAAGATACGTGTAGTGCCTGATTTTCCTAAAAAAGGGATAAGCTTTAAGGATATAACCACTTTGCTTAAGGATAAGGAAGCCTATCATCACGTCATAAAAGAATTGGCAGCCGGATTAGATGATATAGATTTGGTGGTAGGGCCGGAAGCCAGAGGCTTTGTTATCGGGGCACCTTTGGCTTATGAGTTGTATGCCGGTTTTGTACTGGTGCGCAAGCCGGGTAAATTACCGGCTGCCACGATAAAATACGAATATGAACTTGAATACGGTACCGATGTACTGGAGATTCATAGAGACGCTATCGTACCCGGCCAACGAGTGGTAGTGGCTGATGATTTATTGGCCACAGGCGGCACGGCTTATTCGGTCGTCAAGCTCGTGCAAAGCCTTGGCGCAGAGGTGGTAGCCATTCGTTTTGTTATGGAGTTGACCGATCTCGGCGGTAGAGAACGTTTGAGTGAATTCAAGGACTGCGATATAAAATCGCTCATTCAATTTGATCATTAAATGGGAGTTAGGTTATGGAGATGTCCTTTAATATATGGATAAAGATTTATACGATAGATTAAAGCAGAGTTATCCTCTACAATATGTGCCGGTTTATTGCATGATGTTTTAGAGGATACTGATTATACGTATGATGATCTTGTAAAGCTTTTTGGCAAGGAAATCGCAGACCTTGTAGAGGGTGTTACAAAGCTGAATAAACTGGAGTTTCAGAGCAAAAAAGAGGCTCAAGCTGAAAATTTACGTAAGATGTTTATAGCCATGGCTAAGGACGTCAGGGTGATAATGGTAAAGCTGGCTGATCGCCTCCACAATATGCGCACGCTCAGATATCTGGATAAAGAAAGCCAGCTCAGAAATGCCAAGGAGACCATGGAAATATACGCTCCGTTAGCGCATAGGCTGGGTATATTTAGCATAAAGTGGGAATTAGAAGACCTTTCATTACGGTATCTTGACCCCGAAGCATATTATGATCTGGTTGATAAAGTGGCTGCTAAACGCAAGCAAAGAGAAGAATATATAAACCAGGTCATAACAACGATCAAAGAAAAAATTGCCGAAACGGGTATTGAAGCAACTGTGGATGGCCGGCCCAAGCATTTCTATAGCATATATAAAAAGATGAAATACCAGGGCAAGGCTTTTGACCAAATATATGATCTTATGGCCGTAAGGGTGATAGTGAATACCGTGCGCGATTGCTATGCCGTACTCGGTCTTATCCATACTATATGGAAACCGATACCCGGCAGATTCAAGGATTATATAGCCGTACCTAAGCCGAATATGTATCAGTCCTTGCATACAACCGTAGTGGGCCCAAAAGGAGAGCCTGTTGAGATACAAGTGCGTACGTGGGATATGCATAGGATAGCCGAATATGGTATAGCGGCTCATTGGAAATATAAAGAGGGCCGCTTAAAAAATACTGACCTGGATTCAAAATTGGCATGGTTGAGGCAGATACTGGAATGGCAAAGCGATGATCGCGATGCCGATGAATTCGTGGAATCATTAAAGGTCGATTTATTTAGCGATGAGGTTTTGGTTTTTACGCCTAAAGGCGATGTTATCGATTTGCCTAAAGGCTCTACGCCGCTTGACTTTGCTTATGCCATACACAGCGCTGTGGGTAATCGGTGTATCGGAGCTAAAATAAACGGCAAGATAGTGCCGCTCGATTATGAATTGCAGACCGGCGATATAGTGGAGATACTGACATCGCCGACGGTAAAGGGGCCCAGCCTGGATTGGTTAAAGATAGTTAAAACATCCCAGGCTAAGAGCAAAATAAATCAGTGGTTTAAAAAAGAGCAAAAAGCGGAAAACATATCAAAAGGCCATGAGCTGTTGGAAAGGGAGGCCAAAAAATACGGGCTTTCGCTCGGTCAACTTACAAAACCCGAGTGGATAGAACCTATAATAAAGAAATACAGCTTTCGCTCATTTGATGATATATATGCGGCGGTAGGCTATGGGGCTTTAACCCCTCATCAGGTATTGGCACGATTGGTGGAAGACTATCGTCAAACCCAGCAAAGCGATGAGAAGATCATTGAAACCATCAACAAAGCCATGCCGGAGCCTAAACAGTCAACGCCTACCACGATAAAAGTAAGCGATATCGACAACGTTATGATGAGGATATCCAAATGCTGTAATCCAGTTCCCGGCGATGAAATAGTAGGTTATATAACTCGCGGCAGAGGCATATCTATTCATCGAAAGGACTGTCCCAATGTGAGAAGTGGTGCGTTTGAACCCGAACGTTTGATAGATGTTCAGTGGGATGAGGCGCCGAAAACGGCATATGATGCAGGCGTGCAGGTGACGGCGCAGGATCGTTTTGCCTTGCTGGCCGATATTACCAATACCATAAGCGAGTCCAAAATAATGGTAACATCTGTAAACGCTAAAAGCAGACAGGATGGTATAGCAGTTATAAATCTGACCGTACAGATAACCGGTTTACAACAGTTGGATAAGCTGATGAAACAACTGAGAAAGTTGCCTAAGGTTATAAGCGTGGAAAGGGTCAATGCCTCATGAGAGTGAAAGTTTTACGTGTCGGTATGTATCAGACCAATTGTTATATATGGGCATATGATGATAATTCGGCAGTTATAATTGATCCGGGTGATGAAGGGGAGAAGATATACGAGATTGTAGTACAAGATAAATTGGCAATTACGCATATAATACTGACGCACGGTCATCCGGATCATGTCGGCGCAGTACCTTACTTAAAAAAGTTTACGGGCGCTAAAGTATTAATCCATAAAGATGATTGTTTTATGATAAATGATAACGAAACCTCCATTGCGTATTTATTGGGTATGAATCCAATATCGATAGTTCCAGACGGCTTTTTAGCAGATAATGATACTATTGATATAGGTCTTTCTAAAGCGCATATAATGCATACGCCCGGGCATACTCCAGGTAGTATATGTATTCAGGTAAAGGATTGTTTATTTACCGGCGATACATTATTTGCCGGATCTATAGGTCGTACTGATTTACCCGGAGGTGATCAATACAAGATGAGAATTTCTTTAAACCGTATTTTAACGAATATAGATGATAATACTATTTTATATCCCGGTCACGGTCCCTCGTCTACTATGAAGTATGAAAGGATAAGCAATCCATTTTTAGCGGATGTGGATCTATAAGCGAAATTAGAAGATGGAGGCAAGGTTTATGAGTAAAGATGGGTTCGATGATCGATACAAAGATCTTACGGATGTAGAAGTTACTGAGATGATGGATATGATAGAAGAAGGCATTGATGACAGGACCATAGCAGAGCAATTTGACATAGACCCTGAAACGGTACGACGCTTGAAGAAAGATTTGGAAAAAGACATATAGAGGTTGACGCCATGCCGTCTAAAATCTATAATTATATGTATAAAATCTTTTGGAGGTAAAGCATGGCGATAAATGCTCCTCGCGGCACTAAAGATGTGCTGCCTGATGAAGTATATAAATGGCAATATGTAGAATCTTTTATACGGCGCTGGACCGCGTTATTCGGGTATAAGGAGATCCGTACGCCTGTTTTTGAGCATACCGAGTTGTTTCAGAGGGGTGTAGGCGATACCACCGACATAGTGCAGAAGGAAATGTACACCTTTGAGGACAAAGGTAACAGAAGCATAACATTAAAACCGGAGGGGACAGCCGGTGTCGTTAGGGCGTATATAGAACATAAACTTTATGCTGAAGCCCAACCTATAAAACTGTATTATCTTTCCCCCATATTTCGATATGAACGTCCTCAGGCCGGCCGTTTAAGAGAGCATCATCAATTCGGCATAGAGGCTTTTGGCAGTTATGCTCCTTCCATAGATGCGGAGATAGTGGACCTCGCTATGTCCTTATTGAATGATTTGGGATTAAAAGACCTTGAAATCCATATTAACAGCATTGGGTGTAAAAAATGCAGGCCTGTGTATCACAAAGCGCTTATGGGCTATCTGGCCGATCGCCTTGATCAGTTATGCGACACGTGCCGTTCGCGCTACGATAAGAATCCGTTGAGGATACTGGACTGCAAGGAGAAAAGCTGCCAGGCGGTACTGACTGATGCGCCTGATATCGTCGATTATCTATGCGATGATTGTAAAAAGCATTTTGACAGCTTTCAAAATTATCTGTCGGCCATGGGCTATAAATATGAGGTGGATTCCAGGATAGTACGCGGATTGGATTATTATACGCGGACTGTGTTTGAAATATTATCTACGGACGAAAGGTCTCCGGGTACCATATGCGGCGGTGGCCGCTACGATGATCTGGTAGAGCAATGCGGAGGGCCATCGATGCCTGGTGCGGGTTTTGGCATGGGATTGGAACGATTGCTCATGTGCATGGATAGCCAAGGCATTGTTATACCGGCGCCAAAAGGGCCGGATTTGTTTATAGCAGCGGTGGGGGAGCAGGCATATAACTATTCGATTGGATTGGCGTCAATGCTGAGAAAACGCGATATATCTGTGGAGATAGACCATGTGGCTCGGAGTCTGAAAGGGCAGTTTAAGTATGCCGATAAGCTTAAAGCCCAGTATGTACTGGTTATAGGTTCCGATGAAATGGCTTCAGGTTATGTTTCATGCAAAAACATGAGCACAGGCCAAGATCAACGTATGAAACTCGATAATATTGCAGAACAACTGCACAGCTTATTGCATTAGGAGGAAATTTAATGGACGAGTTATTGGGAGGATTAAAGCGCACGCATACGTGCGGCCAACTGCGGATCAGCGATGTGGATAAATGCGCAGTGGTTATGGGATGGGTGCAAAGGCGCCGCGATTTGGGCGGCGTTATATTTATAGATTTGCGGGATAGGACCGGCGTAGTACAGGTAGTATTTAATGAGATATTTGATGCCGATGCCTTTGATAAAGCGCAGGCTCTGCGCAACGAATATGTCATAGCGGTGGTCGGCGATGTGGTTCGTCGCTCGGAGGATACTGTAAATCCTAAAATAAGCACCGGAGAAATAGAAATAAGAGCGCGCCAGCTTAAGGTCTTAGGGCGTTCTGAAACGCCGCCGTTTCCCATAGAAGACGATATAAACGTATCGGAGATATTGCGCCTTAAATATCGTTATTTGGACTTGCGCAGGCCGGGTATGCAGCGCAATCTTATGCTTCGTCATAAAGTATCTAAGATTACGCGCGATTTTTTGTCCGACGAGGGGTTTATTGAGGTTGAGACGCCTATGCTTACCAAGAGCACACCTGAAGGCGCCAGGGATTACCTTGTACCCAGCCGTTTGCATGCAGGCTCATTTTATGCGTTGCCGCAATCCCCGCAGCTTTTTAAGCAGCTCTTAATGATATCCGGCTTTGATAAATACTTTCAGATAGCCAGGTGTTTCAGGGATGAGGACCTCAGAGCCGATAGACAGCCCGAGTTTACACAGATAGATTTGGAAATGTCTTTCGTCGATGTAGAGGATGTAATAGCGCTCAACGAACAGCTTATAGCCAGGATATTTAAGGATGCCATAGGCATGGACATATCATTGCCGCTCAAACGCCTTACATATAAAGAGGCTATGGAACGTTATGGTTCTGATAAACCCGATACCCGTTTCGGCTTAGAGATTAGGGATATAAGCGACATAGTACGAACGAGCCAGTTTAAGGTATTTGTCGACGCAGTAGCTCACGGCGGTAGCGTACGCGGCATAAATGTGATAGATGGAGCTGATAAATTCGCACGCAGGGAATTAGATGCATTGGTCGATTTTGTCAAGACGTTTGGGGCTAAAGGCCTGGCGTGGATAACCATTACAGCCGACGAATTAAAATCACCTATAACGAAATTTTTAAGTCAAGATGAGATAGACGCTATACTCGGGCGTATGAATGCCAAAGCGGGCGATTTGCTTTTATTTGTGGCCGATAAGGATGATGTGGTATTCGATTCGTTGGGCCAGTTGCGACTGGAACTGGGCAAACGCCTTAACCTTATAGACGATAGCCGTTACGACCTTTTGTGGGTAACCGAGTTTCCGCTTTTGGAATACAGCGAGGAGGAAAAACGCTATGTAGCCAAACATCATCCGTTTACATCACCGATGGATGAGGACATATCGCTGTTGGATAGCGAGCCGTGGAAAGCCAGGGCAAAGGCCTACGATATGGTATTAAACGGAAACGAGATAGGCGGAGGCAGCATAAGGATACACAGTACCGAACTTCAGCAGAAAATGTTCGAGGTATTGGGATTTTCCAAAGAAGATGCATGGGAAAGATTCGGTTTCTTGCTCAAAGCGTTCGAATACGGGGCTCCGCCGCATGGCGGCATGGCATACGGGCTGGATCGCCTTGTCATGCTGTTGGCGGGACTGGATACAATACGCGATGTCATAGCCTTTCCTAAGGTGCAGAATGCCTCTTGTCCGCTCACTGAAGCGCCGACGCCTGTGGAGGAGAAACAATTAAAGGAGCTTCATATAAAGGTACGGCAGGAGCAATAATGTGGTAAATTATTGCTGTTGAAAATCGCTACATTTTGTGATATTATATATTCATGGACAGAGCAGAATAATTCCCTGCTGTGTGCGTGATGATATGGCGTTTCATATGAGCCAACGTATGAACGATAGGGAATCCGGTCTCTGGATGTGGCATATACGCCTCATGACGAGGACATATAAAACATTCAGGAGGATACCCACCTGCTGAGGGCAGGTTCATTGAAGCCATGGACACGGCACGGTGGGGATGTATTGTGTTTGTGCAATAGGGCAGCGTAAGCTGCCCTTTTTATATATTATTTTTGAAAGGGAAGGATCATGCTTCATCCATTTTCACGTACCGAGCTTCTTATAGGTTCAGAAGCGTTAAATATACTTAAAAATAAAAAAGTGGCGATATGCGGGGTAGGCGGCGTAGGCAGCTTCGTTGCCGAAGGGCTGATCCGATCGAATATAGGTCGTTTTGTGCTGGTGGATGACGATACTGTTTGTTTGACCAACATTAATCGTCAAATCCATGCTACTTATAAGACTGTGGGTAGGCCCAAAGTAGAGGTTATGAGAGAAAGAATGCTGGATATAAACCCGAACGCAGAGGTGGCGGCTATACGGCAATTCATTACTTACGACAATGTGGACGGCATAATAAGCGATGATTTGGATTATGTGGTGGATGCTGTGGATACCGTATCGGCTAAAATAGCGTTGGTATTGGCCTGTAAGCAAAAAAACATACCTATAATAAGCTGTATGGGTGCGGGCAACAAACTTGATCCCACGGCTTTTAAGATAGCCGATATATATGAAACCTCCATATGTCCGTTGGCTAAGGTTATGCGAAGCGAGCTGAAAAAGCGCGGCGTCAGCAGCCTTAAAGTATTATATTCCGTTGAGCAGCCCATTAAACCGCAAGGTACTATAGAAGAGCAATCCGTCAAACGCCAGATTCCAGGAAGTATATCCTTTGTACCTTCGGTTGCAGGGCTCATTATAGCCGGAGAAGTGATAAAGGACCTGATAGGTTATAAATCGATTTGACATATTCAGTTTGGAGGTCAGAAGTCGGAGGTCGGATAAGAAAGACCGAAGTCGTTAGTTGCGTTTTTGTAGCAACTGTATGCCCTATATGTTAGGATAGCTGTCGTATAGGGGCTAAGCCGGTATAAATATGGATATCCTCTGGAGGCTCTCTAAACTGACTGGGAATTCAATGGATTTCCAGCATAACCTGTATAGCTTTCGAAATAGAGCCTAACAAGGGTGAATGTTGGAGGTAAGACATAAACAGTCTAGCCTTTAACATAGATTTTAAGCGCTTTCGAAGTTTTCGAAAGTACTCTTATAGTTAAATAGAGGTGAATCAATATGGGAAAAAAATTCATGACTTTTTGGCTAAGTCAAACAATATTACAATTAGGCAGTGAAATGACTAGCTTTGCTTTAATTATATGGTCATACCAACAAACTAATTCTGCGATGTCCGTTTCATTAATGGCATTTTGCTTTTATTTACCTTTTATTTTAGTAAGTATATTTGCAGGAAATTTTATTGACAAAAATAGCAAGAAAAAAATTATGTTGTTGTCAGACTTAATCGCTACAATTTGTTCTGTATTAATCTTAATTTTAAATTTTAATGGAAGTCTATATATTTACCATATATATGCATATAACATGATAAATGGTTTAATGAACGCTTTTCAATCTCCAGCTGAAACTGTTGCTATTGGAATGATGGTTCCCCCTGACAAATATGCTAAAGCGAGCGGATATAGTTCATTCTCGGAAAACTTGTTAACTATAGTTACGCCAATTCTATCGACCACTTTATTTTCTTTTATGGGGTTAGATTACATTATCTTCTTTGACTTGGCAACCTTTATATTTGCATTTTTTGTTCTTTTATATTTTATTAAACTACCAGAAAATATTAAAAGTGAGAAAACAGGAATACTTGACGGGTGTAAAGAAGGTCTTTCTTTTCTAAATAAAAATCGAGGACTTCTTTACATTATCTTAGGTATGGCTCTGCTGAACTTTTTCTCAAGGTTGACATATCAAAATATATTGTCTCCTATGCTATTAGCTAGGACAAATAAAAATAATGAAGTTTTAGGTATTGTTACCTCTATACTAGGGATAGGTGGGGTTCTCGGAGGAATGTTGGTTGCTGCAAAGAAAAATGGTTTTAAAAATAATTTGAAGTCTATTTTTTTCTCAGCAGCATTTTCTTTCCTTTTTGGGGATTTGCTAATGGGATTAGGCCAAAATGTATATTTGTGGAGTATTGCTGCACTAGCTGCAAGTATTCCAATACCATTTGTTTTCGCAGGACAAAGGACCATAATGTATAATACAGTTCCTAAAGATTTACAAGGTAGAGTTTTTGCTGTTAGAAACGCCATTCAGTACTGTACTATACCTGTTGGTATTTTATTGGGGGGATTTTTGGCTGATTTTGTTTTTGAGCCTTTTATGCAGAATAGCAAAAGTGTTTTGGCTGAATCTTTAAGAAATCTGGTCGGTACTGGAAGCGGTAGCGGAATGGCAGTAATGTTTTTATGTACAGGAGTTTTGGGATTTATTTCAAGCATTTTATTATATATCAACCGAAATGTTAAAAAATTAAATGACAAGGATTCTCCATCGATAATTAAGCAAGAAGTTCAAGTCCGCTGAGTCTATGTGACAAGTCAAATACTTTTTAATCGTACGAAGGATATATTTCTAGAGTCCATGTGTCCAAGCAGATACTTTCGCAACAGTAAAAATTTTAGGCCATCCCAAAATTTGTATAAATCCACTATGGTGTGAAATGAAAGCGCCACGATAGATATTTATACAAATTTTGAAATCTCTAGTTATCAAGCCACTCATTAAATTCTTCCAGCGATATCTTCCCATTCTGGATTCCCGTTATCTCATAACGAGGGGTGATGTATATGGCGGCGATTGTTTATTAAACAGACAAACGATCAGGTATAACTTACGCATATGAATCAGTATCTTACTGGGATAAGGAGAAAAAACAGTCCCGTGCCAAACGTACTTTGATAGGGCGGGTAAACGTAGAAACCGGCGAAATTATTCCTACTGATGGCAGAGGCAGAAAGAAGGATGATTTAACTGCATCTGCGAAAAGATGGCCATCTCCGACAACCGAATCAGCACGATACTTCTACGGTGCCACGTACCTGTTAGATGCCATTGGTGAAAAACTGGGTGTTACGAACGACTTAAAATATTGTTTCCCTGATACATATAAGCAGATGCTTTCCATAGCCTATTATCTTATTCTCGAGGACAGTAACCCACTATCTCGTTTTGAAAAATGGAGTGACCTTCATAAACATCCTTACGGAAAAAATATCCCATCTCAGCGCAGTAGCCAACTCTTTGCATCGATCACCGAAGTTGCAAAGGAAAAATTCTTCCGGTTGCAGGGTAGGCGCCGGTCTGAGAAAGAGTACTGAGCTTATGATATTACGTCCATCTCCAGCAGCTCCGAATTGCTCCGTCAAGTACAGTATGGAAAGAATAAGGAAGACGACAAGCTGCCGCAGATTAACTTGGCACTTGTATTTGGGGAAGACTCCAACCTTCCCTTCTATTACCGGAAACTTGCTGGTAATAGAAGGGATTCCAAGACAGTCAAAAACCTCCTGGCCGATCTTGATATACTTGGTTTTCCCAAGGTAAAGCTAGTCATGGATCGTGGTTTCTATAGTGAGGATAATATCAACGGCCTCTACAAGGAACATCTGAAGTTTCTGATCTCAGTAAAGACGTCACTAAATTTTGTGAAAAAGGAACTGGATGCCATCTATGATGATTTCCGCACCTTTGAAAACTACAGTGAGAAGTACGAGCTATATTCACACACCATCCAGACGGAATGGGAATACAAGCAGGAACGCCCTTATAAAGGTGACGTCATAGAAGACAGCCGGCGTATCTATATCCATTTGTATTACAACATCGATAAGGCCGCTGAGGATGAAGAAAACTTTGATAGAAATCTGATAGCTATGCGTCACGAACTGGAATCCGACAAAAGAATTCCCGAACACGAAAAGCAATATGCAAAATATTTTATTACTAAAACTACGCCTAAACGTGGGACGAAGGTTATCGTAAAAGAAGATGCTGTAAAGAAAGCAAAGCGATATTACGGCTTCTTCGCACTTATTACCAATGAGACCATGGATTCCATCACTGCTTTGGAAATATACCGTAACAAAGATGTTGTTGAGAAAGCCTTCGGCAATCTCAAAGAAAGATTAAATATGAGGCGTACGCTGGTGTCGTCAGAACAAAGCCTTGACGGTAAACTATTTGTTGAGTTCATTGCACTTATTTATCTTTCCTATATCAAAAAGCAGATGCAGGATCATGATTTGTTTAAAAGTTATACGCTGCAGGGTGTCCTTGACAAGCTGGATGTTATCGAATGCTTTGAGAGTCCGGGGCGGGAACTACGCATTGGTGAGCTTCTCGAGAAACAGAAGGAGCTTTATATAAAATTAGGTGTTACTCCGCCTACCTCGTTATGAGTAGGCGGGAATCTAGGATATAGGCATTAGATTCGGCGATGGACAGAACAACAATCTGAGACTGTCATTTAATATGCAGAAAGCATATGAATCGGCTAAACAGTTTACTGAACTTATGCAGCAAAGAGGCGCGGGGGGATTTTATAAAACACTTCTTTTAAGGCGTATAGGCAGTCCAATGAAAACCGCATGATTGCGTGATGGGCTCAAAAAATAGGATCACCTATTAAGATACAAACAGTCGGGTTTTTAAGATGAATTTTAAGCACCTTCGGAGGTTCCGAAAGTACTCCTGAATTGTATTTGGAAGTGATTCCATTTCGTAATAAGTGGATCAAAAATTCGTTAAAAATATTTTTTAAAAAAATGCAACTTTTTACGCCATAAGATAGTCTAATATAAAGAGAAGAGAACGGAGGATGATATCATGACCTAGAAGAATAACTAATATAAGGGATTTGAGCGGTGACAATTAGAGAAGACTCTCGAAAACTGACTGGGGGCTAAATAGATTCCCAACATAGTCCATACAGCTTTCGGGATAGTGCCCAACAAAGGTGAATGTTGAAGGCAAGACATAAACAGTCTAGCCTTTAACATAGATTTTAAGCGCTTTCGGAGTTTTTGAAAGTGCTCCAATAAAATTCTAAAAGGAGTTGAAAGTACATGAAAAGATGTAATCGTCTTTTGAGAGTATCCTTGGTCCTGGTAATGGTGTTGGCCCTCACTTTCGGGATGGCAACGACTACATTTGCTAAAGAAAGTCAGTACAGGTCGGACGCAGATACAACAATCGTAGCTACAAACACAGGTACGCTTTTCGCAATTGATGAGATCGGCGGTATAAGTGCATCATCAGTTGATTCCTTGTTCGGCAACAATCAAAAGATAAGTCGAGGGGTTGCCCCTAAATTGTCAAATATGACATTAGCATATGAGAATGGCAAACTTGTACTCCATGCTATCTTAACATGTGATAGTGAAGTTATTGATTTGGTGTCATCGGGTGATCTTTATAAAAATGAAAAAACTGATAATGCGGAGACGTACGGAAATTTAATTCTCGGCGACATGAGTGATAGTGACAATATTCACTTTGTACAACTTAGAATCGATAAGGAAAAATCACTCATAATGATTATTCTGCAAGCAAAAGATACCAAACAGTTAATGCAGTTTCAGGCGCCAATTGACCACGATATATTTGATACCCTATACCATGCACAGGAAAATCAGTTGAGTGGCACAGCTCTTGAGGAAAAGATAATTGACTTGTATAGTGTTGCAGGGAACTTGATTGATAAGGACTCTACGAATATGACTGAAGAAAGTGGTTCGATGTCACCAGTGGTTTCAACAAATGATATTCGGCCTATGGCAACATACAGTGGATGGACTGCCCTCATAAACGCCCTAAATGCAAACGGAAGCGTCCGCCTTAGTAATTATAGCAACATTGATGCATCCGTGTTTACAAGTTCTGGCTGGCGCTACGACAATACATGGGGTAGTACACCTTATTCCTTTGTATCATATGGTTTACCCAATGGCCCTGGTGAATACTTAATTCAATTTGCACTGGTTGACATTGTAACACAAAGCAATTCTGGAGGAGCTAGTGATTTGTGGGAAATAGGTATGCAAGCCAGGTATAAAGACGGAATGCTCGTTAGTTATGATACATATTCAGATATGCTATCTGTATTCTATTATGGATTGGGAATCCGCTTTGATAACTATGCTATTGGTATTAATGGGCTGACAAATAATGCAGTTTTTATTAACAGATCTGTCAATAGAGCCTATTATGAGGCCAGCGGAAGTATAGTTCGTGCGGCAATTTCGGTTTCCAGGCCACTCGATACGATTGCTAACGTTTTTGACTATTTGTTCCCATATCAAGATCAAAATATAAATAGTACACAATTATTTGATCAAACATATAGTCAACAATATACAAGGTATAACGGCAAGGTTATACGAGGTATTGCAGCAACTACTGGGAGCAATATTCTCAGCCGTACAGGGCATTTCATTAATGTTTATGGTACTATTCGGTATAACACAAAGCCTAGCTGGCGGTATGGATATAATTATACTGCCCACCATAACTTATAAATAATGTGTATTTAAAAAAGCCTAAAGCCGTAAAACCAACTGGCTCTGTCCTATGCAGTCGGCGTTATCAAACGCCGACTGCATAGACGTATTTGTACTATGGAAAGATGTAGCAATATATAGGTATGAATTAATGAAAGGTTATTATGATGAAGAAAAGGCTATGGATATTCATTCTGTTTCTTGCTTTTTTACTTATTATCGTAACAATTATTATCGCAAGCAATAAGAAACAAGAACCTGGAATAACTGTCTTATACTCAGAAGAAACCGACCAAATAACGGTTTATGCAACCAGGCCTTCTAATAAAAATGAGCCTTATGAATATGAAAATAGACTAAGCGGGAAAGAAATAGTTTCATTATCAAGCCGTTATACAAAAGATAGCACAGATATATTTGTTTTTGATATTCTTGGCAATGGTACATCAGAATTGGCTTTCTTTAGCATTGATCCACAAGACGCAAGCAACAAATATAAATTCGCCTATGAGCTTAAAATTGTCGTAACAGACAACGCTGTTAACTTAAACAATATACTTTGGAGGAGAAAACTGATGATTGACAGATAATATCGTCCTTATAGCAGAGTCAAATTTCGATTTATCGAGCGGACCGACTCCTTTTGTTGGGTGTCGGTCTGCTTTGTTAGTTTTTATTTGTGGGATTATATTTCCAAGTCAAAAATCAGTACTTATTATTCTATGAGCACTGATTGGGTCCCCTCGTTATTCACCCACGACACGGAATTTCAAATTACATATTAATTTAAGGGGGCTATACTACATGAGTAAAAAGAAATGGATTGCAGTTGTTATGCTTTGTGTGTCTTTAGCAGTCATTATAGCTTTACCTGCATTTGCTTCGAATAACGCCCAAATCAAAATTCCCAGAGACTTTTTTGTTAAGTTTGCGAAAACAATTAAATATTATAATGGTAATAATGATAGCAAAGTAGCCTTTAAGATTGGAAATATTCAAGTTCCTGTAAGTGAAGTAGAAAAGAAAAAAGAGCTATTAGAGCAAGCAGGTAATGGGAATGTAACATATGATGAAGTTGTTAAAAGCATAGCAAGAAACAAGATATTGCTGGAAGAAGCGAAGAAGAGAGGCATAGAAATAACATTTGAACAGGCAAAAAAACGTTCATTACAAGAAAAAGACGAAATATATAAAAATGCAGACAAGGATCAGATAGCAGCTGTGGAAGAGTATATCAAAGCGCTGGGCATTAGCAGCGACGAATACTGGAACGATTATAACGCTAAAGAATATCAGATATACATGACTGTTAATGCTTTATACGAAGATATTATAAAAGAAGCCGAGCAAGGCGGAAAGATAGAAAAATTTCCCAGTAAAACAGGTGAAACTAAAGAAATTCAGAAAAAATTTGTGGAAGATTATATAGAAAACTTTTTGAATAATACTAAAATTGAAGTGGTAGATAGTGATTTAAAAGGAAAACTTAAAGAAATAAAATGAATTATATTTAAGAATCCTACCAAGGTGCTTCTGCAATAACCAGAGCCTATATTAGAACCCGAGTTGTCGTTGGGAACCGGTTCGGTGCTAGATATGCAGCTCAGTGAGATACCGAGTTCGTCAAAGCGCAGCCAACAGCCAGTATTATCTGGAATTGGTAAGCGAAAGGTACACTAGTACATGTGTTAGAAAAGCTGTATACGACAAAACCACACGTACGATTTTGGTGTGCTGCGAAAGCTGCACCAAAGATGGAGGAAGGCCCTCCGGCAGGGACTGGTCAGGCAGACCTGCCAAACAGCCTTCTGCTGCTGTAGTCAAAAGCTACGGTAGTGAGCGACGAAGGAAAAGTCCATATGAAATGGGCATGTGGGTTCTATGAAGATGAACGCAAGTGAACCGCTGATGAGGTGTCGATAGCGTAAAGTGATGTCAAAA
>NZ_JAIHAU010000032.1 GCF_020054945.1 Mahella sp.
ATATTCACTCAGATGCTTGGCTTAAGCACACTGGCTTCAATATCATCGACCTGCTGGAAAAAAGATCTACGGCAGCATAAGCGGTATAACGGCATAGAGCTGTAAGACTTAATGCGCTTCCTAAAATCTGCCTATAGAAGGCAGGTTAGCTTTGCTATGCCTTTTTTACCCTCTTTTTGAGCCAGTCACACAATTATGCGGTTTTCAATGTGCAATAACTCCAATTTATGTCATATTATGCTATGGTTTAACCCTTTGTTAGGCTCTATTCCGAAAGCTATACAGGTTATGCTGGAAATCTATTGAATTCCCAGTTAGTTTTCGAGAGCCTTCTTAATATTAAATTTAATTTACAAAGGGATCCTATCCTTTTTCTTTATATATTTCAATGTTAATAATTGCTTATATACCCATTATATGCTCATCGAGGAATATTATGTTTCAATAAAATTACATACGCCCCTTAGAAGATTTGATGCTTGACAAATGTATGGAGTATGAGCAAAATTCATATCGATAAACAAATATATTGCTCGGGCTATGATGCAATACCCGGGCAACGGGTGGGAGAAGAGATATATGATAAAGCTTGAAAGACTTACCAAACAGTACTTACGGGGGTGTAGAAGGTCGGCTACTCGATTAATGGTTAGCCCCCTACCCGATTTTATATCAATCATATTTTACAAATTATGGGATATATGAGATTTTCGAAAAAGAATATTACAAATGTAATGTCGTTATCATTACATAATGCAGGTGAAAAAATAAGTTCAATGAATTATAATGAAAAAAAAAAGGAGGAAATCCAAATGAAGAAAAAATTACTTAGTGTTCTGTTATGTGCTGCATTGCTTATAAGTTTGTTGCTAAGCGGCTGTGGACAGCCGAAACAAGCTCCCGGCAACGAATCTACTCCAAGTCCTTCGGCAGAAGGGGCAGGGCCTCTGGGGGAAAGACCGGCAGATGGATGGACTTTTGGTTATACTTGCATGGATGGTACAAATCCGTTCTTTGTGACTATTGAAGAGACTATCAGAAAGGAAGTAGAAGCAAGAGGAGATAAATTAATTACTACGGACCCCGCTAATGATGTTACTCTTCAGATTACACAGATAGAAGACATGATTACTCAAGGCATCGATGCAATCTTCTTAAACCCTGCAGAAGCAGAGGGTATTCTGCCTGCTCTTGATATGTTAAAAGAAGCAGGGATACCAATCCTTAATTTTGATACTGAAGTAGCCGATTTATCTTATTGTTTTTCTTATGTTGGTTCTGATAACTACAATGCCGGTTATGTATGCGGTGAAGACCTGGTTAAAAAGATCCCGGAAGGAGGTCCAATTATTATACTTGACTCTCCTACAATGAACTCCATTAATGACAGGGAAAAAGGATTCAAAGATGCAATTGCAGGAAAAGGATTTGAAATTGTTGCAGAACAAGATGCAAAAGGGAATCTTGAGGTAGCAATGGGTGTTGCGGAAGACTTGTTGCAAGCGCATAGCGATGTAGTAGCAATCTTTGGCGGAAATGATCCTACTGCACTTGGTGCTTTGGCTGCTGCAAATGCTGCTGGACTCAAAGATGTTCTTATTTACGGTGTGGATGGTTCACCGGATATTAAAGCAGAACTTGCTCGAGGAGATTCTTTGATTGAAGGTAGCGGTGCGCAATCTCCTATTAATATTGCAAAAATTTCTGTAGATGTAATGTATAAGTATCTAGCAGGAGAAGATGTCGACGACAGGTATCCTGTTGAAACATTCCTTATTACAGCCGACAATGTAAAAGAATACGGTGTAGATTCTTGGCAATAAAATTCCCAATAAGGGTTGTTGCAAAACGTACTACATATAATTAAATTGTTGGACGTTTTGCAACGCCCCAATTCACTATATGTTAGAATAGTTGAAGGAAAGTGGGTGATTGGTTGGATACAAATGTTTTATTGCAAATGAAGAATATACATAAAACATTTCCTGGTGTTTATGCACTGAAGGCAGTTGATTTTGAGTTAAGAGCCGGTGAAGTTCATGCAATTCTCGGTGAAAATGGTGCCGGAAAATCAACCCTGATTAAAGTATTAGGTGGAATCTATACTGCAGACCAGGGAGAAATATATATTGAGGGAAAGAAAGTAGATATTAAAAGTGTTAAAGACGCACAGGAAAATGGAATTGCTATTATTCACCAGGAACTGGTATTGGCACCTTACATGACAGTTGCTGAAAATATCTTTCTCGGAAGAGAGCCTATGAAAGGGAAATTTGTAAATACTACAAAAATGTATGAAGATGCCCAGGAATTAATTGACATCTATGGCGTCAATATTGATGCAAAAACGTTAGTAAGGAATTTGACAATTGCGCAGCAGCAGATGGTTGAAATCATCAAAGCCATATCCTATAATTCGAAAATCCTTGTTATGGATGAACCAACCTCTTCCATTTCAGATAAGGAGGTTAAGTTCCTTTTTGAAATCATGCGTACTCTTACTGCAAAAGGGGTAGGCATTATCTATATTTCACATAGAATGAGCGAACTGGCCGAAGTATGTGACCGTGTTACTGTCATGCGTGATGGTTCATGCATCGGGACAAAAGTTGTGAAGGAAACCACCAATGATGAGCTAATATCAATGATGGTAGGCCGAGAGCTGAAGAACTATTATACAAGGGATTATCAAGAAGACGGAGAAGTAATATTAAAGTGTGAGAATATCTCCGACCATAAAATGGTTAAAAGCGCAAGTTTTGAAGTAAAAAAAGGAGAAATAGTCGGATTTGCCGGATTGGTAGGTGCCGGAAGAAGCGAATTGATGAAATGCATTTTCGGCTTGACAAAGAGATTCTCTGGAGATATTTATATCGAAGGTAAAAAAGTAGAAATCAAATCCCCTTATGATGCCATAAAACATGGCATTGCCCTGGTGCCTGAGGATCGGAAAGCGGAAGGATTATTTCTCGTGCAAAGTGTAAGATTTAACACAACAATCGAAGTATTGAATGAATTTATTAAAGGTATTGCAGTTAATCGTCAAAAGGAAGATGAAATAACCCAAGAATACATTGACCTGATGTCGACGAAGACCCCTTCCATGGAACAGCCGATAGAAAAACTTTCGGGTGGGAACCAGCAAAAAGTTATGATTGGCAGATGGTTAGCTACTTCTCCTAAAATATTAATATTGGATGAGCCCACCAGGGGCATAGATGTCGGCGCAAAATCAGAAATATATGCAATTATGAATAATCTTGTGAAATCGGGCATGTCGATTATTATGATATCTTCTGAAATGCCTGAGATTATTAATATGAGTGACCGAATTTATGTTATGTGTGATGGTAAAATAACAGGATGCCTGGGACACGAAGAAGTTACACAGGAAAAAATCATGAAGTTGGCAGTAAAATAGTTCTATGTATTTAAGGAGGAAATGTAATGGACAGGGTAGGAAGCAAAAATAGGAAAAGTACAATTGCTCTTTTGAAAAATGGTATGATTCAATGGTGGAAAGATAATCTGGGAATTATTATCGCCTTTTTAGTATTGTGCCTGATTTTATCTATAAATCCTATTACCCAGAATTCATTTTTGACCTCAAAAAATATATTCAACGTTCTAAGACAGATTTCAACAAATTTATTTTTGGCCTGCGGCATGACGATGGTTATCATATTAGGTGGAATAGATCTGTCTGTCGGCTCCATCATTGCATTATCAGGGTGTCTTGCTGCTGGTGCGGTTGTCCGCTATAATCTGCCTTTGGGCGTTGCTCTATTGGTAGGAGTCCTATTTGGTTTGGTTATCGGTATTTTTAATGGTATCGTTATTTCTAAGACAACAATTCCTCCATTTATCGTGACATTGGCTACGATGAATATTGCTAAGGGCTTAGCTTATGTTTACACAGGAGGTTCGCCGGTAAGAGTCGTCACAAAAGAGTGGCAATTTATTGGTGCAGGATATATTGGTGCTGTTCCTACTCCTGTAGTCATCTTAATAATTGTTTTTATTGTAACAGCAATTATAATGAATAGAACGAAAATGGGCAGGTACCTATATGCAGTTGGAGGTAACGCTCAGGCCGCAGAATTTTCCGGTATAAAAGTATCGCGTGTAAAATTTTTTGCGTATGCTTATTCGGGGTTAATGGCAGGACTGGCAGGAATTGTTTTAGCTTCCCGTATGTATTCGGGACAGCCTACTGCAGGTGAAGGCGCTGAAATGGATGCAATTGCTGCCGTGGTAGTAGGCGGAACTAGCATGTCAGGTGGTTACGGAAAGATTGGTGGCACTTTAATCGGAGGTTTGATTATTGGAGTTTTGAATAACGGATTAAACCTTTTAAACGTAAATTCCTTTTGGCAATACGTTGTAAAAGGTGCTGTAATACTGTTGGCCGTTTTTATTGATTATATCAGGCAGGAAAATAAAGACAAGATAAAGATAAGATGAGCTAATTGCGTTGTCTGACAAGGCAGATAAATAGCGTTTTAGCGGATATAGGAGAAAATATTTTACCCCATGTACATGCCTAAAATTAGCGTGGTGTTAAATATTGTAATAGCAAAAACTAAAAATTCATCCCAACTAAAAAAATGGAAGCCCCCCTAGTTTATGATATAATAAATATTGAAAAAAATAAAATACAAAAAGTGGGGGTGTACCGGTTCGGTGTTAAATATATAGCTCGGTGAGATACCGAGTCCGGCAAAGTCCAGCCAACAGCCGGTACCCGCTTCTGGAGCCGAAACCGCGAGGCGAGGCTTAAGCGTGAAGATGGGGAGCAAGAGAGCCGCAATGCGAAAGCGTGAAGCGATTCAGCCTCGTTAGGAGATTAAGTCGAAGCCGATGCCCTCGCTACGGCAGCAGGCAGCAATCCGCAAACGACATGGCAAGAATGCGGAGGTTCGACCCGGGGTCTTAGAGCGCGGCGAGCTTGCGAGGTATATCTGGCGTACCCGGGAGGTCTCGCAGGTTCTCGAAAGAGTATGGGAGGTAAGCGTTTTGTACACGGAGCCAAGCAAATGACACATGAGAAGTCGGACTGACTCATAGTAACAATGAAACGCGCGAAAGTGTGCGGAGCGAAAGGGTCAGCTGCCGCGATATCGCTGCAAAGGGGAACACACTGATGCACAAGAGGCATATAAGCTGTGGAAACGACTCAATGCAGAAGCATACGCAATCCTAAACATTGCGGTGTAGGGGCGGCAGAAGAGCCGTATGCGGGAAAACCGCACCTACGATTCTGTGAGAGGGCAGTAGGCAATTCCCTCACGATAACAAATTATTTTGGGAAGGAGAGTCGAGGCTGTCTACTCGACAGAATGTCATGTAAAATAGGGCATAAGGATACCCTTAAGAGAAGATGGAAGGATATTTACACCCATTGGCCGTTCGAGCTCAAATTGGAAAGAGAATATGACAAACGGACGACAGTGGAGCGAGTAAACAGCAGGTTAGACGCATCATTCGGGTTTGAGCAGCACTACATACGCGGCAAGAATTTGAACGAAAATATGTACAGCGCAAATAACTCAAAATAAATTAAGCTTTAGTGTAGATATATGTATGTTATTATATTAAGTAGGTATGGTCATGTAATTTAGGAGGTAGAGACAAATGATGAAAAAACTTAACAGAAAACTTTTATTAATTATCGTGTTAATATCCGTTGCATTAATAATTTTATTAGGATATAGCGAATTATTCTATCAAGTTGAAGCCTCAAGCGATTTACCCAGAAAATTCGGTGCTACCTACATGACCATGAATAATCCTTATTTCGATATATTAAACGGTGGCATTAATGAGGTGGTGGAGGCAAACGGAGATTATTTAATTACGAGAGACCCTGCACAGAATCAGGAGAAGCAAAACAGCCAGATTTATGAAATGATTGAGGAAGGCGTAGAAGCAATTTTTTTAAACCCGGTTGACTGGAAAAAAGTAAAACCAGCGTTAATTGCTTGCAAAGAAGCAAATATTCCTGTATTCAATGTGGATACCTTGGTTTATGATACGGAATACGTAGTTTCGATCATTGCATCTGACAATTATAATGCAGGAGTCCAGTGTGCAAGGGATATGATGTCAAAACTGGACTCTGCAGATATTGTAATATTGGATCAGCCGATTATTAATTCTGTTACACAAAGGATACAAGGATTTAAAGATACTATTCAAGGCAACGAGAATTATCGGGTCGTTGTCCAGAAAGCTGCAGGAGGAGAGCTGGAAATAGCTATGGAAGTTATGGATCGCATTATTGAATCCGGAGTATCCTTTGATGTTGTAATGGGAGGCAATGACCCAACGGCATTAGGCGCGCTGGCAGCGCTGGAATCCCATCATATGACCGGGAATATTTTGATCTATGGTGTGGATGGGTCTCCCGATGGCAAAATGATGATCAAGGAAGGATACCTGGAAGGGACGAGCGCCCAATATCCCAGTGAGATGGGAAAGATTGCCGCAGAAGTGGCTTATGCATATTTAAACGGGGAGAAAATTGAGAGAAATATAGTTGTCCCGGTAACGTTGATAACGAGAGATAATCTGGACAATTTTCCTATTAATGAATGGCAGTGAGGATTTTGACTTATGCAGGGGAAAAAATTTATATATTTCAAAATATTAATGATAGTAATCAATTTAATAGCAGTTTTGTTTGTAACTATATTTATATATATTACAACTCAAAAAATATGCAATAACTTTATTGCAAGAGAATTTATCAATACGGTTGATGCTTTGCCTTGGAAGCCGTTTAGAAATATTATTATATCAGCCTGCTTATTTGGTATGCTAATATTTTCTTTTATTATACGAGAATTTATTTATCCAAATAACAGCAGGGTAGTATATCTGACGCTGCTTATTGACTTTATTACTAGTATTATAACTATTTGTATTTTAAATTTTAATTATAATGGAATACTTTTCCTTGTAATGGCTAATATAGTGACGTATACGAAAGGAACCAAGGCAAGGTATTTATTAATGCTTATTTCCGTTATGGGTATTCTTATCGCTGACTATGAAATGATCTCGATTAACTTTAAATTATACTCCATCAATGATTATATCAGCTTTTATGATTCCATGACACAGCAGTATTTATTAGGTTTTTACAACACGGTTGTTTCTACTAATATATTAATTTTTATCATTTATTGTATTTATGTGATCCAAAACCAGAGGGGAACGATAGATGAAGTAAATAACTTGTATAACCAGTTAAGAAAAGCTAATGAAGATTTGCAGAAGGCTAATGAACAGCTCAAGGAATATTCCAAGATTACGGAAAAAATGGGTGAAACAAAAGAACGAAACCGTCTTGCAAGGGAAATACATGATACCATAGGACATACCCTCACGGGAATATCGGCAGGCATTGATGCTTGTATTACCATGGTGGAAAAATCGCCTGAAGGAACAAAGAAACAACTGGAAATAATATCAAGAGTAACAAGAGAAGGTATTAATGAGATACGTCGATCAGTAAATAAACTAAGACCGGATGCCATCGAAAGGCTGAATCTGGAATCAGCGATTCATCAAATGATTATCGAAATTGAATTAATGACAAATACACATATATACTTTGAATCTGATGTGAAAAATCTGAAATTTGCATCAGATGAAGAAGACGCAATCTACCGGGTGATACAGGAAAGTCTGACCAATGCGATCCGTCATGGCAAAGCAACACAGATATGGGTACATATCAAAGGTGGGGAAGGTGAAATAATACTTACAGTTAAGGACAATGGAATTGGCTGTAAAGATATGAAAAAAGGATTTGGCACAATACATATCATGGAAAGAATAAAAATGCTGAATGGTACTGTAGGGTTTGATGGTACGGATGGTTTCACAGTAACCGCACGAATACCAATCAGGTGGGGTGAAGAATATGATTAAAGTATTAATTGCAGACGATCAGGAACTAATTCGTACAAGCCTTCAAATCGTATTAAATAACCAGGATAATATTGAAGTTACGGATGTTGTTGCAAATGGGCTGGAGGTAATGCGGAGCGTACACAAGAACAAGCCTGATGTCATCCTGATGGATATTCGTATGCCCAAAATGGATGGGGTACAATGCACGAAGATTATAAAAGAAAATTATCCCAATATTAAAATCATTATATTGACTACTTTTGATGACGATGAATATGTATATAACGCTTTAAAATACGGCGCCAGCGGTTATCTACTAAAAGGCGTTTCAATAGAGGATCTGGTAAAAGCAATTCATACGGTTTATAGTGGAAGAGCAATGATTAATCCCGATATTGCTACCAAGGTGGTTAGATTATTCTCTCAGATGGCAAAAGGTGATTATACGATTGAGGTAGGAAAAAGGGGAGTAGAAGAATTAACAAAGACTGAATGGAAAATAATTGAACATGTTGGATATGGTTTTTCCAATAAAGAAATTGCCGATACGCTGAATCTATCTGAGGGAACGGTAAGAAATTATCTCAGCACAATATTAAGCAAGTTAAAATTAAGAGATAGGACCCAGTTGGCCATCTGGGCAATCCAATCAGGAGTAGGCAAAATAAAGATGGAGCATCATTATGAATAGAATTAAATATATAATAATTACAATAGCTGTATTTGTTATGCTAGCAGTATCTGCAGCCGCTTATATCAATACCAACACTAAATCCATAGTTCTTGAATTTGGGATGTTTGCTGGCAGCAATTGGGATGTTGCGAATGCCAACAGCTATGTAATTATTGACAAGGCAATTGAACGGTTTGAAAAAAAGCACAAAAATGTAAAAATCCATTATTACAGCGGCATTCTGAAGGATGATTATTCAGAGTGGTTTTCCAAGCAGGTGTTACTGGGCAAAACACCTGATGTGTTTATGATTCTATCAAATGATTTTAATCAGTTTGCTTCATTGGGAGTATTAAAGAACCTGGATGAATTAATCAATAATGATAAGACGTTTAATAAAGATAAATATTTTCAAACAACCCTTTTGGCCGGCGAATACCATGGGATTCAATATGCACTTCCTTATGAAGCGGTTCCTACCCTTATGTTTGTCAACAAGACATTGTTGGAGAAGGAAGGGATCGATGTTCCAAGCAGCGGCTGGACATGGGGTGATTTATATGAAATTTGCAAAAAAGTGACAAAAGATATTAATGGGGACGGTATTCTGGAACAATTCGGCATTTATAATTATGAGTGGTTGGATGCCGTGCGTACCAATGGGGCGGTCTTGTTCGACGAAAATGAAATGAAAATTGATCTTTCGGATGAAAAGGTGGTTGAGGCGGTTAAATTTATAAAAATGTTATACGACCTGAACCAGGAACAGAATGTTATGAAGGAGGACTTTGATAGTGGTAATGTAGTATTTATGCCGCTTTCTTTTGCAGACTATCGGACATACAAGACATATCCGTATAAAATCATGAAATACTTGAATTTCCAATGGGATTGTATAACATTTCCTGCTGGTAAAGATGGAGGAAACATATCGGGAGTCAATACCCTTTTAATGGGTATAAGCAGTAAAACTGCACATGAGGAATTGGCTTGGGAATTCTTGAAACTATTGACTTATGATGAAGAAATACAAATGGATATCTTCCGTTATTCCCAGGGAGCTTCCGTATTGAAAAATGTTGCCGGATCGCAGAAAGCCGAACTGATTTTGCAGGAAGATATGGAAGAGAGCGAAAAAGTTATTGATAATGTATTGCTAAGCAGAGTAATCGAAGAAGGTACCGTCGCTCCCAAAATATTAAAATATAATGAGGCTATTACAATAGCAAACAATGGTATTCAAGAGATTATAAGATATGATAAAAATGTCGAAAGTTCTTTAAAGATACTGGAAAGAAAAATCAATCAATACCTGAAACAATAAAACCATAATTGAAAAAATAAACTAAAAAGGAAGTGTAAATTATGGAAAATGGTATCGCAATTGCAGGCACGATAACGGTGGATTACAATAAAGTGATAGACCGGTATGCCGAAAAGGGAATGTTAAGCAACATCCTGTCCTGCACTAGGGGTGTAGGGGGATGCGTGGCCAACACCATTATCAACCTTGCCAAAATTGACCCTACAATTCCTCTTTATGCGTATGGGGGAATTGGTAACGATGAAAATGGCGAATATGTTTTAAAAATTCTTAAAGAACACGGAATTAATACGCAATGGATAAAAATATTTGATGGTGAATTAACCGCGTTCACCGATTGCATGACTATTGAAGCAACGGGAGAGCGAACCTTTTTCTTCGCCAAAGGTGCAAACCGGCGCTTTTCATATGAAGATATCGATTTCGACTCTATTAAGACCGATATGTTTCATATGGGGTACGCTTTATTGATGGACTCTTTTGATAAGGAAGATCAGGAATACGGAACGGTGATGGCAAGGACATTGGCTAAAGTACAGTCAAAAGGGATAAAAACCTCCATCGATTTGGTCAGTGTAGATAATGAGAGATATTCAGAGATAGTTCAGGCCAGTTTAAAATATTGCAATTATGTTATCATTAATGAGATTGAGGCAGGGAAAGCAGTTAATATCAGCCCATATGGTCCAGACGGGAAAATCGATGAGAGGCTCATTAAAAAGATCTGTGAAAAAATATTAGAGGCAGGTGTTAAGGAACTGGTTGTCATTCATGCCCCGCAAGGCGGATGGGCAATGACTTCTGACATGGAATTTTTCAGGAGTCTATCACTAAAGCTTCCGCTGGGGTACATAAAGGGAAGCGTAGGAGCCGGTGATGCTTTCTGTGCAGGTATGTTGTATTCCATTTACAAAGAATTATCCATTGAGGAATCCCTTAAGATAGCCTGTGCGGCTGCAGCCTGCAATTTATCAGAAGTAGATTCTATTTCTGGAATGAAGAACATCGAAGAAATAAGGAAGCTATATGAAAAATATAAAGCGGTATAAAGAAGATATAAAAAGTTATTAAAAAACAGGACTTACGCAAAAGTCCAATGAACCTTGAAAATTTAATATTTTATGCTACAAAGTTTTTAAAGATGGTTGTTCTAATGCTATCCTTGCTTATTACTTTTTGCATAAATTCGCCTTTGTTGAGGGAAGTATATACTGTAAATACCTTATCTCCTGATTCTATCGTGAAAGTGATTTGAGGTAATTTACAGCATCTCCTATAGCTTCAAATCATTGCGCCATGAGACACTATCCTACTTTATGGGCTACCGATAGAGCATTAGGTATTTCTACAGAAATAAGGTCTATGCAATAAGCAATAATAGCCAAGGTTACTCCTTGCCTAAAGGGGCTAAGGTAGTTGCTATCATTCAAAAAGTCAATGAGTTTCTTGTTGAAAGCATATTTATTAAAAAACAACTTGTTCTCTTTTTGCAACCGAACCATCTCCATTCTTAAATTTATAGAGATAGTTTGGCACAGTTGCGGTCAGCATATTGCTGAAGATGCTTACTAAGCGCTATAGAACAACCTTTGCTTGCAACCTATCTAGCTTAAATATTGAATTCAAAGTATTTACGTTAAATTGCGTAACTCCTGGAAAATATAAATGTCTGAAAACAGGCAATAAAATTGGAGATGAAAAAAATGTTGGTTAACTTGCAGGAAGTATTATCTTATGCAGAAAAAAATCGCTGTGCAATCGGTGCGTTTAATACCCCGAACTTAGAATGTATTATGGCTGTTTTGCAGAATGCTGAAACCTATCGGGTTCCGGTGATTATTGCTCATGCGCAAGTCCATGAAAGCATTATGCCTTTGGACACAATAGGCCCCATTATGGTTCTTTGCGCCAAAAGAGCAAAGGTTCCCGTATGTGTTCACCTGGATCACGGTGAATCCCTGGATTATATAGAAAAAGCCTTGGAATTAGGATTTACTTCGGCTATGTACGACGGCTCAAGGCTTACTTTTGAGGAAAACATGGAGAACACTCTGAAAGCAGTTAGAATGGTAAGGAAATATGGAGCAGGAATCGAAGCGGAAATCGGAGTCATGAGGAGCAGCTCAGACAGCAGTGAAGGGTCTAAAGGAGAAAAAGGTATTTATACGGATCCGGAAATCGCTAAAAAATTCGCAGAAATGACGAATGTGGATGCCCTTGCCGCTTCTTTTGGAACGGTCCATGGTATTTATACGGAAAAACCGCAGCTGGATTTCCAAAGAATTAAAAGGATAAAAGAATTAACCAGAATCCCATTGGTTATGCATGGCGGATCAGGCGTGAGCAGGGAAGATTACATAACGGCAATAGAAAAAGGAATTCGCAAAATAAATTACTATACTTATATGTCTAGGGAAGCTGTATTCGCTGCAAAAGAACTGTTGAATGGACAGGAAGGTGTTCTGTACCATGATATTGCTCTTACAGCGGTAGAGGCTATGAAAAAAGATTCAGGAAAAGCAATGAAAGTATTTTATAATATACCTTAGATTAATGTAAACTCGTTTCATTGTCTTTAAAGAATGTTAATCACAAGGGAATCTATGATAATAGAAGGTTCTCGAAAACTAACTGGGAATTCAATAGATTTCCAGCATAATCTGTATAGCTTTCGGGATAGAGCCTAACAAAGGGTCAAAGCATAGCATAACATGACATAAATTGGGGTTATTGTACATTACTATGAAAATAGCCAAATGCTATTTCCATCCATGGTTGTGATTGTAAGATCATGAGCCGTTGAAAACCGTATAATTGTGTGACTGGCTCAAAAAGAGGCTAAAAAAGGGCATAGCAAAGCTAACCTGCCTTCTGTAGGCAGATTTTAGGAAGCACATTAGGTCTTACAGCTTTATGCCGTTGTATCGCTTATGCTGCCGTAGATCTTTTCTTCTCCAGCAAGTCGATGATATTGAAGCCAGTGTGTTTAAGCCAAGCATCTGAGTGAATATTTATTGCAGACATAGTCGCCAAAGCAAACCTAATCCTAGAGCTTCTGCTTCTGTATGCTTCAATATCATAATCAATAAAAAGCCTCTTGCTGTTTCTTTCAGCTGTGGTATGCTTTTTATACATCTGGCGAAAAGCCTTGCTATCGCGAGGTATCGGCGGATTCATCCCCGGACTTAAGATAAACAGTCCTACTATAAGGCGAGTCAGTGCATTTGCAAGGCTTATCGATGCGATTGTCAACGAAATTTTGATTCACCTTTGCAGGATTTAAAAGTAAATTCTGCAAAGGTGAGTTCTTTTGCTTCTTTTTTTTGAGTCCGAGGCAAACTAAACGATCGAGCTCCACGGTTCCATCGGGGGAGCCGGTCAGGTAAAAGCGATAGGGATAAATTCTTCAGGGACTAACCCGCGAAGTCTTTATGTTCACGCTTTTCATCGACCCTCGACAAGACCGGGTCCCAAGGAAGTATAATATTTTTGGCGAGGGTTGGGGGTATTTTGGTTTCTGCTTCCCTTCCGTCGCCCTCTGCATCTTCTGATTATCCATTTGGGTGTTCTTGTCAAGGGAGACTGGAGGCTCCCGAGTGGCCTGAGCATGGCTTTATCCTCGCTGAGCTGCTGTTTGCTGCTTTAAGCGGTATGACGTACCGTTCATATTGAGTATATGGGCTCTAAAGGTTAAACGGTCTATCAAAGCTGTTTTGCATAGAGGCGTATAAGCTCCTTTTTGGGATTTATCTCACTCATGGTTCTTATCACCTCCTGCCAGAAGTATATCATAAGAACTCAATGATATCTCCTTAACCAGTATATCGGCTGGGAAGGGTATAACATTATCCATACTCAATGGCAAAGGCATAGTGAGCCTTAAATACCCTAAACCGTTCCTGTTCTTTGGTTACATGGGTACCCCAGCCTTCTTTTACAGCAAGCCGGGCATTATCGAAGATTTCCTTCTTGGGAACACCACCAAAGTGTTCAAAGCCAGCCCTATGGCCTTCCAAGAAAGATTCCTCATTCTCTCTGGCAAAAGCCATGACAAAGATATCGCAGCTAAAGCACAGGCGCATACAAAACAGATGTATATTTTGTTTTACGCCTCTTATATATACCTTAGCCATTCCCCAATCTACCTGTACCGCTTCGCCAGGGTCAAAGGATAAAGGAATATAGGTGTTATTAACGTTTTGTCGCAGTTGCTGGACATATCGCCTTATGGTGGACTCTCCACCGGTAAATCCTTTTTCCTCTACCAAACGGTCATAAATCCTTTTTGCCGTATGTTGCTGCTTTTTGATGCCTTATTGTTCATCCTGTTCCAGACAGGAACGAATAAACTCGATTACCTTAGGAGTTACCACCGGAGCAACCCTTTCTTGGTAAGGTTTGCGTTGTCCCGGTAGGCAGGCACCTTGGCAATACTTTTTGACAGTATTGTGGGAAATCCCTAGCTGTCTGGCAATATTCCTTTGAGAGCAATGCTCTACGGCATAAAGCTGACGAATTTTTTCATATAGATCCACTTCAATTGTCACACTCCTTAACCTCCTGTATCATGAGTTTTCTGTGTTTATAATACAGGATTTTTAGTCTTTAGTGGATCAAAAATTCGTTAGCGCTTGACCCATTTTTGGCTCACTTTTATTATAGCGTTCATAAAAGACCCAATTTTATACGGATATATATGATCGTATAGAAACAAAACCTGTCGATTGATATGTTTTAAGAATAATAGGCGCAGGAACCTGCGCCTATTATAATAACCGCCGATTATTGTGCAGAGTTACCGCAGGCCCAAAAGGCCGATAAAATATTATCATGCGTTTTTATAGGAGAATAATCGGTCTTTTTGGGGTCAAAATTAAGAAAAAGCGGCATAAAATGCAATATAAGACACATTATCATGAGTTATTATATTGCATTTTATGCCGCATCAGAACAAGGTTATTTTCTTTATAAAGAAAATAAAATCCTACAATAAAGCAAGATACATTTCTTGCTTTATTGTAAAATAGCTCGGTCTATGGCCGTGGCCCCGGCTTGGGGCATGCCGGGTATTTATTTCTATCCCAAAAATGATCTTTACCTATTTGCGCATCGTTCAAATTAAAATAGTCATATCTTAAAATATTTTTGTCGTTAGACGTTACAGGCTCATCCCATGTCGTATCTAAATGATAACATTTACCGTTTATCTTAACTATATTCCATGCATGTCCGCCTCCCTCCACAACTGTGCTTTCTATACCAGCCATATTAAGCAATAATTTGGTTGCCCATGCATAACCCTCACAAACAGCAACGCCCTTTACCAAAGCGCCGTATGGAGAGTAAGATTCATCAGGAACAGTGTTGTTATTATAATTTTTGATATCATATCGGACATTATTAACTATATAATCGTGTACTGCTTTTTCTTTCTGCAAATCTGTCATGCCTGGTTTGATTATCTTGCTTATTATAGTTTTGGCTTTGTTATAATATTCTTTCATCTGTGTGGAGTTATCGGAAATTACAAAATCAACATGAGAGCTAATTGCAGCTGAAAGCTGTTCCTTATTATAAACTATAAGTCTGCCACTGGCGTCTCTTGCATCTATTTCGACTGGAAAAATTTCGGAGCTAACCAATATATTTTCATTAGCATCTAATGCATGAATTTTTGCTAAATAATTTCCTTTGTCGCTGGGAGAAGCACCAAGAAAGAAAGGAATATCAAAAGATGCCTTTCCATCGTCATTCAGTGAAAAACCGGTAGTTATCCAACGATACTCCTCAAAAGGGGACAAAGAATCTCCTGTAGGATAAGAAAAGGACATTCTATAAAGAACCGCACCTAGCACATTATCTGTAATAAAATCTATGGTTTTTGTTATAGAACCGTCATATTTCACCTGGTCATTAACATCCATTTTATATATATTAATTATTTCAGGGGTGAAGAGTTTGAACACAGTCGTATCAGAAACGACACCTTCGCCGCCTGCAACCGTCACCTTATCAATAGTAAGACCTGAATTTATTATATAGGCCGACACGCCTTTATCGACTTTGTCTTTGCCGCATAATAACAGCGGCTGGCCTTTCTTGGCCGCTAGAGGCGCAACAGACAGTGCATCGGCATAATCATAGCCGGTAGCGACAAACGTGCCGTCTGCAACAGCACCATACGCTTTGGCTATCTCAAGAGCGGTCAGTTCTCTGTTGCCGCCGTATATCCGCCTGACGGATATGCCCATGCTCTTGAGCTTGTCGACTATAGCCTGCGGTATAATTTTGTCGCCGCCCAACACATCAACCTGCTCTATCTGCATATCTTTCAGAGCCTGAAGCGTGGCAGCCGGAATTGTTGAGCCATAAACAAACAATACAGGCATGTTGTTGGCAGCGGCAATCGGGGATATAGCCAGCGCATCCGGAAAATTGCGGCCGGTTGCTATTACCGCTTTGCCTGTCGGCGCGCCAATGATCTTCGCTATTTCAGCTGCGGTAGCCGCTCTGTCTTCGCCATATACCCGCTCGACGGTTATGCCGTTATCCTCCAGCGCTTGTTTGACACTGTCGGATATCACTTTAGGGCCGCCTAATATATACGCCTTTTTCGGTTTCAGCCGGGCTATTTCCTGTTTAACCGCATCCGGCAGTTTGTCTTTTCGCGTAAGCAAAAGAGGCGCATCGAGCTTGTATGCCAAAGGCCCGCCGGTTAACCCGTCCGGGAAATCATCTCCCAGGGCTATGACCACTGTATCAGCCGTCTGCCAGCCACTTTTGCTTATAGCGGCTGATGTTCCATACCTATCGGCGCCCTCCAGACGCTGATACGCAGCTGCGGCATATGTAGGCGCTGCAATTATGCCCGAGACCAGCGTAAGCAGAAACGCTATAACCACAATGATTGCAAATATTCTTTTACGCATTGTTTTTTGCTCCTTTCTGTATCACGCGTATATCCATATTATACAATATATATCAAGAAACCAGCAAGCGCAGAATGTTCCCGTTGTTTTTTGTTTTACAAGAACCAGGCAATGAAATTAGTTATAACGTTCGAGAAATGGGACTTTTACTTTTTCATTTGAGGCGTGTAAATAAGGTTAAATTTATGTTGAATTCGTGTTAAATTTATATTAATTTTATGATATAATGAAATCAATGGCGGAAGCTAAATATTTCGAATCAGGGGGAATGTTGCTTTGAAGGATTATCATGCTGATGAATTGAGGAATGTAGCTTTGGTAGGCCATGGCGGCGATGGCAAGACCACCGTAGCTGAGGCGATGTTGTATTTGGGTAAGGCCACTGATCGATTTGGTAAAGTGACCGAAGGCAATACGGTATCGGATTACGATCCTGAAGAAATAAAGAGGAAGATATCGCTGAACACCTCTGTATTACCTGTTGAATGGCGTAACTGCAAATTAAACATAATAGACGCCCCAGGGTATTTCGACTTTGTAGGAGAAATGCTGGAGGGCTTGAGAGCCGTGGATAGTGCGATGATAGTGGTTAGCGCCGTATCTGGTATAGAAGTCGGCACAGAAAAAGCATGGGATTATGCCGACCAATATGGCTTATCTAAAATGGTGTTTGTTAACCAGATGGATAGAGAAAATGCTGACTTCGATAAAACGGTATCTCAGCTCAAGGATAAATATGGCACTCATATATTGCCATTGCAGTTGGCTATTATGCAAAACGATCATTTTACTGGATTTATAGATCTGATCGATCTCAAAGCATATGCTGTAGATAATAATGGTCAAACCAAAGAAATCCCTATCCCTCCCGATATGAACGATGGCGTACAGGAAGCGCGCGAAGCCATTATAGAGTCGGCTGCTGAAGGCGATGAAGCATTGATGGAGAAGTTCTTTGACGGCCAACAACTTACCATCGATGAGATAAAGCGGGGTATAAAAGCAGGCGTTCTGGATGGTTCTGTAGTACCCGTCTTGTGCGGTGCCGGATTTGTTATGGCAGGCATAACTCAGGTTATGAATGCCATAGTAGATTATATGCCTTCGCCTAAAGACAAAGGGGCTGATGAGAACAAGCCATTTTCCGCTATAGTATTTAAAACAGTGGCTGACCCGTTTGTAGGTAAACTCTCACTTTTCCGTGTGGAATCAGGTCATTTAACGTCTGATACTGCTGTGTATAATTCTAATCAGGATAAAACCGAAAAAGTTGGACAAATATATCTGATGAGAGGGAAAAAACAGGTACCGGTAGATGCTATAAATGCCGGCGATATAGGTGCTATAGCTAAATTACAGTATACTGTTACAGGGGATACATTATGCGATCCCGCGCATCCTGTTAAATTGAAAGGCATAGAGTTTCCCGCTCCGGTTATATCTAAAGCGGTAGAGCCTAAATCCAAAGGTGATGAAGACAAAATATCAATGGGGCTGCATAGGCTGGCTGAAGAAGACCCCACATTTACGGTAGAAAAGAATGTGGAAACCGGCGATATGCTCATATCGGGTATCGGGGAGCTGCATTTGGAGATTATAACCCAGAAACTTCATAGCAAGTTCGGTACTGATGTCATATTAAGGGATCCTAAAATACCCTACAGAGAGACCATTCGTAAATCTGCCAAAGCAGAAGGCAAGCATAAGAAACAGACCGGCGGACACGGCCAATACGGCCATGTATGGATTGAATTTCAGCCGTTAAACGATCCCTCGGAGACGTTTGTGTTTGAAGACAAGATAGTGGGCGGCGTGGTACCGCGTCAATACATACCTGCGGTAGAGAAAGGCCTTAGGGAATGCATAGAGCATGGTGTGCTGGCAGGATATCCGTTGATAGGCGTTAAAGCTATCCTATACGATGGTTCATATCACCCGGTGGATTCTTCCGAAATGGCATTTAAGGTGGCAGCCTCGCTGGCATATAAAAAAGGTATAGCAGAAGCCGATCCGGTTTTATTGGAGCCTATAATGCATGTAGAGGTTATCGTTCCCGAAGAATATATGGGAGATATAATGGGCGATATAAATAAGAGACGGGGCCGCATACTTGGCATGAATCAGGTAGAAGGCGGTTTACAGCAAATAGTGGCTGAAGTACCTATGGCCGAGATGTTCAAATATGCCACAGAGCTCAGATCTATGACGCAGGCCCGAGGGATATTTACAATGAGATTTGAGCGCTACGAAGAAGTACCCTCCAATATAGCTGTTAAAATCATAGAAGAAGCCAAACGAGAACAACAGGAATGACTGTTCGGGTGCCGTCGCGCATAGGCGACGGTACCTATCCTATTAGCCTGTGTTATACTTGAACAGTAATCAAAAGGAAGAATAAGGATAAAAAAATATGCTGTAATGCCTCTTGACAGGAGCATTACAGTGGTGTACAATAGTTGTTGCTGGTCAAAATATTGCCGGAGTGGCGGAACTGGCAGACGCACGGGACTTAAAATCCCGCGGCTCGAGAGAGCCGTACCGGTTCGATTCCGGTCTCCGGCACCAGCAAGTTTATTAGATATCATCGCGGGGTGGAGCAGTCAGGTAGCTCGTCGGGCTCATAACCCGAAGGTCGAAGGTCCAAATCCTTCCCCCGCAACCATGGCGGTGTAGCTCAGGTGGCTAGAGCATGCGGTTCATACCCGCAGTGTCAGTGGTTCGAATCCACTCACCGCCACCACACGTCGCGATCCTTTTTGAGATATGCATTGATCATATCTTCCGTGATTATAGACGTATCAGGCTTGTTTTTTAATACATGTAGCTGCAATTCTAATTCGTTACATTATATACTAGTGACTTTTTCTATAAGCAGCGTTATAATAATATTAGCAAATTTTGAGCAAAGGAGGACCGGTATTTATGCTAGATGAAAAATTCATAATGGATGGTTTTGAGCGCGTGCTGGATGCTATGGATAATATGGAGCGGCGTTTCAATGAGCGCATAGATGGGCTTGAGCAGCACTTTAATGAACGCATGGACAGGCTTGAGCAGCGCATGGACAGGCTTGAGCAGCGCATGGATGGGCTTGAGCAGCGCATGGACAGGCTTGAGCAGCGCATGGATGGGCTTGAGCAGCGCATGGATGGGCTTGAGCAGCGCATGGACGGGCTTGAGCAGCGTATGGACAGTGTGGAAGGCGATATGGCAGGGCTAAAGCAAGGACAGCAAATGATTGTGGAGCGTTTGGATAAAATCGAGGATAAATTTGAAATAATATTGGAAATGTATGGTGAGCATGAGATGGAATTAAGGGATATTAGAAAGCGATTGCGGCGTTTGGAGGATAATTATACTAGCATATTAAAGGAGGATGGTACATATGACAATGATTGATGTGCATAAAATTCATTATGCAGGGTGGGATAACTGTGTTCAGGTATCCAACGGAATAATTGATATAGTGGCTACTACCGATGTAGGCCCGCGCATAATACGTTTCGGCTTTAAGGACGATGTAAATGAATTTTGCGAAAGAAAGGATCAGGTAGGCAAGAAAGGCGGGGATGAGTGGTACATATATGGCGGGCATAGACTGTGGCATAGTCCCGAGGTAAAGCCGCGTTCCTATATTCCTGACAATAAGCCGGTGGCATGGAGCATCATAGATGATGGAATAAAACTCAGCCAAGATACTGAGCCGGAAACCCATATAAAAAAAGAAATGGAAGTAACGATGGCTGCCGATAAAGCTGCTGTCAATATAAAACATAGGCTGATCAACGAGGGGCTTTGGCCTGTTCGATTGGCGCCATGGGCATTGACGGTTATGGCTACCGGGGGAAAGGAGATAGTACCTCAACCGCAAAAGGATACAGGCCTGTTGGCCAATCGGCTTTTGGTATTGTGGTCTTATTCAAAAATGAACGACCATAGGGTGTATTGGGGCGACAAATACATAACACTGCTTCAGGATCCGGATTGTGAACCGCCGTTTAAGTTTGGCCTTTCAAACGAATATGGCTGGGCAGCTTATGCCAACCACGGCCATATGTTTGTAAAGCGGTATGAGCATCAGCCTGATGCTGCCTATCCTGATTTCGGTGTATCGTTTGAGACGTATACCACGGACTTTATGACCGAAATAGAGTCGTTAGGTCCCATGGTAGAGCTGCAGCCCGGTCAATCGGTGGAGCATGGTGAGGAATGGTTGCTATTTGATAATATATCCATGCCTTCTGATGATGAGCGGCAAATCGACGAGTTAATCAAAGCCGTTGGCTTGAGTTAAACAAAAGAAAATTTTACGCAAAAGCCCTTTATTTTTTATTTATTGATGGTATAATAGTTGGAGCAAATTCAAAGTTGAATAAGAGGTATTATCTTGACTAGATTTACTCCAACACAAATATTGGTTATGGGTTTTGCCGCTATAATACTTATAGGTACGCTGTTGTTAATGCTACCCATATCTTCTGCAGCGGGGCAAAATACTGACTTTGTTACCTCGCTGTTTACAGCCACATCGGCTGTGTGTGTCACCGGCCTTATAGTAGTGGATACCGGCACTTATTGGTCGCTGTTTGGCCAGATAGTAATAATGCTATTGATACAGGCGGGTGGTCTCGGTTTTATGACCATGGCCACGCTCGCCTCTATGTTGCTTGGAAGGCGTATAGGTTTAAAAGAGCGTCTGGTGATACAGGAGGCATTGAACGAGTTTTCGCTACAGGGTTTGGTCAAGCTGACGCAGCGCATATTGATAGCCACAGTATTATTCGAGCTCTCGGGTATGGCGTTGCTATCGACGCGTTTTATACCGATTTACGGTATAGAAAAAGGCCTTTATTTCTCTTTGTTCCATGCCGTGTCGGCATTTAATAACGCCGGGTTCGATATTATAGGGGACTTTGTCAGCTTTACTCCATTTGTAGGTGATATAGTTATAAACTTCACCGTAATGGCATTGATAGTTATAGGTGGCATAGGTTTCGCCGTTATAATGGATGTGTTCTACAACTGGCATATAAAACGCTTGTCGTTGCATACGAAGCTGGTGCTTACCACTACGGTCGTGTTGATAATCGTCGGTTTCTTATTCTTTTTCTTTGTAGAATACAATAATCCGAAAACACTGGGGCCATTGCCTTTACCGGCTAAGGTTATGGCTGCTCTATTTCAGTCCATGACGCCGAGAACAGCCGGTTTCAACACCATTTCAGAGGGAGATCTGACCGACGCGTCCAAGTTTGTGACCATTTTGCTCATGTATACCGGCGCTTCGCCTGCTTCTACAGGCGGCGGTATAAAAACCACCACCTTGAGTACCATACTTCTGGCAGTAGCTGCTGTGCTCAGAGGTAGAGAGAACGTCAATATATACGGCAAAAGGCTGTCTTGGACGCTGGTGATGCGCTCACTCTCCATAGCTGTGCTATCATTAGGTTTGATATCAGCGGTTACTATTATACTATCTTTAGCCGAAAATCAAGCGTTTATGAAAGTATTATTTGAAGCTGTATCGGCCTTTGGCACAGTGGGATTATCTACGGGCATAACGCCTACGTTGTCGACGGTTTCAAGAATAGCACTTGTGTTTACTATGTTTGCCGGCAGGCTGGGACCGCTTACCATTGCCGTGGCTTTGCTGCAAAGGCAGCATAGGATGAAGGACTTGTGCAGATATCCTGAAGAAAAAATTATGGTGGGATAATATGGAGGTTTTGAGGTTTTTATGAAGCAGTTTGCAGTTATAGGGTTGGGAAGATTCGGTATAAGCGTAGCCAGAACGCTATACGAAATGGGACACGATGTACTGGCTATAGACAAAAATGAGGAATTGATCAACGCTGTATCGGATTATACCACGCACGCTGTTCAAGGCGATGCATCCGAGGAGGGCGTGCTACAGTCACTGGGCATAAAAAATTTTGATGTAGCTGTGGTGGCTATTGGAGGCGATATAGAGGCCAGCATAATGGTTACCATGATAGTGAAGGAGCTGGGCGTTAAATATGTATTGGCAAAAGCCCAAAATGATATGCATGCGCGCGTGCTTTACAAGATAGGAGCCGATAAGGTGGTGTTTCCGGAAAGAGATATGGGCGTGCGCGTGGCCCATAACCTCGTATCTACCAATATAATGGACTATATAGAGCTGTCGCCTAATTATAGCTTAATGGAATTATCAGTATTGTCCATTTGGGCAGGCAAATCTCTTAAAGAGCTAAATATGCGTGCAAAGTATGGTATAAATGTCATAGCTATAAAACGAGGAGAATCGATAAATGTGACACCCAAAGCGGATGATGTGCTTCGTAGAGGCGATGTGCTTATAGTGGTAGGTACAGCCGACGATATAGGCAAATTAGAAGCGTTATCCGGAAAAGTAGCGGGTTGATATATGATTGTCTCTAAAGATAATCCGCGCATCAAGCTGGTGAGGAGCCTTGCTTCATCGCATGGGCGAAAGAAAAGTGGCTTATATTTTATTGAAGGGGCAAGATTGGTAGAAGAGGCCATAGAAGCAAATGAGGATATCTTATTTATTGTTTATTCATCCGATTTCAGCGATAACGCTCTTATGAAACTTATTATCGACAACGGTATAGATAATTTTTCGGTTTTGCCTGACGTATTTATTAATATTTCAGATACGGCGACGCCGCAAGGCGTGCTTGCTGTACTGAAGCAACAACAAAGGGATTGGCGTGAGATAACAACGCTTGAACGCTGTTTGCTGCTGATATTGGATGCCGTACAGGACCCGGGGAATGTGGGTACCATGATACGCACAGCGGATGCGATGGGCTTTAGCGCCATTGTAGCCGGTCGAGGTACCGCTGATCAATATAATCCCAAAGTGCTGCGCGCTGCTATGGGCTCGTCATTTCATGTGCCGGTGTATAACGATGTTCCATTGTCTGAAGCGTTGACCGAATTAGTGGAACGAGCATCTGTATTGGCAGCCGTGCCACGCGGCGGGATAGCTGTAAACGAAGCGCCTTTAGCTGAGAGAACAGCCATCGTTATAGGCAATGAAGCGCGTGGTATAGACGAGGAAGTTATGCATAAAACAACATGTGCAGTCAGTATAGATATGCCAGGCCGCGCAGAATCGCTCAATGCGTCCATCGCAGCCGGCATAATAATGTATGAGGTATCGCGTCGTTGGTATTATACTAGCTGATCAGCGGTTTAATTGAGGGAGCTTATTGCCGCTCTCATCTATTACTTCAACAGCTTTATCAGGGGCTTTAAATCGTATCAACGCATAAGGATAAGTGATAACCTGCGTTACCATATCGTCTTTGCCAGGCTCGGTAAAGCGGACTGTAAGCGTAAGTTTATCATTTTTATTATCTATAAAGTTCAATACTTCAATAGCATATCCGCCGGTTGGCTTTTCGCCGGCTGCAACATAAATGTAGCCGCTGTCATCTTCAGTATAATAGATATAACCTTTTTTCTTTTTTACCTGCTCTATAGTTTCCTGTAGTTTTAAGGGGGCATCCGAGATGTCTATTTTTTCATATTTTACATTATTTTGTACCGTATTTCCGTCACCCGATGGCGAACAAGCCGATGCTCCGAGCGCTATAACCGATGTCAGCAATATTGCTATAAGAATATCCTTCATGAGGTTCACTCCTTCCTATACATAAAGACGTATGAACAGATTAAAAAGTTCCGACCAAAGATTTTACATAAACTTAACGCGGCTTTTACATGAATTTAACACACATTTTCTCTATAGTGCTATTCTATAAGAGGATTCTGACCGGTAAAAGAATATTGGCAATACTGGTGGCGATATCGGGGATTGTGCCGTCTGCAGTGCTTGAAACGGCTTTGGCCGCCGAAGAAGTGCCTGCCGCTAAGCAGCCGCAGCAGATAGGCCTTGCTATGACCGATGATCCGCAGACCAGTATCAGCATCAATTGGACGACGATCAATACGACTTTGACCGATGCACAGGTTAAGGTATGGGAGAAGGGTGCTGATGAAAGCACAGCGATACCGTATGATGCAAAAACCGAGAAAAGAGCTGTAACCAATTCGACCATTAAAGACGAGAATGGACAAGTCATAACCGAGAAGAACTTCTATTCAGCGACAGTAGATGAATTGAAACCAGACACAGAGTATTCTTATCGTCTTATAGCTCACGATGGTGAAACTGAAATAGTAGGAGATGTGAGAAGCTTCGAAACAGCACCATCATCGGAGGATCCGTATACATTTATCTATGTAGCCGATCCACAAGTGAGCGACGTTCATGCTAAAGCATGGCATGCGAATCTGGATATTGCGAAGCAAAAGTACCCCGATGCAAAATTTATCTATATAGCCGGCGATCTCACGAACAACACGCCCAATGAAGGGCAGTGGGAAGGCTTTTTCAACCAGCCGGGCAATGAGCAGTATAATGATGTATACAGCGGCAGCTGGATATCCGAATTGCCTTTGGCAGCCACTATGGGCAACCATGACGGTGGTCCTGACAAGGACGGAGCAGACGGTATGACAAGTCACTATACATGGTTAAGCCGAATAGACGGTATTCCTGTAACATATGCATTTGACTACGGCGCGGCCCGTTTCATAATACTTAATACGGAATACCGCTCGGACGAAGATTTAGATAACCAAATCTCCTTCTTGCGCCAAGAAGTTAAAAAAGCTAAAGATGCAGGCAAATGGACGATAGTCGGTATGCATAAGCCCCCTTATTCGGGCGGAGATCATATGGACGATGCGGACGTCAAGTTGTTGAGGCAGCGTCTGTCTCCCGTCTTTGCCGAATTAGATGTGGATATGGTGCTCCAAGGGCACGATCATATCTTAAGCCGCGGCCTTGTAAAGTTGAACGGTTATAAGGCGGATGTTACGGAAAAGATAGGGGATAGGACATATAGCGCCACGGCTCCGGGATATGCGCCGCTATATTATGTGGCGAATTGCGGAAGCACTCTCAAATTCTATTCCCCGCTTGAGGATAACGACTGGATCTCGGAATATGATCCCGTTGCGCCGGACTATAATTTCTTAGACCTCGACTCGACTATGCCTGTAGGGCATGAGCTCAATCCGCTGGGACCGAGCACCGACGATGAACAGGAAGAAACCAATCCGGATTTTTATAGGGCTCCGACTTTTGTAGCGGTGACTGTGTCCGAGGACAATGTTAAATTCGATACTTATATGACTGGATTTGACAGTGAGACCAATACGATAGTAGAACCAACCTTCCTTTATGACAGCTTTACATTGAACAAATCAAATGTCGATGTATCGCTTGTGGCGGATGAGGATTCAATATCGGCCGATTCAGACGGAAGCGTTAAACTCAGTATAGCGGCCAAAGATAACGGGACAGGCGAAAATATCGATCTTTCCAACGCTACTGTAAAATATGAATCCTATAATGACGACGTATTGAAGATAGCTGAGGATGGTACCGTAACGGTTCAAAACAGACCGGCAGACGATATGACCGTAAATGTATGGGCAGAGGTCGATTATAACGACAGTACCTATATAAGCAACCTGGTTCCCATAAATGTTGATGTTTTACCTCCGGCCCGGATAAGCGGCGGAGATAGATTTGAGACCGGAGTGGAGGCTGCCAAAAAATATTATCCTCTGGCATCTACAGTAATACTGGCTGCAAATACCAATGATTTTGCAGATGGATTGGCGGCAAACATGCTGGCAGGGACTTTAAAAGCACCGATATTGCTGACTGATACCGATGAAATTCCGGATGCGGTAATTGAATATATGATACACGCCGGTGTTAAAAATGTATATTTGCTTGGAGGAACTAAGATAATATCCGAGGCTATAGAGAAAGAATTGATCGACAAGAAATACGATGTAACGAGAATTTATGGAGATGTTCGAGAAGCTACCGCCGTAAAGATAGCTGGGAAATCCAAGGAATTAGGCGGACAGTTAAAGGACACGGCTATTGTGGTTAATGGTTATGCACCGGCAGATGCCTTGGCGGCAGGTCCGGCCGTAGCAGACGGTATGCCGCTTCTTATGGTCAACAAGCATGGCATACCTGATGTCACCAAAGATGCCTTGGCAGAACTCGGCATAAAGAACATCATAATAGTAGGCGGAACAGATATTGTATCGTCAGCAACAGCCGATGAATTGGATGCGTTGGTAAGCGGTACCGTTGAACGCGCCGGCGGAAAAGATAGAGTAGCGACCAGCATAGAGTTGGCCAAAGAGCTGAACTTGCCGAACGCTATCATGGTAGGTTATAACGGATTGGCCGATGCAGTAACAGCGGGATATGTAGGCTCGATTGAAGATAGCGCTGTACTGTATACGCTGCAAGGGCAATTAAATGAAAACGTTGATGCCTATTTAGACGATATCATAGATACGGATAGCAGGATCATAATAATGGGCGGCACAGGTGTGGTTGATAGCGGCGTGGAAGGGTATATAAGAAGTAAAATAAAATAACGCCGTCAAAATAAAAGAAACATATCAAAAGCATAGAGAGATCTGCTTATAAGCAGGTCTCTTTTGTTATTTTCAGCGTATACGCTGAACTTGCTATATTACGATCCGCCGCCGTGAAAGCCTATCTTTTTAAGGATGGGATGCACGGCAAAAGCATGAATACATTTTCTTCTAAGGCCCCCATCGAGAGAGTTTTTTAAAATGCCATTGTAGTACTACTATTTTAGATAGATATACACG
>NZ_JAIHAU010000033.1 GCF_020054945.1 Mahella sp.
GCGATGAAGGCTTACCACTATCTTATGAAGTTTGCCCATTTCTTCAACACCCTGGTTGCCTACAGCGGGTTAATTGTCGATTACACTAAGAAAAAGGGGCGGCGTAGGCTTATCCGAAGTTTCAAAGCCGCTCTATACAACGGTAAGATCGATGTATCTCAAATTCGTGCAATGGCAGAAAAGAAAACAAACCGATGGAAAATGGTGACCGAGAATATATTCCAAGTTGCGTCCAACCCATAATAGAAGTTCAATGGTCTGATAATACGGTTGTATTAATAGTAATGGTGCTGTCATGAGCAATAAGGGTGGCGCCTGTTTGCCATGCCTTCTTTGGCGATGGTCAAGTCTATCGGTAGCGGCTTTTGCAGACAATTATGAATGCAATACCAAAAAACGTGTCTTCTGGACATTTATGATTATGGGTATGATATTCATTAACAAATATTACTATCTATGAGTTTTCACTCTTCATCCCTGTAAAACAACGGATTAATTGACATTTTTAAATATAAGTTATACAATGATGTTGTAAATGAATTGTATTTGGAAGGTGATTCCATTGTTTTTAATAAGTTAATTAGAACTAGTCAATTATTTCCAGATGAAAACTAAAAATGAATGGGTTAGATGAAGCCAATAAATTCATAATAAAAAAGGTGGTAATAATGAAGAAAATCAATAACAAACTATTATTGAAGATAATAATCAGTTGCCTCATGGTTGCTTTGTTTATTCTCTATTTTTCCAATGTCCTTAATGAACAGGCTTTTATTGGATTGAGTGCTATTGTTTTGGTATTATTTTGGATTTTGCTATAAATTTGCTATAAAAATGTAAGTAAAAAGTAGGGCGTGTTGATTTACGATAAATATTAACCCCTATTATCATCGAATCTTGACCTCTCAAAACAAAAAACGTATACTCTCCTATATCGGTGGAAGTTAACCCTACAAAGTGGATTTTACTTTTTCATTTTAACCTTATTTACATCGCCCGGGGCATATTGCGTTGCATGCCGTTTTGGTATAAAATAATTTCAATATATAAAGAGAGGACGGTTGGCCATGCTCAGATACCTTACAGCCGGCGAATCCCACGGGCCTATGCTAAGCGTCATAATAGACGGCATGCCTGCTAATGTGGATATAACCGCCGACGACATCAATGTCGAACTTCAGCGCCGTCAACGCGGCTACGGCCGCGGCGGCCGCATGAAAATAGAAAGCGACAGCGTGCATATAGACGGCGGTATACTTCATGGTAAGACTACCGGAGCCCCCATAGCGCTGCATATATGCAATAAAGATTGGTCCCACTGGCAGGATTATATGGACCCCCAAGCGCCGCCGCCAGATGATAAAAAAACCGTTATTCGTCCCAGACCGGGACACGCCGATCTTGCCGGTGCCATAAAGTATAATCTTCAGGATATCCGCCCTGTATTGGAGCGATCCAGCGCCCGCGAAACGGCTGCTCGGGTAGCGGCCGGAGCTGTTGCGCGCCGGCTTTTAAGGCAGTTAGGCATAGGCATTTGCAGCCATGTAACGCGAATAGGATCTGTAGCATTGAGCGAACAGCCCCATTCCATTGATAAAATTGCCGAATTAGCCGACGCATCGCTTGTGAGATGCATAGATCCGGCAGTATCCAAAGCCATGATGGCTGAGATAGATAGCTGCCGCCAACAAGGCGATTCGCCGGGAGGAGTATTTGAGGTCATAATATACGACGTACCTGTAGGGTTGGGCAGTCATGTGCAATGGGACCGGCGCTTGGACGGCTTGCTGGCTCAGGCCTTTATGAGCATACAAGCCATAAAAGGCGTAGAGATAGGCCTTGGCTTTCAAGCAGCCGCTATGCCGGGCTCCAATGTCCACGATGAAATATATTACTCACCGGAACACGGATTTTACCGGCAAACCAACAATGCCGGCGGCATAGAGGGTGGTATATCCAACGGGCAGCCCATAGTGATTCGCGCCGCGATGAAACCCATACCCACACTATACAAACCGTTAAACAGCGTCGATATAAAGACCAAAGAGGCTTTTAGCGCAAGTATAGAGCGATCGGACATATGTGCCGTGCCAGCGGCCAGCATAGTAGGCGAAGCCGCGGCGGCATGGATTATGGCCTGCGCTGTAGTGGAAAAATTCGGCGGAGATTCTCTGGAAGAACTCAAGCGCAATTATATGGGGTATATAAAACAAGCGAGCGAGATGTAAAGGAGCTTTTATAATGGAGATTGTAAATGTAGAACTCAAGAACCGTTCTTATCCGATATTTATAGGAACCGGACTGTTGCAAGATGCAGCTTCGCTGCTCAAGCCTTGGATAAAAGGCAAGGCCATGATCGTAACCGATCAGAATGTGGAGCTTCTATATGGGCAAACGCTGTCGGCATCCTTCGCAGAAAACGGTATGCCAATCCATATGCAACCGATGCCCCCCGGTGAAACCACAAAGACTATGGATCATGCCATGGAACTATATACAGCGGCCTTAAAAGCCGGCCTGGATCGCCGCTCATGCATCATCGCTCTGGGCGGCGGCGTTATAGGCGATCTGGCAGGTTTTGTTGCAGCCACATATATGCGCGGTATCGACTTTATACAGATACCGACTTCGCTATTGGCCCAGGTAGACAGCAGCGTGGGAGGCAAGGTTGCCGTAGACCATCCTATGGCCAAAAACATTATAGGAGCATTTCATCAGCCAAAAGCTGTTATAGCCGATATATCCGTTCTCAAAACATTGCCCAAGCGCGAGCTTTCAGCCGGATTAGCCGAGGTAATAAAATACGGTGCAGGCTTGGACGAAGCTTTTTTCTATTGGCTGGAGCAACATATAAGTGATATAATGTCATTAGATGAAGCAGCCTTGGCATACGCCGTCAAGCGCTCGTGTCAAATAAAAGCCGGTATAGTTCAGAGCGATGAAACAGAAAACGGCAAAAGAGCGCTGCTCAATTTCGGCCACACCTTCGGCCACGCCATAGAGGTAGAAGCAGGGTACGGCGCTTATCTGCACGGTGAAGCTGTATCCATAGGTATGGTATACGCCGCCAGATTGGCCAACGCTATGAAACTCACGGACAAAAGCTATACGGAGAGGTTGATCAAGCTGCTCAAAGCCGCTTCCTTGCCCGTAGAGGCTCCAGGCATAACTATGCGGCAGTTATTGCCGGCCATGTACCACGATAAGAAGGTTGCCGATGGCAAGCTGACTTTCATACTGCCCACCGGCATCGGTCAAACAGGTATATTCAGCGATATACCGGAGAATTTACTGCTGAAATTATAGGAAGGATGATGATAGTGCTAAAACCGAGAGAAGTTATACCCAAAATGAAACCTTATATACCCGGCAAGCCTATCGGCGATGTAAAGCGCGAACTAGGTTTACAAAACGTTATAAAGCTGGCATCCAATGAAAACCCTTTAGGGTGCTCGCCGCTGGCCAAAAAAGCCATATCAGACATGATGGGCGAACTGGCCATCTATCCCGACGGCAATTGCACCGAATTGAGACAGGCCATGGCCCAAAAGCTTGATGTCAAGCCCGAGCAATTGATATTCGGAAACGGTTCGGATGAAATAGTGGAGATGATATCGCACGTATATATAGAACCCGGCGATCAGGCTTTAATAGGTAACGTTACGTTTTCAGAATACCAGGCATCCGTTGAGCTGATGGGCGGTCAATGCACAGAGGTGCCTCTTAAGGATCATACATTTGACCTCGACGCATTTTATAGCGCCATAACAGACAAGACAAAGGTCATATGGCTGTGCAATCCCAATAACCCTACGGGCACCATATATTCGGGCGTAAAACAACTGGAGTTTATAGATGCAGTACCTAAAAACATACTCGTTGTCATAGACGAGGCATATAACGAATATACCGATGATCCGTCTTATCCGGAAAGCATAAATTTGGTAGACAGGTATGATAACATCATAGTATTGAGAACTTTTTCCAAAATATATGGTTTGGCCTCGTTGAGGCTAGGCTACGGTATTGCAAATCCGGCTATTATAGACCTGCTGAACCGCATAAGGGCGCCGTTTAACGTAAACAGCGTCGCTCAATCAGCCGCTCTGGCTGCGCTTGAAGACAGGGATTTTTTATCCAAAAGCAAGCAGAATAATGATCAAGGCAAGAAATACTTGTATGCTGCTTTCGACAAAATGGGTTTGGAATATATACCCACACAGGCCAATTTCATTATGGTAAACGTTGACCGCGATAGCCGTCAGGTATTCCGCGATTTATTGACTCACGGCATCATAGTTCGTTCGGGTGAAATCTTTAAAATGGACAATTGGATCAGGGTAACAATAGGTACTCCCGAGCAAAACGAGGCGTTCATAAGCGCATTAAAAGAGGTCCTATAATATCAAAGTAGAAGAATGGTAGTATGGTGAAAATATAAATCATAGAAAGGAAGTATGGTAATATGGTTATAGTAATGAAACCCAATGCAACCCAACAGCAGATCGACAACATCTCGGAATATTTGAAAAAACTCGGTCTTGGCGTTCATATATCGATGGGAGCCGAGTACACCATAATAGGCATTATAGGGGACAAACGCCTATTGGGCGATACCCCTATAGAACTTATGCCCGGCGTAGAAAAGACCATACCGATAGCCGAGACCTACAAATTAGTCACTAAAACTTTCAAACCCGAACCCACCGTCATAGAGGTGCGAGGCCACAAGATCGGCGGCGGCTCTCTAACGGTGATAGCCGGTCCATGCGCTGTGGAGAGCGAAGAACAAACCATGGCCACGGCTATGGCCGTCAAAAATGCCGGCGCTCATATGCTGCGCGGCGGCGCATATAAACCGCGAACCTCCCCTTATTCATTTCAAGGTCTGGAAGAAGAAGGCCTAAAGATATTGGCCGAGGCCAGAGACGCCACAGGTTTGCCCATCGTATCTGAGGTCATATCACCCGCTACTTTGGAAATATCCTTAAAATATCTGGATGTCATACAGATAGGCGCGCGCAACATGCAAAATTTTCAGCTTCTCCGCGAGGCCGGCCAGGCTCGAATACCTGTCATACTGAAGCGCGGTATATCGGCCACCATAGAGGAATGGTTGAATGCGGCCGAATATATAATGAGCGAGGGGAATTACCATGTTATACTGTGCGAACGCGGTATAAGAACCTTTGAAACCTCCACACGCAATACGCTGGATATAAGCGCCGTACCGGTTTTAAAGGAAAAGACACACCTGCCGGTAATAGTGGATCCCAGCCACGGCACCGGTAAGCGCGACTTAGTGATACCCATGTCGCTGGCTGCTATAGCAGCCGGTGCCGACGGGCTTATAGTGGAAGTACATCGGGATCCGTTGCATGCATTATCCGATGGCCCGCAATCCTTAGCCCCAAACGATTTTGCCGACCTTATGAAGAGAGTAACGACTTTACACAACGCTATGGAGCATGTAAATGGATAATATAGCTGCGGCAGCCGTAGTAGGTTTAGGACTCATAGGAGGTTCTATAGCCAGGGCATTAAGGTATAAATGCGATATCCCTTATATAATCGGCATAGATAAAAATGCCGATTATATCCGTGCAGCCCTTGAAGATAACGTCATATCGGACGGTATGGTAGTGGATAATTCAAATATATCCGCCTCGATCGACGCTGATATTGTCTTTATATGCACGCCTGTTCCCTCTGTTAAAGCGATGGCAAGCGCCATCATACCGCATGTCAAAAAGGGCTGTATAATAACCGATACCGCCAGCGTTAAAGCACCTATAATGCATGACATAGAAACGATTTTGCACGACGATATCATTTTCATAGGCGGCCATCCGATGGCCGGTACCGAGAAATCAGGATATCATGCCGGAAACAGCCGCTTGTTAGAAAATGCCTATTATATATTGACGCCACCTTCAGTATGCGATGATGAAGCGTTAGACAAATTATCGCGTATAATACGCTCGATAGGGGCTATACCTTTAGTAATGGACGCCGATACACACGATGAGGTGGTAGCCGTTGTAAGCCACCTGCCGCATGTCTTGGCGTCTTCCCTCATACATTTTACAAAAGAGCAACATAACGCCGAACATATGAAAATGCTGGCTGCCGGAGCATTCAGGGATATGACGCGAATAGCGGCATCGAACCCATACATGTGGCGCGAAATATGCATGGCCAATGCCTCGGCTGTAAAACGGTCTATAGACGACTTCATAGCCGTATTATCGCGTTTTGCCAATATGCTAGACGACAAGGACGCCGAGTCAATTTTATCCTATTTTATCGATGCCAAACAGTGGCGCAGCGATATGCCCATTGTGAGCAAATCGTATGTTTATCCCACGTTTGATATAATAGTAGACGTGGACGATAAACCCGGTATAATAGGAGAAATAGCCACACTCCTCGGCCAGCACAGCTTGAATATAAAGAATATAGGCATATTAAACAGCCGCGAGGATACATCGGGGGCGTTAAAGATATCCTTCGGCAATAAGGAAACGCAGCGCGCCGCGGTTAATATATTGCAAAGCCATGACTATAAAGTGTTTGCCGATTCATAGGAGGTTGACAAAATAGATGAAAATAAACATATCCCCTAAAAGCCATATAAGGGGTTCAATAACCGTACCCGGAGATAAATCCATATCGCATAGAGCTGTTATGCTCGGCTCTATAGCCGATGGCATCACTTATATAGACGGTTTTCTCATGGGAGCCGACTGCTTAAGCACCATCGCATGCTTTAAAGAACTCGGTGTATCCATTGATGTAAGCGGTCAAAGCGTATGCGTGCACGGCGTCGATATGCACGGTCTCAAACCGCCGACGCGTCCGCTGGATGTCGGAAACTCAGGCACCACTATAAGGCTGCTGAGCGGTATACTGGCCGCTCAGCGCTTTACCGCGACTTTAACCGGCGATGCCTCCATACTATCCAGGCCTATGATGCGCGTGGTAGCACCGCTCCGGCAGATGGGCGCTGAAATAGACAGCCCGGACGGAGGCGTACACGCCCCTTTGACGATAAACGGCAAGCCTCTGCACGGTATAAATTACACTATGCCGGTGGCCAGCGCGCAGGTTAAATCCGCGATATTGCTGGCCGGCTTATATGCCGATGGCCCTACCACCATAACTGAACCTTATCCAAGCCGTGATCACACCGAACTGATGCTTAAAGCTATGGGCATACGCATTTTAGCCGATGAGCCGGACTTTGAGGGCTCCCGTTCCATTACCATATGGCCTGCACAAGGGCTGCACTGTGCGCATATAAACATACCCGGCGACATATCGTCCGCTGCGTTTATCATAACGGCGGCTATGCTGTGCGCCGAATCGCATATAACTATACAAAATGTCGGCATAAACCCGACGCGTACCGGAATACTGGAGGCATACAAGGATATGGGGGCTGATATAGCCATATCAAACCGGCGCTTATGGAATATGGAGCAGGTAGCCGATATATCCGTAGGCACCAGTCACCTGCACGGCGTAACCATAAGCGGCAGCATTATTCCCCGCCTTATAGATGAGATCCCGATACTGGCAATAGCGGCATCATTAGCCGAAGGGATTACCATAATAAAAGACGTACAGGAACTGCGCGTGAAAGAAAGCGACAGGATAGCTGCTATAAGCCATATGCTGCGCAATTTCGGTGTAGAAGCCGACACAACCGACGATAGCATAACCATAAAGGGAAAATCGCGTTTAAAAGGATGTCATATAGATCCGAAAGGTGACCACCGCATAGCTATGGCAGCGGCTATAGCCGGCTTGGCAGCCGACAGCAACACTTCTATAGAAGGGGCTGAATGCGTTGAAGTATCGTTTCCGGGGTTTTTTGAACTGCTGAATTCGCTTGGTTACTAGGACAAAAGTCCTTATCGCATATTATATGTCCGCTTTTGCTTATTTACGCCATTTTTGCGGTTATTTATCGTCTCTGCCCCTTTGCCTTTTGCTTTTTATACCGTACAGATGGGTGAGCAGGCTTTCTTTTTCATCGGCTGTTATATAATCCAGCTCATCTAGCGCTTCCCTTATATCCGGATCGCGCAGTATAGAATCCGCTTTATTGCCCGCTTTATATGTTGTGCGGGCTACTCCATACCTATCATCGGTACGTCCTAATAAATAATCCACAGATACGTTGAAAAAATCCGCCAAACGGCATATCGTCTGAAAATCCGGTTGCCTTTTATCCGTTTCATATAGAGAAAGAGCGCTGCGTGAAATACCCAATACATTAGCCAATTCCTCTTGCGTCATCTTCCTCTCTTTGCGCAATTCCACCAAGCGTTCATATAACATAAAATAATACCACCGCTCTATAATATAGTATTATTATAAGAGCAGGTGGTATTGGCAGGCAATTAATGTAACCAAAAGCAGCATATCGGGCATCTTTCAGCTACATATAGTAGCATCCATTCGTTCAGCCAATATATCTTTTAAGAATTGGCCGGTGTAGCTTTCGGGATTTGCCGCAATCTCTTCCGGCGTGCCCTGCGCCACTATCTCCCCTCCGAGATCTCCGCCTTCGGGGCCAAGGTCTATTATATAATCGGCCGACTTTATCACGTCCATATTATGTTCTATGACCACGACAGTATTGCCGGCATCGACCAATCTCTGCAACATATCGATCAGCTTATGCACATCGGCCATATGCAGCCCCGTTGTCGGTTCATCCAGTATATACAGCGTTCTGCCTGTGGCGCGGCGGCTGAGTTCGGTAGCAAGCTTTACTCTTTGGGCCTCGCCTCCGGAAAGCGTGGTGGCCGGTTGCCCCAGTTTCATATAGCCGAGTCCGACATCATACAACGTCTGGATTTTGGCCTGTATGCGCGGTATATTCTTAAAGAATTCCAGCGCATCCTCTACTGTCATATCCAGCACATCGGCTATGCTCTTGCCTTTATACCTCACCTCCAGCGTCTCCCGGTTATAGCGCTTGCCTTGGCACACCTCACAAGGGACGTATATATCTGACATGAAATGCATTTCTATCTTTATAACACCATCACCATGACAGGCTTCGCACCGGCCGCCTCTAACGTTGAAGCTGAAGCGCCCCGGCTTATAGCCGCGCATCCTGGCCTCCTGCGTCTGAGCAAAGACATTTCGTATTATATCAAATACGCCGGTATAAGTGGCCGGATTAGAACGCGGCGTACGGCCTATAGGTGACTGGTCGATATCTATAACCTTGTCCAGATATTCCTCGCCTTTTATAGCATCGTGTTGACCGGGGTAGGTATGCGCGCCGTTTAAATCCCTGGCTAATTGTCTATACAATATTTCATTGACCAATGTGCTCTTACCCGATCCTGATACGCCTGTTACACATGTAAATGTACCCAAGGGTATATCTACATCGATGTCCTTGAGATTATTTTCACGCGCTCCTATTATACTGATCCATTTATCGCCGCGACGCCTTGTTTGTGGTATTTCTATCGCTCTCTTGCCGCTTAAATACTGCCCTGTCAACGATTCGGGACAAGCCTTTATCTCATCTACCGTACCGGTTGCCACCACATATCCGCCATGCGCGCCGGGGCCTGGCCCCATATCTATTATATAATCGGCCGCATACATCGTTTCTTCATCATGTTCTACCACCACCACGGTGTTACCCAGATCCCTCAGGTTCTTCAGCGTGTCCAGCAATCTGCCGTTATCGCGTTGATGCAGACCTATGCTCGGTTCATCGAGTATATATAACACGCCTACCAACCCCGAGCCTATTTGCGTAGCCAACCTTATGCGCTGGGCCTCACCGCCGGATAATGTGGTAGCCGATCGCGAAAGCGTAAGATAATCCAGCCCCACATTCAATAAAAACCCAAGTCTAGCGTTTATCTCCTTGAGTATCTGATCCGCAATCATATGCTCTCGTTCGGTAAGCAATAAAGCAGCAAAAAATTCGCCGGCCTCGCGTATTGACATATCGGATACTTCAGCTATCGACTTGCCTCCTATGGTTACGGCAAGGCTTTCTTTTTTCAGGCGGGCACCGTGGCAGTCGGGGCATAATGAAGCCGTCATGTAGCTTTCTATCTCGGCCTTTATCCATTCAGACTGCGTTTGTGCATATCGTCTCTCCAGCAGCGGAATAATACCGTCGAACTTGATGTTTCTTTTAGGCACAGCCTTGGTTGCCTTTGTCCCGTAAAGCAGCAAATCGATTATATCCTCTCCGAGGTCTGCCACGGGTACATCGGTTCTGAAACCATAAGCATCGGCCAATGACCTGATAGAGCTATTGGCATAATATCCCTCTACAGCGAAATTCCACGGTTCGACAGCACCTTCATCCAATGACTTCTGTTTATCAGGAATAAGAAGCTCCGGATCGAGTTTCATCAACACACCGAGTCCCGTACAAGTCGGACATGCCCCGTAAGGATTATTAAACGAAAACAAGCGCGGCGTTATCTCCTCTATGCTTATGCCGCAATCCGGACATGCGAAATTCTGGCTGAACAACATCTCCTGGCCGTCCACAACATCGACCAGCACCAACCCGCCGCTCAGTTTCATAACCGTTTCTAATGAGTCAGCCAATCGGCCCTCTATACCCGGGCGTATGCTCAACCTGTCTACAACTATTTCTATATTATGTTTTTTATTCTTGACAAGCTTTATATCCTCTACAAGATCCACCACCTGTCCGTCTATCCGAGCACGCACATAGCCGGCCCGCCGCATATCATCGAGTACCTTGACATATTCTCCCTTCCTGCCGCGCGCTATAGGCGCCAACAACTGTATCCTCGTACGCTCCGGCAACTGCATTATGCGGTCTATTATCTGATCCAACGTCTGCTGCTCTATCAAACGGCCGCAGTTCGGACAGTGAGGCACCCCTATCCTAGCAAACAGCAATCTTAAATAATCATGTATCTCGGTGACAGTACCCACGGTGGAACGCGGATTATGGCTAGTGGTTTTCTGGTCTATGGATATAGATGGCGATAAACCCTCTATATAGTCAACATCAGGTTTATCCATCTGCCCCAGAAATTGCCTTGCATAGGCCGAAAGCGATTCCACATAACGCCGCTGGCCTTCGGCATATATTGTATCGAAGGCCAGCGATGATTTACCCGAACCGCTTAAACCGGTTATAACCACCAGCTCATTGCGCGGTATAGTCACATCTATATTCTTAAGGTTGTGCTGTCTGGCTCCCTTTATAATAATAGCATCTTTAGACATAAAATCTTATACTCCCTATAGCTTGCTTTTCAACTCCAGCATTTGGTCTCTGTATTCGGCGGCTTTTTCAAACTCCATCGCAGCGGCTGCTTCTTTCATCTTGCGCTCTAACTCATCTATTATATCGACAATCTCCTGCCTGGTCAACTTGCTCTTGGCAGTATAAACCTCTCGGTTCTCAGCTACTTTTGTAATCTCTATTATATCGCGTATGCCCTTTTTGATAGTTTGAGGCGTTATGCCATGCTTTTGGTTGTATTCTATCTGCAACTGACGACGCCGATTGGTTTCATCTATAGCGCGCTTCATTGAACCCGTTATGTTATCGGCATACATTATTACTTTGCCTTCAACATTGCGCGCCGCACGCCCTATAGTCTGTATGAGCGACGTCTCGGAACGCAAGAATCCTTCTTTATCGGCATCCAGTATAGCCACCAATGAGACCTCCGGCAGATCCAAGCCTTCTCTCAAAAGGTTTATTCCGACCAACACATCGAATACACCCAAGCGCAGATCCCTTATTATCTGCATACGCTCTATGGTCGCTATGTCAGAATGCATATAGCGCACTTTTATATTCAATTCTTTCAGATAATCGGTAAGATTTTCAGCCATCCTCTTGGTAAGCGTGGTAACCAACACGCGCTGACCTTTTTCAACGCGCTTTTTTATCTCGGCTATGAGGTCATCGATCTGGCCCTGAACCGGACGCACCTCCACCTCGGGATCAACCAAGCCGGTAGGTCTTATGATCTGCTCCACCACCTGCTGGGAATGTTCCATCTCATAAGGGCCGGGCGTAGCGCTGACAAAGATGATTTGATTGATGTGCGCCTCAAATTCTTCAAACGTCAGCGGCCTATTGTCATATGCAGCCGGCAACCTGAAACCATACTCCACAAGCGTATCCTTGCGGGAACGGTCTCCGGCGTACATGCCGCGTATCTGCGGCAATGTAACATGCGACTCATCTATGAATATCATAAAATCCTCCGGAAAATAATCCAGCAACGTATAAGGCGGCTGACCGGGTTGACGACCGTCAAAATAGCGCGAGTAATTCTCTATGCCCTGACAGTATCCAACCTCACGCATCATCTCTATATCGAAATTTGTACGCTGGACTATACGCTGGGCCTCCAGAAGCTTGCCCTGCGCCTTGAATTCGGCTTCTCGTATAACCAGGTCGCGCTCTATCTGCTCTATGGCCCTATCCAACGTATCCTGCGACGTAACATAATGCGATGCCGGAAATATAGCCACATGATTCAACTCAGCCGTTATTTCGCCGGTCACTATATCCACCTCGGTTATACGGTCGATCTCATCACCGAAAAATTCTACCCTGATAGCCTTATCGCTCGACGACGCCGGAAAAATCTCCACTACGTCGCCATGTACCCGAAACGTACCGCGCACAAAATCTATGTCGTTGCGCTCGTACTGTATCTCTATCAAACGGTGCAGCACCTCGTCACGATCCCTCTCCATGCCGGGACGCAACGATACCACCATCGACGCATATTCGTTCGGATTGCCCAAGCCGTATATACACGATACGCTGGCCACCACTATAACATCGCGGCGTTCCAGCAATGCCGAAGTAGCCGAATGCCTCATTTTGTCTATCTCATCGTTTATAGCCGAGTCCTTCTCTATATACGTATCGGTAGTCGGTATATAGGCCTCGGGCTGATAATAATCATAATAGCTCACAAAGTATTCCACAGCGTTGTTGGGAAAAAACTCCTTAAATTCCCCGCATAGCTGCGCTGCCAGGGTTTTGTTATGCGCTATGACCAGCGTCGGCTTCTGCACCTTTTGTATTATATTTGCCATGGTAAAGGTCTTGCCCGAGCCGGTGACGCCCAGCATGGTTTGAAACTTCAGACCATTCTTGACACCATCAGCCAATTTTTCTATAGCTTGTGGTTGATCGCCTGTAGGTTTATACTCCGATATTAAATTAAATTCTGCCATCGTTTATCAATCCTTTAACCCAGCCGGCTGCTATTCATAATGTCTTTAAGCGGATCATTGTTATCGTGCATATTTATAAAAACAGCAGACCGTTTGGGCATTATAATAGCGCCGAGATTGCTTATCCCATCTGGATAAAATCGATGTTCGCAGCTTTTTGTATGCCCTTTTATATCCACACCGTCCACCCACATGAAATGCGGATAATCCCTCAATATTTCATTCAGCATATCCTCGCTGTTTACATCGCGGCCATTAACCGATAATATTGTATCTCCGGCTTTAAGCCCCATGGCTTCGGCAGGCGATAGCGGCAAAACATCGAGCACCATAAGCCCGCGTTTTGGCGCAACGAATATCGGTTCGCCCCTCTGTTGTACCCAGACACCATATTTTATCACCAGTTCATGAAGCACCGGCATGGCTACGGCTCCTATATAAGCGAATATCTTATAGCACGATGCGGCATAGGATAAAATCAGCAGCGTCAAACTGTATAAGCCGAGTCTAAACGCCGATGCCTGCACCCTGTCCTTAACCGGCTGGGTTATAGCGATATCGCTATAACCCAGCGCAGCTATCATGGGAACAAGCATAAAGGATACCGCGCCGCTTGCCGATTTAAGCAACGGCCACCATGACGGCATATCCACAGCCTGTCCCACGACCATTATATCGGTATAAATCAGAAATGCCAAAGGCAACGGCCAAAACTTTTGTATGGCAAACGCCCCTATCACCTCATGCCGGTTATTTTGCACCAACATGGGCAACGGGTCATGATCGCCATCCATCAACATGAGCATACTCTCCATAAGGTGCAGTATGCCCACCAACGCTATTATACCTGGCACATATGCCTCCGGCCAGCCGAACAAAAGGCTTATCAACGCTATTATGCCGCCCGCATAAGAGAAGCATACAAATCTCGGATCAAACAGGAGCAGTATGAGCGCCAGCGGCCATATAAGCATTATGGAAATCTCGTCTATTGAAATACCGATCCATAGAGCCACCATACTGCCTATAAAACCCGCTACCAATCCATATAAGCCGCTGTTTATAACGCGGTGCCATGTCGATGTCCTCGTCGCCCCCAGTACCCGTTCTTCCAATTCCGCATATCGTTTGCTTTGAAAATACAGTATGAATATTACCAACGGGAAATATATATTGAATATCGATTTTATAAAGACCTTGAATATAAGATTAACCGTATCTAAAAACAGCATCAAACCTCACCTTGATATTTTTATTTTATCTTCGACATCAATACTTCTACAGCCTTTTGCAACTGCGTATCATCCTCAGGTTTTATCTGCAGCGAGCTCTGGTATCCCTCGGGCATCTCTACTACCACATCCGGCTGTATACCTGTATCATGTATGTTTCTACCCTTGGGCGTATAATACTTGGAAGTTGTAAGCTTCAACGCCGAACCATCCTTAAAGTCGCGTATGCTCTGCACTATACCTTTGCCGAATGTCTTTGTCCCCACCAGTGTGCCGCTGCCGCTGTCCTGCACTGCTCCGGATACCACTTCCGATGCGCTGGCACTGTTTTCGTTTACCAGGATAACCAACGGTACATCTATCTTATTCGCATCGGATGACCAAGACTGTTTTTCCCCGTTTTTATCCATCGTATATACTATCAAGCCCTTCGGCATCAATCTATCTGCTATCTCAACGGCGACATCAAGCAATCCTCCAGGATTATCGCGCAGATCAAATATAATGCCCTCCATACCTTGTTTAGAAAGAGCATTTAATGCAGCATCAAACTCCTTTACCGAGCCTTGATCGAAAGTGGTAAGCCTTATATATCCTATGCCGTTATCCATCATAGAGTATTCTACTGTCTGTATATTTATTATATCGCGTACCAATTCAAACTCCAACAGTTGAGCTGAACCTTCCCTAAGTATAGTAACCTTTACTTTCGTACCTTTATCACCTTTCATCATGGCTACAGCTTTATCCAGAGAACTGCCGTCCACATCCTGTCCATCGACTTTTACCACCTTATCGCCCGGCTTTATACCAGCTTTAGCGGCCGGCCCATCCTTGAAGGCGTTTACCACTTCTATAAGATTATCATCCGGATTAACCGTAACCAACAAGCCCACACCTGCATATTTGCCGGTGGTATGCTCCATAAACTCTTTATACTCATCTTTATCGAAATACTGCGAGTACGGATCTCCCAAAGCTGCCACTAAGCCTTTTGCCGCACCATCCATCAGTTTACTCTCGTCATAAGGTAAGGCGAACTGACTTTCTATAGTTTTTTTCACTTCGGCCAGTTTGCTCGTGCTCACCAGCCACTGGTAATCCTCTCTGGAAATCGTTACCTTATCTCCTTGGTAAACCTGCCAATAGTCATTTATAGCTAATGTCAATGTAGAAGAAAGTATAACAGCTATTATAACTATAATGATGGTCTGCTTCTTGCTAATCATCCAATTAATACTCCCTAATTTCTATAATGTCGTTTTATTTACATCTATTATAACACCTAATCGCCATAAAGAGAATACATTTTCTGATTTATCTTGAATTCGGAATTCGGCCATGCTCGGTAACGATTGGAAGTCAGAAATCGGAAGTCAGATATCAGAATCTATGCTGGAGAGATTCTTGCTAGAAGTAATAGAACCAATTAATTATCCGGTTTAAACATTTGCTTCCAGCTAGGCACATTAACGACTTCGGTCTTTCTTATCTGACATCCTACTTCTGATCTCCGACCTCCAATGAGCATCCTCTCACAAAATCGCCTTGAGACTAATCGTTACCTTCGCCTACCTGCTGATTGCATCTTAAATTCCGAATCGTAGCTGATTTATATCGCATTGAGCACATATCTGCGCCATATATATCTCATATAAGTCTTGGGCTGTTCACGTATGGACTCCAGTATGCGTTCATAATACTCCGACATCTGTTCCAATTCCGCTTTGGTCATAGGTTGCCGGCTATAGCGCGCTCTCTGGAATATATCGGTGAGTTCTTTAAAACGCTGGCTGCCCATATACCTGCACACCCTATCAGCATACTCCGCAGGCGTTTCACCCGGCCATATGCTCAGCCCCCAATGCTCCAACAAACGGCATATGGTATCATAATATGTCAGTATGCCATCACGATATTCGCTTCGGCACCATATATTCCGCTGGCGCCATTTAATGATCCATACATACGTTATGCGCATGAGCAAAGCGGCTATAAGTACGGCTGCCGACCATAATACAATCAACCACCAGTTCGTTTCCGGTTGTTCTACCGGCGCCACTACATCAATCTGCGCAGATGGATCATAGCTTCCGGTCGTCTGATTAAGTTGATCCATATAATCCATATATTGCTGATAATAATCGTTATAATTTCCAGCCGCTACAGCATCGCCTGTTATGGTTTCTCCGAATTGACTTGCCGCATATGCTGGCGTAGGCTCAAATGGCAACCAGCCAAAATCTGCGAAATATACCTCTACCCACGAATGTGCATGTGAATTCGTTACTTCATAACTATCGCCCTCAACAGGTTCATCCGGCATAACAAAGCCTGTAATATACCTCGCAGGTATACCTATGGAACGCAACATAACGGTCATAGCTGTGGCATAGTATACGCAATAACCCTGTTTCTGCTCAAATATAAAATAATCCACAAACTCCTGTCCGCGCGGTGTATAAGATACATCTAAGGTATATGGGAATTGCCTCATATAGCTTTCCACCGCTTTGACTTTGTCGTAAGGGTTGCTGTATTTTTCAGTTATCTTCATGGCTTCCTGTTTCAATCTATCGCTTATGCGGTCTTGAGGCAATTGTAAATATCGATTCATTATAGGTAAAGGATAATTATAACCGCTGGCTTTCAATCTATCCACATCGACTACAGGCACTATGGACTCTGCAGTATACGCCTCGCGCATCCGGCCTTCAGGATTCATAATCTCATAAGCATCGCTGCCATAATACTGGCCTCCATCCTGCTTATAAATTGCCCATGGCTGCCACGGAACAAATAGCGTATTGCTATGAAGATCAGCCGGCTCTACGGTTATTTTTATTTTATACGTTTCCACATCGCGCGCAAAGCCATTGTCCATTGCAGCGCCGTCGTTATATGCATACCATTTGGACTGAGATCTCTCCCAACCGCGGCCATCGTATATATCATAGGCTACCGCTCGCAGATATGTTTTCTGAGGTGAATGCACTATCAGCGCTACAGAATCATCTTGCAGTGCCGGCCCTCCCAGAAATTTCTGGCTGCGCTGCATTCCAGTTTCTGATAAATCAAACGTGCCGCTCAAATCCACAGACGTGACCGGATTAGCCCTGTCGCCACCACGCCATTCCCTTACCACAGGAAAGGTCTGCACTATTTTATCATTGAGCCACTGCCACGAAACAGGCTCTATATCCATCGGCATAATCATGGTCATAGCAATAGCGGCCGCTGATATAATGCCGCCCATACTCACCCAATTGCTCAGCGCGTCTTTGCTTTTTACC
>NZ_JAIHAU010000034.1 GCF_020054945.1 Mahella sp.
CGTCGGGCTGGACTTTGGCCTGAAGAAGTTTCTCACGGCATCAGATGGAGAGACTATCGAATCCCCCTTATTCTTCAAACAGGACAGAGAAGAAATACAAAAACTGCACAGAATACTTTCGCGTAAAAAGAAAGGATCCAATAATCGCAGAAAGGCATTAATGTCCCTCGCCAGAGCCTACAAGAAGATAGCAAACCGCCGCATGGACTATCACTTTAAGCTGGCCAAAGAACTGGCTGAAAAATATACCACAATCTGTATCGAAGATTTAAATATCAAGGCAATGCAGAGGATATGGGGAAGAAAGATATCTGATCTTGGGCATAGCCAATTTATAGAGGTTCTCAAGCATCAATGCGCCAAGGTTGGAACGATGGTAGTAGAAATCCCACGGTTTTATCCATCGAGCAAGACATGCTCGAATTGCGGATATGTGCTGGATGAACTCGCTCTTGATACAAGGGAATGGATTTGCCCGTCATGTGGTGCGGCGCATGATCGGGATATCAATGCGGCTATAAATATTCTGAGGGTTGGGGCATCAACCCTTGCGGGAGAAGGAGCAAGACCTGCTTTATCAGGCGTCCTTCGATGAACCAGAATCCCACGAATTTATTAGTGGGAGTATGTCAAACGATATTTAAGGGTAGTGTAGAAAGATTGCTTAATATGTGGGATCCGCTGTTCACAATAGTTTTATAGGCGGTATTATGTATGGACAATATATTTGATGCCCTTATAAGCGAATTGGAAGGTAAGAAGGGCGAATTAAAGCACAAAAGCGTGGCCGCAGGCTTTTATGGATTTATAGATAAAGCTGTCAGAGTGGTAAAAGAAAATAAAAATGAAAGCGCCTTTACCGGGGAGCCTAAGCTATTGACCGGAGGAAGTGATAACTACGGGGCCGGCTTTTGTATAGGGCAATTGCTGGACATGGATTTGCCATGTTCCACATTATTGGGCAATGCGGTGGCAGGGTTTTATGTAAGATATGGTCGCAGCCCATCTGTCGAGGGCGCATTGAGCTTTTTATGCCGGTGGCAATATGGCAATACCATTCCGGATATTAGCGGAGAATATAGCGATTAATAAGGGAGTTGAACCTGATACCTTTCGCTATATAAATAAAGTTCTCAATAAGTACTGAAAGAAAGAGATCGGGGGATGATAATTATAGGGTAAAACTTTATTTATGCTCGATATGAGCATAACCTATCATTTGAGAGGTGTTAACTTTTTTTAAGACAAGTTGAAAGGAGTTCGGCATTATGAGTGAAAAAGCAGAAACTGCAGGTCAACTGGCGTCACCGTGGAGATATGCCATTGGCATGCTTGGGGTCACCATTCCCGGTATGATGTATAGTTCATATGGTACGTTCTTTTACAATGACAAAATGGGGTTGTCGATGTCTCTTATCGCGCTTGGTACTACGCTTTTCGCTGTCTGGGATGCGGTCAACGATCCTATGTTCGGCTTTTTATCCGACCGCACCCGTACAAAATGGGGACGGCGCCGCCCATGGATTTTGGCTGGTGCACCTTTATTTGCGATTGCTATGATACTGTTTTTCAGTCCGCCGGCATCATTGGAGAGTGGCACGGAATTGGCCGTTTATTTCACTGTGTTTCTTATGCTGACTGAAACCATGAGTACCATAACGACGACCAACTATCATTCGCTGTTTCCCGAACTATTTCGCGATATTAAAAGCCGTACGAGCGCAAATGGCATCAGACAGGCCCTTCAATTGGTTGGGCTGATAATTGGCGTAGCCCTTACCCCCATGCTTGCAGATGCTATAGGCTATTCTGTACTCGCTGTCATTCTCGCCTTGCTGGGCATGGGACTTCTGGTATTTTCTATAACGGGCTGCAAGGAGGATCCGGATTTCAGCAAGTTAAGGGCTCCCGGCTTAAAAGAATCGTTTAGCGCGGTTGCCGCAAATAGTAACTTTTGGGCATTCAGCTTTGCGAATTTTTTCTATCAAGGCACATCGGGATTGCTTTTGGCCAGTATTCCGTTCTTTATAAAATATACGCTGCAGCTTCCTGATAACAATGCGACTTATATGACCGGCACGGTATTTATTATCGCTATTCCGGCCGTTGCGGTATGGAGCTTGACTGCTCGCAAGATAGGGCCGATAAAGACATGGAGGGCAGCTCTGATGTGGCTGGGTTTGTCGTTTATACCGTTCCTATTTGTTAATTCTCTGATACAGGCAGTGATTGCGGGAACGCTTATCGGCATAGGCATTGCCGGCGTGACTGCGACCCTTGACCTGGTCATAGCGCGTATTATCGATGAGGATGCCCAAAAGAGCGGCCTCCGCCGCGAAGGTATATATCAATCTACCATCAGCTTTGTTACAAGATTTTCGGGTTTGATTAAGAGCCTCGCGTTTTTACTGCTGGCCGTGTGGTTTGGATTCCAGGACAGTCAAAACCCCGGTTCCAATCCGGCGCTTGCTAATCGGATGATGTTTTCGGTATTTCCGTTCGTGCTGATGATGTTATCATATGCCTGTTCGTGGCTGCTCCGTTTCACGGATAATCCTTCAAAGGAGGAATCATAATGGATGAGAATAAAATTAAACAAATGCTTACACCGCCGGATCTGATGGCGAGTAAAAGGGTCCTTTGCGTACAGCCGCACCCGGATGATAATGAAGTAGGGGCAGGCGCTACTATCGCGAAACTTTCGGAGCAAGGTAGCGAGGTATACTATCTTACAATAACCAGCGGTGACCTCGGCGGCTCGAATATTGAACCCGAGGAAATAAAGGCTATTCGCGCTAAAGAAACCGAGGCTGCCGGCCGCTATTTAGGAACAAAAGAATTTTATTCGCTTGAGCTTCCGGACAACATGCCGCAAAGTATAGAGGAACTCGTACCGGGGATAATAGAGGTTATTCGCGATGTCAGAGCGGATGCTATTCTGTGCCCTGATCCATGGTTGCCGTACGAGGCGCATGCTGACCATCGCAAGACCGGTTATGCGGCAGCTCAGGCTTTTTTGATGAGCGGTAATGCCAATTATCCGCGCGGTAAACGGAATAGCCCATGGGAAGTACCGGTTATTGCGTTTTATTTTACCGCAAATCCTAACACCATTATCGATACTACTGCAACTATGGAGAAAAAGTTCGCGGCTATGGCGATGCACAAAAGCCAGTTTGACGAAAATATATTGGAATTGTACCGCTATTATTTCACCATGAAAGGAAGGCAATTGGCGCAGGGTAAAGGTTTTGAGATGGGAGAAGGATTTAAGGTCATGAGCAGGCTGTTCATGCATTGCTTTGTAGATGCCGTAAATATATAAGGTGATTGTATTTATATCAATCGACGAATACCATGTCCGCTGGACGCCGACCGGCCGGTGATTATGGAGGAATAAGGCAGAAGCAGATTAAGCTTGTTTATTAAGGATACTGGGCTATGAACCGGCATCCTTAATTTTGCAGCAAGTTTGTTAAAAGCTTATCATTGACATTTGCGAAAACGTTTGTTATACTTTAGGAAAAGTTATTATGAATAGGGATGGCTTCATGAGTGTTACTATAAAAGATATAGCAAAAGCTGCCAACGTATCATATGCGACGGTTTCCCGTGCTCTTTCCGATCATCCGGATATCAGCGAGGAGACTAAAAAGAAGATTAAAAAGCTGGCTAAGGATATGGGGTATACGCCCAATATTGTGGCCAGAAGTCTGATTACAAAGGCCACCAAGACCATAGGACTTATAATACCGGATATAACAAATCCGTTCTTTCCTGAAGTAGCTCAGGGGGTGGAGGGCTACGCGTATGATAACGGCTATACCGTTCTACTATGCACTACCAACTGGCAGATTGAGAGGGAGGAGAGGTATCTAAAAGCACTTAGGAGCAAGATGGTGGACGGTATTATAATTGCTCCTGCAATAGACGATATAAGCCATATAATTTGTCATTTTAATGGTGGAGATACGCCTGTAGTGTTTGTCACTTATAGTCCTGATAACCCTGATTGCAGTTTTGTAGCTACTGACGATTATAAATGCGGATTTATGGCGACGGAGTATTTGCTTAAACTGGGACATAGAAATATTGCCTATATAGGCGGCTTGGAGAACAGCAGCAGCGATAGGCGGCGCTTTGAAGGGCATAGGGAAGCACTGAAATCGTATGGTTTACCGTTGAGATATTCTCCTATGCATGGCCAATTCAAACAGATGAGCGGCTATGAACTTACGAAAGAACTGCTGATTTATAACGACATACCCACAGCGATACTGGCGGGCAATGATGTGCTGGCGCTTGGTGTGATACAGGCCGTAGAAGAATTCGGACTGAAAGTGCCTGACAACGTATCGGTTATGGGTATAGACGATATAAGTTTTGCCTCTTTTGATAAAATCAGCCTTACCACAGTAGCTCAGCCAAAGGGAGAGATAGGCCGACTGGCAGCGGAAATCATAATACAAAAAATAAATAATCCGCAAGATAAAGCTCCGGTAAAAAAGGTATTGGAGCCGAGGCTTATTATAAGGAGGACATGCAGAAGTATTTAAGGGATATTTTTTAAGCGCTCTTTAATATCATCCAGCGAAAGGCGCTTTGTATATATGCCCATTTGGCCGAAAACACAACAGTCGAAAACTATCAGATCGAATATATCTAGCTTTTCATCATCTAATATATAGCCATGATGCATATCGTCGAGCAGCTTGCTGCTCTGGACGGTTGGCTGTGTTATATAATACCGCACGCCTTCTGCTGGCAGAATATTTATAAAGCCTTCACTTGTCCATATGCTTTGCGGTATATAAGCTAACACTCTGTGGTGAAAGGAATAGCCGGTATCGCCGATCCTAAAAAGTTGAGAAAAGAAAGAAACCCTTTCAGCATTTTTATCATACCTGAAATCTATGCCGGCACTGCGCACAGCGCGAACAAAATCCAACGCTATATCGGCCCGATGCTGCCTTGGGGCATTTAACAGAGAACTGTCAATCTCGAGGATAACGTCATTGCTTTCCCCTTTCAGTGCTGAAAGTATCTTAAAGCTGATGAGCCGGCGGTTTTCTATATCCACGTCTGCCGCTTGTCCGTATGATAGAGCAAAACGAGGTGCTTCCAAGCTTGTTCCTTGTTTATTTTCTTTTATAGAGATTTTTGATTGTTCTGTCAAATCCATTTTCAATTACCTCCTGATGAGATGATTTATTTTAGCATATATATCTTTATTTACGCAAGCACATTTACGCAAACGATTACGCAAATTAATGAGACAAGATGCGCTTTTTAGTTCTAAGGTCGAAACAAGCTTGGAAGATTGTTAAAAAATAATCAATAAAGCAGCATAAATAAGCCAAAGGAAATTTAAAAAATTTTATGGGATCTATTGATACTAGCGCAAACGTTTGATATTATATAGCTGTAAGGTATTGAGGTTTAAATAGAACAAAACAAAAGATAAATTTCGGATCATATTGCAGTATGCAGCCTTATACTCGAAGAAGTGAAATGGAAGGAGAAATAAATTATGGAGAAAAGGCTTAAAGTAGGAATTATAGGCGCGGGAAGGATAGGCAAACTTCATGCCGAAAATTTAATGTATCGTGTTCCGCAGGCAGAACTGGTAGCTATAGCCGATATTTTTGCTGATCAGATCAAAGAATGGGCTGAAGAGCTCGGCATAAAAACCATTACAAAGGACTACAAAGATATTTTAAACAATCCTGAAATCGAAGCAGTCCTTATATGCTCGCCCACCAATACACATGCTGATTTTATAATCGAAGCGGCCAAAGCGGGTAAGCATATATTCTGTGAAAAACCTATAGACTTATCGGTTGACAGGGTTAAAGCGGCACTGGACGCGGTGAAGGCTGCGGGCGTGAAGCTGCAGATAGGCTTTAACAGAAGATTCGATCATAATCATAAAGCTGTAAAGGATGCTGTGGCCGAAGGCAAAGTAGGGCAACCGCACATAATCCAGATAACCTCCAGGGATCCAGCGCCACCACCAATAGAATATGTGAAATCGTCCGGAGGCTTATTCGTGGATATGACCATACATGATTTTGATATGGCAAGGTATTTGGCTGGCAGCGAAGTAGATGAAGTATACGCGGCCGGAGCGGTGCTTGTTGATCCTGCCATAGGTGAAGCCGGAGATATAGATACGGCTATAATCACGCTTAAGTTTGAAAATGGAGCCATAGGTGTCATAAACAATAGCAGAAAGGCCACATATGGCTATGACCAACGCGTCGAGGTTTTTGGCTCCAATGGCAGCGCTGAAGATCGGAATGATACGCCGTCCACAAGAATTCTAAGCAATGCTGATGGAATAATAGGCGAAAAGCCAAAGTATTTCTTCCTTGAAAGATACAATGATTCGTTTATTGAGGAAATTAAGGAATTTGTAGCTGCTGTTATAAACGATACCGAAACACCGGTGACTGGTGAAGATGGCTTAAAACCGGTGCTTATAGCTTTAGCAGCCAAGAAATCACTGAAAGAAAACAGGCCGGTTAAGCTTAAAGAGATGGAGGGACTGCTATGAAAACCATAAGAATGACTACGGCACAGGCGCTGGTCAGATTTCTGGATAATCAGTATATTGAATTTGACGGTGTCGAGCAGAAGTTTGTAAGAGGTGTATTCACGCTATTCGGCCACGGCAATGTGCTGGGCATAGGCCAGGCCTTGGAGGATGACCCGGGGGAGCTGATGGTACACCAGGGCAAAAACGAACAGGGCATGGCCCACGCAGCCATAGGCTATGCCAAGCAGATGCATAGGAGGCAGATATACGCCTGCACCTCATCCATAGGCCCAGGCGCCGCCAATATGGTGACGGCAGCCGGTACGGCTACCGCTAACCGCATACCTGTCTTGTTTTTGCCGGGCGATACATATGCGACGAGGCAGCCTGATCCGGTATTGCAACAGATAGAACAATATTACAACGCAGGCATAACCACAAACGATGCTTTCAGAGCCGTAAGCAGGTATTGGGACAGGATATCGCGTCCCGAGCAGCTTATGTCGGCATGTATAAACGCGATGAGGGTGCTGACCAATCCGGCCGATACCGGTGCTGTAACGCTGGCTATGCCTCAAGATGTCGAGGCCGAGGCCTACGATTTTCCAGTTGAATTTCTGGCGAAGCGTGTGCACCGCATAGAACGCGTGCCGGCTACTAAAGAGATGATAAGCGATGCCGTAAAGCTCATAATGAACAAGAAAAAGCCCATATTGATATGCGGCGGTGGCGTCAAGTATTCCGAGGCGCAGGAGGCTTTTAGAACATTTGCCGAGATGTTCAACATACCGTTTGGAGAAACTCAGGCCGGCAAAGGTGCCATAACGTGGGATCACGGGCTCAATCTGGGCGGCATAGGCGCGACAGGCAACCTCGCGGCCAATACTATAGCAAAAGAGGCTGATCTGGTAATAGGTGTGGGGACGCGCTATACCGATTTTACCACATCATCCAAATGGCTTTTTCAGAATCCGAATGTTGCTTTCCTCAATATAAATATAGCTTCGTTCGATGCCTATAAACTGGACGGGGTAAGGGTGGTGGCCGATGCTAAGGTGGCACTTGAAGCTATTGCTGAAGAGTTGAAGAGTCTTGGTTATCGGTCGGCATATACGGTAGAGATAAAAGAGGCCAGGGACAAATGGTTGCAAGAGCTGAACAGGCTTGCAAACGTCAAATATGGCGAAGGCTTCTATCCGGAAATAGCAGGCCAAAAAGACGAAGTGATAGAGGAATTCGGCCGAAAATTTGACTCGTATATGCCTCAGACTAGGGTGCTGGGCATATTGAACGAGATAATAGATGACGATGCGATAGTAGTTGGTTCATCAGGCAGTTTGCCGGGCGATATGCAGAGGATGTGGCGTGCTAAAGCCCCCGATACCTACCATATGGAATATGGCTATTCATGTATGGGCTATGAGATAAATGCTGCGCTGGGCGTGAAGATGGCCAGACCGAATGTGGAGGTATATGCTATGGTAGGAGATGGTTCGTATCTGATGCTCCATTCAGAGCTTATAACCTCCATACAGGAACGCAAAAAGATAAACGTGGTCCTGTTCGATAATGCCTCATTTGGATGCATAAACAACTTGCAGATGGGGCATGGCATGGGCAGTTTCGGCACCGAATTCCGCATGAGAAATGAAAAGACAGGCAAACTGGACGGCGAGCTCATGTGTATAGACTTTGCCAAATGTGCCGAGGGTTACGGCTGCAAGACCTATCGTGTTAAAAACGAAGAAGAGCTTAGGAACGCTATAGAGGATGCTAAAAAGCAAACCGTATCCACGCTCATAGATATAAAAGTATTGCCTAAGACCATGACACATGATTATGAATCGTGGTGGAGAGTGGGCAATGCCGAGGTAGCGAACAAGCAGGAGATAGTGAAGGCTACTGAAGAATTGAAAGAAGAGCTAAAAAAGGCAAGAAAGTATTAATGACAGGAATGAACGAGATGGATAAAAATAAGGTGAAACTGGGCATAGCGCCTATAGCGTGGACAAATGACGATATGCCCGAACTCGGCGCTGAGAATACCTTTGAACAATGCATAAGCGAGATGGCGCTGGCCGGATTTGAAGGCACAGAAATAGGCAACAAGTATCCAAAAGATACCCAGACGCTTAAAAAAGCGTTGTCCCTTAGAGGGCTCAAAGTGTGCAATGCTTGGTTCAGCGCATATCTTACCACCAAACCGCTGCAGCAAACGGTGGATGCGTTTGTAGAACACAGGGATTTTCTATATGAATTAGGCGCGAAGGTAATAGGGGCGGCAGAACAAGGGCACAGTATACAAGGATTAAAGGATATACCCGTATTTGCCGGCAAACCTATATTCACCCAAGAAGAGTGGAAGCGCCTGGCCGACGGATTGAACTATTTGGGTAAATTGGCTCAGGATAAGGGGATGATACTGACGTATCACCACCATATGGGCACCGGCGTACAGACATTTGAAGAAATCGATCGGCTTATGTCTATGACAGATCCGGATCTCATATATCTGCTTTATGATACCGGGCACCTTGTATTCTCAGGTGAAGACCCGCTTGCGGTAGTGAAAAAATACGCTGTCCGAATAAAGCATGTGCACCTCAAAGACGTTCGAAAAGAAGTCTTAGAGAAGGTCAAGCGCGAAAATATGAGCTTTCTCGATGCTGTGCGGGCCGGGGTATTCACAGTGCCAGGTGACGGCATGATAGATTTCGCTCCTATATTCAAAGTTCTCGAAGATGTAGGATATGAAGGGTGGATGGTGGTGGAAGCGGAACAAGACCCTGCCAAAGCCAATCCGCTGGAATATGCCTTAAAGGCAAGGGAATATATAAGGGCCAAAGCCGGCCTGTAAAAATAATAATTTTGTTGAGGTGATTTTAAATGGCTATGGATGATTATAAAAGCCCATTACACAAGATGGCATCTACGATGCCTACGGATTTTTGGAATGATTCGTGCTCGGTGGAGGAGCTGACCTATGCTATAGAAAACGGTGCGGTAGGCGCAACTACTAATCCGGTGATAGTATTCAACGTGCTGAAAAAAGAGATGCATCTATGGCAGGACAGGATAAATCAGATAATAGAAGAGCTACCTAAAGGCACTGAAGAAGATGTGGCATGGAAGCTTATAGAAGAGATGGCTGTGAAAGGAGCGGAGTTGCTAAAGCCGGTATTCGACAAAGAAAATGGATTAAAAGGAAGAATATCCATACAGACCAATCCCAAATATTACAGAAATGCTGAGATGATGGCTGAACAGGCTATACATTTCAACACATTGGCGCCTAATATGCAGGTGAAAATACCAGTTACTGAGGCCGGCATAGCGGCCATAGAAGAAGCCACATATAACGGTGTTAACATAAACGCGACGGTGTGCTTTACCGTTCCCCAGTCGCTGGCTGTAGCCGAGGCCGTAGAAAGAGGGCTTAGCCGCAGGGAAAAAGAAGGCAAAGATGTAGCATCTATGCGGCCGGTTTGTACTATAATGGTAGGCCGTTTGGATGATTGGCTAAAAGACGTGGCTAATAAAGATGGAATACTTGCGACACCGGGTTACCTTGACTGGGCCGGCATAGCCGCCATAAAGAAAGCCTATAAGATATACAAAGAACGCGGATATCGGACACGCCTTCTGGCGGCGGCTTACAGAAATTATATGCAGTGGAGCGAGCTCATGGGCGGCGATATAGTGCTTACAATACCCTATAAGTGGCAGAGGATGTTCAATGCTTCCGACATTGAAGTAGCTTCCAGGATGAACAACGAGGTGGACAGAAAAATAATCGATGAGCTGTACGCTAAATTCCAGGATTTCCACAGAGCATACGATGCAGATGGCATGAAGCCGGAGGATTTCGATGGATTTGGCGCCACAAAGAAAACCCTTAAATCCTTCATAGAAGGATACGAACAGCTCTTAGGTGTTATAAGGGGATTTATGATAACCATTTAAAAGGAGACGATACATTTGTTGATAAGAAGGGATAAACCTTTTGATTACAGCTATAACAGTATAGTGCATGAAGATCAGACGGGAATGGACTTTGGCATACTGAAACTGAAAAAGGATCAGGAGTTTGCTGAGGCATCGGCAAAAGAACGCGCGATTTTGCTCATACAGGGCGATGTGGTTTTCGAATGGGAGAACAAAAAGGCCATTGCCCATAGAAAAAGCTTTTTGGACCAAAATCCATGGTGTTTGCATGTACCGTCTGGGACTGCTATAAACATAAAATGCATAAGCGGTGAAGCGGAGTTGTCGGTATCGCAGACCGATAACAGCGTGGCCTTCGATGCCCATCTCTACTCGGATGAAGAGTGCCAGAGCGAGCAAAGGGGCAAAGGTACGATGAATGAGATGGCCACGCGCATAGTGAGGACCATATTCGACTATTCCAACGCACCATATTCCAATCTGGTACTGGGCGAGGTCATAAACTATCCGGGTAAATGGTCCAGTTATCCGCCGCATCATCACCCGCAGCCGGAGATATATTTTTACAAATTCAGCCCCGAAAATGGCTTTGGTTTTTGCAACCTCGGTGAAAATGTTTTAAAAGTGAAAAATAACGATACCGTAGAAATACTGAATGATGCCAGCCATCCCCAAGTATCAGCGCCTGGCTACGCTATGTATTATATATGGGTTATACGCCACTTGGAGGGCAATCCATATATAACGCCCACATTTGAACCGGAACACCTGTGGGTTATGCGGCAAGACGCTGTTATATGGCCGACAGAATAATGTTAATGGAGGAGAAAAAATGAGCGATATAAAAAAATTAAAGCTTTTTATAGGCGGCAAATGGATAGAATCCCAAACGAGCAAGTATATGGATGTGCATAATCCGAGCACAGGCGAGGTGATAGCGCAGACCCCATGTTGCACCGTCGAGGAGGTCAATATGGCGGTGGAAGCGGCTAAAAAGGCTTTTGAAACATGGTCGCAGATGCCGGTCATGAAGCGTGCGCAGATAATATTCAGATTTAGGGATATACTGGAAAGCCATATAGAGGAACTCACCGATATCATAGCGCATGAAAACGGCAAAGCGTGGGAAGAAGCCAGAGGCGAAGTACTTAAGATAAAAGAGCCGGTCGAATTTGCCTGCGGTATACCCACGCTTATGCTGGGTGAATCGCTGATGGACACATCGAAGGGATATGATACAACGCTGTATAGAGAACCGGTAGGCGTGTTCGCCGGCATAGTGCCGTGGAACTTCCCGGGTATGATTCCCATGGGTTGGATGGTGCCCTTGTGCCTGGCTACAGGCAATACGATGATCGTAAAAGCTGCTTCAATGGTGCCTATGACCGCCATGAAGTGTGCGGAATTATGGCAGGAAGCAGGCCTGCCCGACGGTGTGCTGAACATTATAACATGCAGCAGAAACGAATCGGAGATACTGCTGAAACATCCCGATGTAAAGGGCATATCCTTTGTAGGCTCTACATCGGTAGGCCAGCATATCTACCAAACGGCGGCAGCTTACGGCAAAAGGGTGCAGGTGCTAGGAGAGGCTAAAAACCACGGTATGGTGCTCGAAGATGCCCCGCTTGAAAGGACGGCAGCCGGCATTATGAACTCATCATTCGGGTGCGCGGGCGAAAGATGCATGGCTTTACCGGTTATAGTGGCTCAAGAGAGCATAGCCGATAAACTCGTCGGCTTATTAAAAGAGAAAGCCGGCGCCTTAAAAATAGGCCCTGCTTATGACAAGACGACCGAAATGGGTCCCGTGGTATCAGCCGAGCATCGAAATTCCATTATAAAATGGATAGAAAAGGGCATTGAAGAAGGGGCTGAATTGGTATTGGACGGCAGGAATATAGTTGTGCCGGGTTATGAAGGCGGCTATTATCTGGGACCGACCATATTCGACCATGTGACGCCCGAGATGAGCATAGGCCAGCAGGAGATTTTCGGGCCGGTGCTATGCATAAAAAGGGTTAAGGACTTCGAAGAGGGCATAGAGGTCATGAACAGCAATCCATTTGCCAACGGTTCGGTTATATTCACGCAAAACGGGTATTATGCGCGTGAATTTGCCAGGAGAACGCATGGCGGTATGGTAGGGATCAATGTAGGCATACCGGTGCCAGTCGGCATTTTCCCGTTCAATGGTCATAAGATGTCGTTTATAGGCGATCTGCATGTGCTCGGCAAGGATGGAGTGAGGTTTTATACCGAGACCAAGACGGTGACCACGCGGTGGTTTGATGAAAAGGAGCTGAAAAAAACCAAAGTCGATACATGGGATGGATCTGTAGGTGGCGGGGTATAGCCTGCGGAATTAAAAACAGTGGATATAAAAACAAAAAAATATGTGATATAATAATGTCGTTGATCCAATATGGACAAGAAATGTCGTTGATCAACGACATTATTATTTAAGGAACCATACATCAAGCCTTGAACAAATGGCTCCAAGGAAGGAGGAGTAAACATGATTAAGGTTATTATCGCAGATGATGAAGAAAATGTATGCCAGTTAATCCAAAACCTAATTGATTGGGATTCGTTGGGCATGGAGATAATAGGCATTGCACATAATGGCATAGAGACACTGGATATGATCCGAACGCTTTCCCCGGACCTGGTGATCACTGATATACGTATGCCGGGGTATGATGGCCTGGAGATGATACGCCGCGCAAAAGATATAAAAGAAGAATTGAACTTTATTATAATAAGCGGTTACGGGCATTTTGAATATGCACAGAATGCCATTAAATATGGCGTCGGCGATTATTTGCTCAAGCCTATAAAACAAGATGATCTATTGTCTGCATTGGGGAAAATAAAAGCCAGATATGATCGCAATCTTAAACAACTTAGCGAAGAAGATCGTATGATAAAACAAATAGAAAATGATACTAATAAACTGCGAGAGGATCTTTTCAGCGAATGTTTACTGCAAAAAGGTGCTGTAACAAAAGATTTGACGATCGATTCAACCAATAACGATTACCATTATTCGTTTCAATCGGGCATATTCCAGATAATAGGGGTAAAAATTGATTGCGGCTATGAGGATCAATATAACAGTGCTATTCCGATTTTAGAAGAAAAAATAATCAGGATCATTGATAATCTTTTGAAGATCCAATGCTTTGAAATTGGCACTTACATGGATGATAGTGCGGTTTATTGCATATTAAACTATGATATTGAAAGGAAAAAATCCATACGTGCTCAGATAAAAGGGATACTGGATGAACTTATACAACAGAAAGCGGCATTTGGACAATTTGAATTCACGATAGCTATAGGAGAGGCGTATGATGATATAAGCCGGTTGAAGGATAGTTTCGACTCTGCGGTATATGCCATTGGCCAGCGTTTGCTGCTGGGAACGGGTCGGGTAATCGAAGGTGCGGTTATGAATCAGTCGTTTCAGATACAGACGCGTTTAATGGCGGAATTGAATAAATCGATGGGACCGGCTATAGAAGTACTGAATTCCGATGCTGTATTGAGCAGCTTAAAGAATTTTTATAACAGTATAGCTGCGGAAAAACGATTGAGCGGACTGGATATTATATCTCTTGCAGAACAAGCTTGTGAGATGTATCTGACGCATCTGCGCAACAATCAGATTGCTATTCATCACGGCGATGAATTTTTGGAAAAATTTCATATTCATGCATGGCGTTGCAAGACGGTGGATGAAATATTTGCCTATCTATGTATGATGATAGGTGAATCTATTAAATTGATCGCACAACAGAAAGAACAGGAGGAAACCCGGCCTATAAGACTGGCTAAGCAGTATATACAAGAGAACTATATGAAAACGATATCGCTGGAAGATGTAAGCAATATAGTCGGTTTCAACCCGACTTATTTCAGCACGTTATTTAAAAAAGTAAGTGGTACCAATTTTGTGGATTACCTTACGGAAACGCGAGTAAATAAGGCCAAAGAGCTTCTTCGAGAAACCAATTTAAATATCGCCGAAATATGCGAGCAGGTGGGATATAGCGATTTGAAGCATTTTACAAAAAGTTTTCGTAAGAATACAGGGCTTAAACCGAGCGAATATCGAAAGTTATATTCTTAAGTGGGTGATGTTGATGAAGTTTAAACATATAAAGTATTTATCGACCAGAATTTTTTGGTTGGCTGGTGTGTTATTTGCTTTTATATTATTGTTGCTAATTTTTGCAAGTATACTTGCTGTGCAGGGGTATATCGACATTGTTTATGTTTTTATAGGTTATACATTAATGGGCCTGCTTCTCTTTGCATATTATAAATGGATTTATGAGCCATATAGAGAGAATGCAAAAATTTTACGCCTATTTGCAGCCGGTTATACCATCGATGCCCTATTTGACCGGCATATAACATTAAGTCCGGAGATGGATGAAGTTATACAAAAAGTCCAGGAGATTATGGAAACCTATGAGATCCTCAATGCCACTAAAAAGCAAGCCCATTATCTTGCGCTGCAAAATCAGATCAATCCTCACTTTCTATATAATACATTGGAAGGAATACGTGGAGAAACCTTAAGTGCAGGACTGGATAACGTCGCAAAAATGACGGAGGCACTAGCTACTTTTTTCCGTTATACTATCTCTAATGTTGAAAACCTAGTCACATTAGAGGACGAATTGAAAAACGTCAATAACTATTACATCATCCAGCAGTATCGCTTTGGAGAACGGCTCAGCCTAAGCGTGGAATATGATGCACAAGATGAGATAGAGATTATGTCATGCAGGGTTCCTAAACTGATACTTCAACCTATTGTAGAAAATGCGATTTATCATGGTATTGAGCAAAAAATCGGAGAAGGCAAAGTGCGCATTAAAATAGAGTGCACGACTAAACGCCTGATTATCACCGTATCTGATAACGGCGTCGGCATGACCGAAGAAAAACTTCAGGAAATCAATGATAAATTAAGGGGTATGCCATTGGATTATATAAAGCCGGAGAACGAAAAACATGGCGGCATAGCTATAACGAATGTGAATAGCCGCATTAAATTGCTGTTTGGAGAAGAATATGGCATATGTATATACAGTACATTGAATGTCGGAACGGATGTAGAGCTTACCCTTCCGAAAATCACTGAGAGGGATCAGGCCTTCTATGAAAAATGAAATATTGAGGATGGAACATATTACCGTTGCACAAAACGAGATGGTATTGCTCAATGATTTCAATCTTCATATCTTTCAATCCGAGATAATAGGGCTTGTGTGTATAAATACAAACGGTCAAGACGCCATACTTCGATTGCTTAGCCAGAATATACCTATCCAATACGGGCGGGTTTACTTTAATGAAAAACTTGTGAACAGTTATCAACATGGCCCAATGACTATGAATAAAGTCGCCATAATTGAACAAAAAAGCAGGTTGATCGAAAACCTTACCGTTGTTGATAATGTATATGTGATGCGCTTTGGGTTTAAAAAATATCTGATTAATCCCAGAGTATTGGAGGAGCAACTGCGGCGTTTTACGCAAGATGCTGACATTGATCTAGATGGGAACAGATTGGTCTCAAGCCTTACTGCGTATGAAAAATGTGTCACCGAACTTTTGCGTGCCATAGTGATGGGAGCCAAGTTGATCGCTATCCGCGAAATAAGCAACGTATTGAGTACCACAGATTTATTAAAATTCCATAGCCTATTAAGGTATTATCGCGATCAAGGGTTTTCTTTTGTCTATATTTGCAGCCACCATGAAGAAGCATTTAAAGTATGTGATCGCGTCGCAATTATGAGAGATGGCAAAATATTGAGAGTTCTGGACAAAGATCAATTTAATAATGATAATGTAGCTCCCTATTACATCGGGGAATTTGCTAAAGTGAAACGAGAAGGACTGAGCGTGACTAGCGATAAGGGAATTTTGACATTTAAAGATGTGTGTACCGAACATATGCGGTCACTTACTTTTACTATTGTAAAAGGAGAGAGCACAGTTTTACTGGATATGGATAATGCAGTTGTACAGGATATTGTTGGGCTGATGAACGGTCAGCTACATCAGCATAGCGGTGAGATATACTTGAAGAATAAGCCGTACACTCAAAAGTTGGCAAAACATGCACTTAAATACGGCGTAGCATTTATTCAGGAAAATCCTATATTGACAATGCTTTTTCCGGATATGAGTTATCTGACCAACCTATGCTTTCTGGTAGATAAAAAGCGCAATCCTGTTCAACTGAGCAAACGGGTTATCAACAGCATTGTGCAAGAATATGAACCTATAATAGGAAATGACATTTATGAAACAGATATTATGAAACTGAAATTGCAGTCGCTTTATGATCTGGTTTATTATAGAATTCACCTTTGCAAGCCTGATATTGTGTTCTGTATACAGCCCTTTGCAAATGCTGATATGTATTTGCGTCGACACATAGTAGAACTGATAAATCAACTTAAAAAACAAGGAGCTACTATTGTGATACTGGCAACTAACATAGCGGATTCTCTGGCTGTAGCAGATAAACTTATTGTTGTGTCGAAAGGCACATTTCAGGCAGAATATCCCAGAGATGAGTTTTATCTTTTCAATTCTGAGAGCATAATTCTATAGTCGCTTAAAAACATGTGAAAAAATCCCCTATAAATCGAAAGCTGCTCCCCTTATCGCATCTGTAGTTCCATGTTATACTGGGTTATGTAACATGGAATTAAGGCAGGTGAGAGAGATGGATGAATATATCGTTGAAATGAGCAATATAAGCAAGGGCTTTCCGGGTGTACAGGCGCTTAAGGATGTATCGTTTCAATTAAGGTCCGGAGAGATATTAGCATTGTTAGGCGAAAATGGTGCGGGTAAAAGTACGCTCATGAAGGTGCTAAGCGGTGTGTATACCAAAGATGAAGGTGAGATCAAGGTATTCGGTCAGATCGTGGAAGATATGACACCTAAGAAAGCGCAAGAGCTCGGTATAGCCATAATCCATCAGGAACTGAACTTGTGCCCTCATCTATCCGTGGCGGAAAATATTTTTTTGGGTCGTGAAAAGACACATTCGTGGATACTAAAGGATAGTGAAATGAACGATGAGGCAAGAAATATTCTTAAGCGACTAAATGTAAATATAGATCCGGAAGCGATTGTTGGGGGATTATCGGTTTCTCAACAGCAATTAGTAGAAATCGCTAAAG
>NZ_JAIHAU010000035.1 GCF_020054945.1 Mahella sp.
ACCACGCTAATTTTAGGCATGTGCATGGGGTAAAATATTTTCTCCTATACCTGCTAAAACGCTATTTATCCGCCTTTTCAAACAACGCAATTAGCTCTTTACTGTTTTTTTAGTCCGGCCGAGTTCTACTGTGACCTGCAACGGTATATCCATTATAAGATCTATGTTAGCTCCTTGCAATGCCTCAGGCGTTTCATCATTTAATTGTTGGAATACTACCGGTTGAGCCTTAACGGCTTTTTCTGGTTCTGTTTTATTTACAACGGTTTGTTTAATTTCCGGCTTTTTAGGCTCGATCGGAGGCGCTTGAGCTTCTTCTTGTTTCTGCAACGGTTCATTGTCTGGAGCGTTCGGTGCGCCACCGAGCAGATTATTTACCAATTCTTTAGCAAAATCTATAGGCAGCAACTGCATCATCTCGCTTTTCAACAATGTGCCTATCTCCATACTGAACGCTATACGAACCAAAGGCTCATTGGAATCAAAAGCATCGTAAGGGGATTCATCGGTAAAATCAATGACAAATGCCCTCGGAGGGGATATATTTATGCTCTTATCGAACATCGTGGAAAGCGATGTGGCCGATGATCCGACCATCTGGTTCATAGCCTCCCCTATAGCGCTAAGATGCAGCTCGCTTATATCACCTGATACATTGGTGCCATCACCTCCCATCATAAGGTCGGTTATCAGTTTTACATCGTCTTCTTTTAATATCAACAGATTTACCCCTTCCAGCCCATGCGTGTACTTTACCTCAACGGCTACAAACGGTATGGGGTATTCTTTGCCCAATTCGGCCATAGTCGTAATATCCACCCTTGGAGTGGTTATCACAACTTTATTTCGTAAAAGAGTAGAAAGCGTAGTAGCTGCCGTCCCCATGCTTATATTACCTATTTCACCCAGCGCATCTTTCTCTACGTCCGTCAAGGCATCGTCGCCGCTATTCGTAGAATTGGATTGCTGGCCTCGCAGCAAAGCATCTATCTCTTCCTGGGATAGTATATCACTCATCGGTATCCTCCTCTTGATAAATCACTTCGGTTATTTTCACTGCCATATGGTTATGCCTTAATCCAGGTTTACCGTAAAATTTCGTTATATTGCCCACCATCACTTTAACGTGATTATCAACCCTTTCATCAAGCTGTATTATATCGCCAGGGCTCAACTGCATAAAATCGCCTACGCTTATTGTGCTTTCCCCTAATATAGCCCTTATAGGTATCTGCACGCTCTCTATGCGCTTGCGCAAAACATTAAATGAAGCTTCATCCAGCTCCGTTTTTTCTTTTTTCTCATTTGAGAACCAAAATCTTGTCGTAAGCTCATCGCTTATAGGCTCTATGGTAACATGGGGTATGCATATATTAACCATGCCCTCCACATCGCCCACCTTTAACATAAGTGTAACCAGCGCAGCTGTTTCGTTCGGCGCTATTATTTGAGCGAATTGAGCATTGGTCTCTATGCGCTCGAGTTTAGGCGTTACAGCGGCCACGTTGACCCACGATTCCTGAAGAAGGGTGCCTATCTGCCTTAATATGCGCTCCATAAGCGCTAGCTCTATCTCGGAAAACGTCGTCATTTCTTCGGTTACACGACCTGAGCCACCTAAAACCCTATCGATCACAGCATAAGCTATATTCGGAGCTATCTCGACCACTATTTTACCATCCATAGGTTGGAAATCCATTATACCCAATACGACCGGTTCGGGTAAGGAATTCATAAATTCATAATAGGTAAGCTCCTCTACCGATACTATATTCACTTGACAATATATGCGCAGAAAACCAGCCAGATAAGACGATAAATAACGACAAAAATTTTCGTGTAATATTTCCAATGTGCGGAGTTGCTCTTTTGAAAACTTATTAGGACGCCTGAAATCGTATACGCGTATTTTCTTTTCCTCATCAGTTTGCTCCATTATGTCGCTTACGCTTAGCTCGCCGGTATTTAACGCCTGAAGCAATTGATCTATTTCATCTTGCGACAGTACATCCGCCAATATAGGCCACCCCTTACTATTGAATTACAAATTCATTGAAATATATGTTTACCACAGCTCCTTCGCCAAACTTCTTATTTAGAGCTGATATTATCTCATTCTTCAGTTTGGACTGAAAACCATCCGCTGCTGCTTCTTCATCGGTCTTGTTGCTTAACACCGATACTATTATATCATTGACCATATAGTCTTTGCTGGTAAATTCGTCTAATATGGCGCCGTTAGCCACCTCTATGACCATGGTAACTTTTAAAAAGTGTCTGCTATCCTTCAAGTTAGTCACAAAACTGCCATCCTTAACGGTGGGCATGAAAATTTCCGTCTTATTTGCTGTGATATCCTGTCCGTTAGCATTGCTGGAAGATGTCATATAGTATGCTATTAGTGCAGCCGCCGCCAATACAACTATCATGGTTATCCACAAAAGCAGCTTGTTGTTTTTGGTCAATATTTATCCATCCTTTCATTGCGGATTTATATTGCTATTTATTTCCTCTGGGATCCATGTGCGCGTTATAACGATGTCCACCCGCCTGTTTTTAGCCCTGCCTTCTATTGTATCATTGGTCGCCACCGGATGATATTCGCCATACCCTACGGCCGACAGCATCTCAGGAGGCAAACGCTGCTGCTCCACAAAATAGCGCAACACCGTTACAGCGCGTGCTGTGGACAGTTCCCAATTCGATGGAAACATGACGGTATGTATGGGTACGTTGTCGGTATGTCCTTCTATCCTGACGCCGCCTATTTGTTCCTGATACGTTTTTAGCACACCGGCTATATTATTCAATACCGGTAATGCGCTCGGTATGATATCGGCTTTCCCGGACTCGAACAGCACATTGTCCTTAAACCTCAGCAATATTTCCATCTTATTTTCGGTCATCTCTACGGTAGCCGATATATTGTTCTGTTGTATATACCTTTGCATATCCTCATACAATGCCTCGAACTCATCCTGCGGTTCGTTCGTTCTCTGCTCCAAATCCTGCCCCACATCGCCACCGGTGGCCGGTGCGCTGCTCATGCTGCGGCCGCCCTCCAATACGCCGAGGCTGGCCTGCAGCGACGCCACCATTGCCTTAAACTTCTGCGCGTCTATATTGGAAAAGGAAAATAGAAATATAAAGAATATTAGCAGGAGCGACATCATATCGCCATATGTAGTGAGCCACGACGGCGATTTGTTTCCTTCGTCGTTGCCGCGCTTCCTAGCCATTATTCAGCGCTTCTTCCCGTTGCTGCTCCACCTCTTGCTCGGCCACTGACAATAACCTGGGTGGTAAGAAAGCTTTCAGTTTCTCCTCTATGATCCTAGGGTTTTCTCCCGCTTGTATGGATAATACGCCCTCCAATACGAGCTCCTTCAACAGCATCTCTTCGGCGCTGCGTACCTTAAGCTTTTGAGCCATGGGCAGAAAAATCAGGTTAGCCAAAACCGATCCATAGAATGTCGTTATTATGGCAACGGCCATATTAGGGCCTATAGTATCAGGATCATTGAGGTTTTTCAGCATATTTATAAGGCCTATCAAAGTGCCTATCATACCGAAAGCCGGAGCATAATTGCCCATCGATTCCAAGATACCCCATCCTTGCTTGTGCCTCTCTTCAATGTAATTAAGTTCGGTCTCCATTATATTCTTTACCAGTTCCGGATCGGTGCCGTCCACTACGAGCAATATGCCCTTGCGCATAAAGGGATCATCCAATTGATAAGCCGCCTCTTCCAGCGCCAGCAATCCCTCTCTTCTAGCCGTATTGGCCATATTAAGTATTATGTCCATTATATCTTTAGGGTTCTGCTTTTTTACAAAAAAAACATTTTTTATTATGCCTAGCGTATTAAATACATTGGTCAACGGGTATGATATGAGCGTCGAGGCAATGGTACCGCCCAGCGTTATCATTATAGACGGCAGGTCATAGTATGTAAGCAAACTTGCATTCAACAGTATACCTATAGCGATAAACGCTATGCCCGCTATCAGACCGGCTATTGTAGCTATATCCATAATTATAGTGTGCGCCCTGTTTATGTACTGCTATAAACAGGGTTTCACATAACCCCCTTCCGATCAATTTCATTTTCGTTAATGCTGAAATCGGCAACGCTATGATAGCCTGCCATTCGCCTAAAAGCGATTATGCGTTTTATGACCTCGTCCACCGATTCGCTCACCACTATCTTGCTGCCGTTGGTCATGGTTATTACCGTATCGGGGGTAGCCTCCATCATCTCTATAAGGTCGTCGTTGACGACAAATTCTTTACCGTTAAGCCTTGTGAGTTTTATCATATATGCATGCCACCTTTCTAACCCAAAGCGGGATGTGCCGGCGCCCAGCCATTCTGCTGAACGCCGGATAAGTTAAATCATGCTAACGTTTCAGGTTGACCAATTCCTGGAGCATTTCATCCGAAGTGGTTATCACCCGGGAATTGGCTTGGAATCCCCTTTCGGTGATTATCATGTCGGTGAGCTCACGCGAAAGGTCAACATTCGACATCTCCAAAGCACCGGGCGTCAAATAGCCGGTACCATCTTGGCCTGGTTGCACTACGCCAGCTCCCGCAGGCGGCCCCGAGCTTATGGTTTCCCTATACATGTTCTGGCCTATCTTTTCGAGACCACCAGGGTTTACAAATTTAGCTAAGCCAACGATGTCTAAAGGAACTACGGTACCATCCGCTTGAATACCGCTTATCTGGCCGGTCTTGTCTATGACTACAGAGACATATAATGTCGGGTCTATTGTAATATTGCCGCCAGCCGTCGATTGCACATACATGCCATCTGGTGTAACAAGATTGCCGGCCGCATCGAGATGGAAATTACCCGCTCTGGTGTAGTAAGTGGCGGTACCGTCGTTTACCACAAAGAAACCGTCGCCGTTTATGGCCAGATCCAAAGGATTATCGGTTCTTTCTATACCGCCGGGGGTATGCAGGACATCTATGGCGCCCACGGCAGCGCCCAATCCAATCTGCTGTGGATTTGTGCCGCCCAACACACCAGGCGCCGAACCGGTCTTTATGGTCTGATTGAATACATCCTGAAAGGTAACGCGGCTGCTTTTGAAGCCAACGGTATTGACGTTGGCTATGTTATTGCCTATAACATCCATCCTTGTCTGGTGTACTCTCAAACCGGATACACCAGAAAACATTGATCTCATCATAATAAATACATCCTCCTCAGGTTTTATTCAGCGCTGAAAGCATCCTCTCCCTCGCTCAAGGTAGCAGAGCCCCCTGAAAAGGTCCAGCTCATATTATTACAGCGCCGTCTATGTTTGTAAAGATACTATCCGCTAAATGCTGCTTGTCTACAGCCGTTATTATGGTATTACTGCTCACGCTGACTATAAAGGCTTTATCCTGCATCAATATCAGCGACGATTTTATGCCTTTTGCCTGTGCTCTGGCTACCGCTTGGTTGAGTTTGTCAGCATCCTCGCCGGTCAAATTTATATTTCTATCTTTGATGCGCTGTTCGGCATGTTTGGAAAGCTTTATATCCAGCTTACCCTTCAGCACATCATCAAATGAAGCATCTTGTCGGACCGGCTTTTGATTATTGGCTTTTTCCGCAGGCGGCGACCAGACATAAGGGTTTAGATATATCTCATTGCTCATTGCTATCCCTTACTTCTGTCACATTCTCCAACGGCACATCGACAGCGCCTACGGTCAATATCGCTTGCCCATTGCTGAACTTAACGCTGTCCACTACGCCGCTTATCTGCTGTTGTGCTCCGTCTTCTGTCGGCATCGTTGCATATACCTCTTTACCTATCATTGCCACAGCCTGTGCCATGCTCAGATTGGCACTCATATTCTGCATCTGCTCTAATGAGCTGAACTGAGCCATCTGTGCTATAAAAGCCTTGTCGTCCATCGGGTCCAAAGGATTTTGATTCTGCATCTGTACGGCCAATAACTTCAAAAAATCGTCCTGTCCCAACTTAGCTGATTTATTTATAACCGTACTGGCCTGCGCACTGCTCATAGTATTGATCGAACTCACATACATCGTCTTTCACCTGCCTTTTCATACATATTGATTTATGCTGCTGTGTTCATCCCATACATCCCACAGCTTTTCTGTGCCGTAATGCATTGGTTCATTAAAAGCCGACGACTCCGGATAATTACTACCGCTATATTGATGCCGCTCTGTCCAACCGCTGCTATTGCTCCATGTTTCTTGCATATTATGCTGGCTCAATGTCAGAGTAAGCTGCGCTGAATCAAATCCGCTGCGCTGCACGACTTGCTGCAATTGATTCATACTGCTATCTATAATCTGATATGCCGCCGAAGTATCGGCTATTATGTGAGCGCTTAATCTGCCGTCCGCATATTGCATTTCTACAGCTATACGGCCCATATTCTCGGGCTGGAGCTGAAATATCATTTTACCACCCGATGCCGGCTGTTTATTGGCTGACAAATATCGTTGCAGCTCATCGATTATTGTATCCGCAGCATCTTTCAACGGTACATCCATCTTTTGCGCGTCGATACCGATTATATCATTAGAAGGCATACCGGCATGGTTTGCCTTATTAAAGGCGATATCGATTACCTTGCCGATGGTCGAGTCGGATAGCTGACGGCTGTCGGGTAAATCCTGTTCCGCGCTTTCGACATCTCCGACATTCATATCGTGCTTAATCTCCATATTATCTTCGGCAGCCACTGATAATGGTTCTGTTATATTATGGGATGCCTTTGCCGATATAACGTCACCTGACGCAGCTAAGCTTTGCGAACCTTCATTTACAGCGCTCCCAAATTCGGCAGGAGCACGCGCGGTATTGCTTAGCATTACCAGCTTCGGCTTTACATCGGCTATATTGACGCCCTTTTGCTCCAGCGCTTGCAATAACCGATCTAAGTTGCTTTCACCGGGCTTATCTGCATGCTCACCATACGTCGCAACCCTGACGCCGGGTTCATTCAATTCAAAGAATGTCGGGAGCTTGGCTTTCTCTATCAGTGCGGCGAGTTTTGCGGCGGCACCATCGATCGTCGGTTCAACGGCCGCACCTTCATGATGGCCAATAAGGCTATTAACAATATCGTATAGCACACCAACATCGCTATCACCCAGCGCCTGTACCAATCGATACAAACTGCCGTCATCCGGCTTATCCGTTTGTTTCTCGTTTGCAGCAGGGCTAACGCTGATATCATCTTCTATTGCACCCTCCTGCCGAGCGGTCATGCTCCTGATAGCACCTTGCAGGTCGGCATCACCGGCCTTTATCATCCCATACAATAAGCCATCGCCTAGCGATAGACCACTGTCGGCATTGAATTCCACATCGGCAAGACCGCTGTTATCCAGATCCGCCATGCCCATCTCCGAATTATTTGCAAGCATGGCATCTGACATAACCATTAAGCCGGCGATTATAGCATTTACTGTATCGTCCGGTTTAGGCTTTTTATCGTCTGCCACCTGTCGGCTTGATAATGCGGCCAGCAAATCTAAGAAAGCAATACCCTTGTTATCCGATGAACCAGGCGAGCTCGCTACGCTTGTTGCATTTTGCGTTTGCAATACCAGATCATTTATCACCTGAGATATCATCATTTTCATCACCTCCTTTCAAGGCTAATCTGTCGTCTACGGCTGCATAATCTTTGTCAGTTCCGCCGCTCTTTTTGATTCCATTTGCGCCAATATAGCAGCCGCTTTATCCTCTTTCATCCCTTTCAATATATCTATTATAAGGCCGTCATTATCCACCGCAGACAATATAGCGGCTGCCTGTTTGGCATCCATGCTCTCATACATTTTAGCCATATCGGCTATAGCCATTTGTCTGCTGTTCAATTCGGCCTCTTTGGCCGCCAGTTCCTGTTCCTTTTGCGCCAATTGTTTTTCCTTGTCATCCACCGTCTTTTGGCGTTTTTCCAGTTCGGCTTCTTTATTTGCAAGCAATGTTTCTTTTGCTTTTAAATCGGCATCTTTTTTGTTTAACGCCGCCGTCTGCTCTTCTATAGCGGCTTTGGCTTCTAGCTCCGGACCATTTATTACAGGTCCTATAAACGGAACAGTCGATATCATCTCCCTAATGCCCGCTATATTAAATATTATAGCCGCCTCAAATACCGCCAATAAAATGAATATTATAGCCAGAACTATGGGCAAAGCCGATCTGCCGCCGTTATTTTCAGGCATTTTCTCTCTCCTCAAAATACTTGTGGGATAAGACGTTATCTATAACCTTCTCCTCCTCATGATAAAATTCATGCACATATGTTTCCCAATATTTACCTCGCAATGTCGATAGTATTTTTTCATCCTGAGCCGCTTTTATAAGCTGCGCTCGTATATTATCCGCTTCATATTGGAGCTTCGCCAAGCAGCGCTGCTGATCCTTTATATCCATACCCAGCTTCTTAATATAATCGCCGTATATCCTGGCCGTATTAGCATCGCATCCAGCCTGCAGATTGCTTTCCAACTCATCGCATATCCAATCATTATATCGTTTTAAGGTGTCGACATTAGCGCGTTGTTCCAAAAGTTCCTTGTTTTTCAACGCCAGCCTGTCCTCTAAATCTTTTTCTAATTGTCCCCTATAATTCAGTACGCTCTGTAATCTAAAACTAAAGCGTTTCATAATTCACCTGCGCTATCCGTTTATAATATTTTCCATCATTGACAATACCTCCGGCAAACTGAAGGCTTGTCCCACAGGCTGCTGTAAAAAAGCATTTATATCATCTATATGGTCTATCGCATAGTCTATATCCCGGCTGCTCCCTCTTACATAAGCGCCTATATTTATAAGATCCTCGGCTCCCTTATACACAGCCATGATCTTTTTTATCTGAGATGCCAACGTCATATGCCTGTCGGTTACGACATCAGGCATGACCCTGCTGACGCTTGCCAATACATCTATAGACGGATAGTGGTTTCGATTAGCTAATTCTCTGGATAATACTATATGGCCATCCAATATACTGCGCGCGTTATCGGTGACAGGTTCGTTAAAATCATCGCCGTCTACCAGCACGGTATATATACCGGTAATGCTGCCTTTATCCGATGTCCCTGCTCGTTCCAACAGCCTTGGCATGGTGGCAAATACCGATGGCGTATAACCACGCGATACGGGGGGTTCACCTATAGCCAAGCCGACCTCGCGTTGGGCCATAGCGAATCTTGTAAGCGAATCCATCATCAACAACACGTTGCGCCCTTGATCCCTAAAGTACTCGGCTATTGCAGTAGCCACAAATGCGGCTTTAGTCCTGATAAGAGGGGATTGATCCGATGTGGCTACTACGAGCACCGAACGGGTCAGCCCATCTCCCAGATCTTTTTCTATGAATTCCTTCACCTCTCTGCCACGCTCTCCTACCAGCGCTATCACATTCACATCCGCTGATGCATAACGCGCCATCATACCCATGAGCGTGCTTTTACCCACGCCGCTGCCCGCAAATACACCCATCCTTTGCCCGTATCCGCACGTGAAAAGACCGTCTACCGCTTTTATGCCCAATACGATAGGGTCGCATATGCGCCGGCGGACCATCGGATCAGGCGGATCTTTTTCCACATCATAATACGTATCAGTGTTCAACGGCCCTGCCGCATCCATAGGCCGCCCTAACCCGTCCAATACCCGTCCTAATAAGCCGGGACCCACCGGTACCGTAAGCGAGGTATTCATGGCAATGACAGTACTACCCGGGCCGATGCCTTTAACATTGCCCAGCGGCATGAGCAGAATGCGTTCTTCTCTGAAACCGACGACCTCGGCTATTGTAGAAATCGAACCATCCTGCGATAATATCCTGCACAAACGGCCTATTTCCACACCCGGCCCGTCAGCCTCTATTGTAAGGCCGGTCAGACGCGAAACCGCTCCCCTGTATTCTATTGAGTCAATATTTTTAATCGCCTCTTTATACTTGTCAAGCGATATCACTTATCCGTTCACCGCCTTAGACAATGACCTTAGTTTAGCGGCTATTATATCCATTTGCGTATCTATGCTGGCATCAATGGTACCTGTCGGCGTATCTATTAAGCACGTGCCTTCATCTATGGCCGCGTCTTTCAATATTGTAATATTCACATTCTCGCCTTTGGCCGATGTAAAATCGGTTAGATGCTCTATCAGCGTTCCATAATCCTCATCGCGCACTCTAATAGTTATGCCATCGCTATAATAACAGCGCTTTAAAGCCTTCTTAGCCAGATATACTATAGTGTCCCTATCAACGCTTATTTCGTGTTCCAATACCTCTTTGGCTATGCTTATGGCCAATTCCACCAACTCTCTCTCAGCATCACGCATGGCCTTATCTTTCTCTTTTCGAGCGTCATCGACCATATGCCGAGCTTCGGCTATCATATCATCGTATTGGCTGCGCCCGGCTTGCAATCCATCTTTATAGCCATCATTATAACCCCTGTCATAGCCATCCTTACGAGCGCTCTCAAAAATCTGCTGCTGCAATGCTTTGGCCTCGCTCTCAGCCTCTTTTATTATGCTTTCTGCCCGCCGGCCGGCCTCTTCTAAAATAGTATCAACCGGCACATCGTTATCCGGTGCATGCTCTTCTTGGCCAACCTGTTCCTTATGTACAGATATCATTATATCTTCCAATACGTAAGGAGAAGAATAATAAAGCTGCACATTCCCGTCTTTATAAACTTTAGACAATGATCTCATCCCCTCCGCCGCGTGAAATAACTATTTCGCCGGCATCTTCAAGTTTCCTTATGACGTTTACTATAGCTTGTTGGGCCTCCTCTACATCACGGAGCCTGACCGGACCCATAAACTGCATATCCTCTTTAATCATATCCTGCATACGTTTGGACATATTGTTGAACAATACATTGGCCACATCCTCGCTGGCGCCTTTTAGCGCCAACGCCAACTGATTGTTGTCGATTTCTCTCAAGAACCTCTGTATGGAACGGTTATCCATAGCAGCTATGTCCTCAAATACGAACATGCGTTTCTTTATCTCATCGGCCAATTCGGGGTTTTTGACATCGAGCGTCTCTAAAATATTCTTCTCAGTACCGCGGTCGGCCGCATTGAGTATCTCTACTACGGCCTGTATGCCACCTGCGGAGGTATAATCGGTCATTGCCACCGATGATAATTTTCTTTCTAGTATACGCTCCACTTCTTTTATTATATCCGGCGATGTCCTATCCATCTGTGCAATCCGCATGGCTACATCAACCTGCTTGTCAGACGGCAGTGCGGAAAGAATAGCCGCGGCCTGCTGTGGACGCAGGTATGACAGCACCAATGCTATAGCTTGAGGATGCTCTCCCTGTATAAGATTGAGCAGTTGATTGGGATCGGTGCGCCGCACCATATCGAACGGCCTAACCTGAAGAGACGACGTGAGTTTGTTTATCAAGTCCAAAGCCTTTTGATTGCCTAATGCTTTCTCCAGTACCTCCCTCGCATAGCCTATGCCGCCCTCGCTTATATAGTTTTGTGCCAAGCATATCTGATAAAATTCTTCTACTATTTTGTCTTTCTCTTCCTGGGTTACCTTATTTACATTGGCTATACCGAGGGTTAACTGCTCTATTTCCTCTTCTCGTAGATGCTTGTATACTTTAGCAGCTTTCTCCGGCCCTAAGGCTATAATAAGTATAGCAGCTTTCTCTTTGCCGGAAATGCCGGTTCTACCTGCCATAATCCATCATCCACCTTCATTCTTCATTAAGCCATGTTCTCAACAGTTGCGCTACTACGTCTGGCTTTTGATCCACTAATTTCTCTATTTGCTGCTTTATCTTGGTATGCTCATCCTCCGATTCCATCGGTATCTCTTCTATCGATACCCCCTCCGGAACTGCAGCTTCGGCCATCTCTGTCTCGGCAGCTCTTCTTCGTGCATTTGTTGCTCTAACAGCTATAAACACTGCTGCACCCACTACAGCAGCGGCTATCAAGCCTAACATAATATTCCTCATGTTCTCGGCTTGTTTCTGCTGCTGGGAGGCATTCAGCGCATTGTTTATATCCTCTTGCAATGACGCGACTGAGAAAGGCATAGCCTGGACGGTTACATATTGGGCGTCTATGCCGGCTGCGCCTGCTACTACCGACTGCACCTGCTGGCGAACCTGTTCGCTTATATTTTCTCCATCTACCACTACCGATATCGTCATGCTTTTGAGTTTGCCCTGCGCCTCTTCTACCTGCTGCTTCAACTGATTTACCTCATAATTTATCGTGTTCTCTTCTTTGTTGTATTCCGAATTGGCTTGATTGGTTGCTGGATAACCATTAGGATTATTCTGTGTATTATCTCCATTAGGAAGAGGGGTACCACCTCCCGTATCAGCTCCATTTGTAGCAGTACCTGGCACTTCTCCGGCAGGCATATTGACCATGCTTTCCTTTATGGTCTGCATGCTTACGGCTATACCCTCATCATCGAGAACCGGTTGCCATTGTATGCTCTCCGAAGAACGTTTATCGAAATCCAGTTGCACCCCTACTCCTACCACCACTTTTTTATGGCCAAATATAGGCTCTAATAGCTGTAGGAGCTCCTGCTGCAGCTCGTCCTGCACCTTCTTCTCAAGATCTACTTGTTGGTCGGCTGTGGCAATATCGTCTTCTTTTTTCTCTACGCTCAATATATTAGCCTGATCATCGATTACAGTGACATTCTCAGGTTGCAATCCTATCACACTTTTGGCCACCAATTGTTGAATACCGCTCACCTGGGCCGATTTCATCTCAACGCCGGGAGACAGCTTGAGCAATACCGATGCTGTGGCCGGTTGAACATCCTCTTTTAGCACAAAGGAATCCTCCTCCGGCACGCTTATGTTTACCACTGCCTGGTCTACGCCTTGTATGGTCATAATGGATTCCTGCAGGCGCTCCTGCTGCTGAAATATGTAGAGTTTTTGCTCCTTATAGTCGGTGGTACCGAAGGCAGAGCTTTGCATAAACAAATCGTAGTTGCCGCCGGTCTTGGGTATACCCTCGGTGGCCAGCTGCATCCTTATCTTTGCATCCTGGCCTTTAGGCACTTCTATAGCTGTTCCTCCAGCGGCAGCTCGCCATGGTACACCCATCTCATCCAGCTTTTGCGTTATTTCACCAGCCTCCTTTATATCCAAGCCGCTATACAATACAGTGTATTGCTGGCGCCCCAATACTGCCCCGGTGATCGCAATGCCGGCTATGATAAGCACCGCCGCTATTATTATGCGATTTTTCTGCGCGGGGGTTAAACCCTGCCAGAATTCGTTGAGCTGCTTGCGCATATTAGAAAAAGTATCTTTAACCATCATATCTGCATATGCATAATTTCATTATATGCATCTATTATTTTATTTCTTATCTGTATGGTAAACTGCAATGCCAGATCGGCTTTTTCAGCCGCTATCATCGCGCTATGTATATCATCTATGCTACCGGTAGCCAGAGCCTCACCTGCCGCGTTGCTATCCTGTATAATGGAATTGAGCTTATCCATCGACTCCGACAATAAATCCTTGAAATCCACTTCACCGGCTTTAGCCGAGTTGGCAGACGAAATATTGCCGGTACCTATGGTAGTATTTATAGAAATAGGGTTGACAGGCATATTTCAATCCTCTCCTTTCTTCTTATCTCGCTATATCTATGGCCCGCATAGCCATATTTTTTGCGGCGTCTATAACCGTTACATTGGCCTCATATGATCGTGTGGCCGATACCATATCCACCATTTCCTCTGTCACATCCACATTGGGCATAAGTACGTAGCCATTTTGATCGGCATCCGGGTGTGAAGGATCATACGTCAATTTAAATGGCCTGGGATCGGGTACTATAGCCTGCACCTGTACCATTCCTGATGCTGATTGAGAGAAAAGCGGCATCTGGCGCACATACGGACCGCCTTCGGGCGTACGCGTGGTATTGACGTTGGCTATATTCTGCGATATTATATCCATGCGGAGGCGCTGCGCCGTCAGGCCCGAAGCGCTGTTATCTATAGCATTGAACATACCCATGATTATCACCTACCTCCATTTATGGCTGAACGCAACATTTGAAATTCTTTGGTCATTTTTTGAATAACGGCATTATAAGCGATGGTGGTCTTGGCCAAATCAGCCATTTCTAAATCGATGTCTACATTATTCCCATCCATGCGCATAGATGTATTTTGGGATTGTAAAACCTGAGGTTGTACGTCTGCCACAGACGAGGTGCCTATGGGAATATGCTTGATATTTGTAACCTTACCCTTAAACGCGTTATCATCCACCGCTGCCTTTAACGCGTCCTCAAATGCAACTTTAGAAGCCTTAAATCCGGGCGTATCGACATTGGCCACATTGTTTGAAATAACCTGGTTTCTCATCCATAAGCCATCCAGGGCTTTGCTCAAAACCTCTATTTGAGCTGTTTCTCCATCGACAAAATTCATATCTCACACCCCTTTGACTTTCTTTACATCATTATATCATATTTTAACGCAAACGAAACATTTTTTTACGTATTTTTAACAAAACCATATTCAGTATACAATAAATCGACCGATTTCTACAATAGGACTATATTACCAAATTTATCATGTAATTTGTTCGACAAATTTTACGTTTAAGTCAAGCATAAAAAAAGCGCCTACAGCGCTTTAGATCAACTCCTGCAACTTTCTTTTCTTTAATTCATCAGGCAGCCCTTCGTTCAATATTCTTATATAGGTGCCCTTCATGCCCAGCGAACGCGACTCGATTATACCCGCGCTCTCCAACTTGCGCAAGGCGTTTACTATGACCGACCGCGTAATCCCGACTTTGTCAGCTATTTTACTGGCTATAAGGAGGCCCTCTTTCCCATTTAATTCATCCACTATCGACTCCACAGCTTCCAATTCGGAATACGACAGGGCATTTATAGCCAATTCAATCACAGCACGCTTTCTGGCCTCTTCTTCTATAAGCTCGGTACGTTTGCGCATTATCTCCATGCCCACTACGGTAGCACTGTATTCGGCTAATATAAGGTCTTCATCCTCAAATCTATTCCCGAATCTGGCGAATATCAGCGTACCAAGGCGCTGGCCTCCGCCATTTATAGGCACTATGGTAGTCAGTTTACCTGGGAAGAGACACGCTATGCTCGGATCAAATACACAACTATTGTGCTGTTGCGCAATATTAGCCTTAGTTGTCGGTGATTGAAGGAGCTTTCTGCTGTAATCGCTGGGAAAACGCTTCTGCTTTAATATTTCCTCTTCTATTACTGAACATTTGAAATTTTCCATCAATTTATAGCCCAATAATGCTCCTTTATCGTCTACCAGGTATACATTGGACTGCAATACTTCGCTCAACAAAGCACAAATATCAGCAAATGACAGAAAATGCGCATCTGAATTCTGAAGTATGCTGTTCAGTCGCCTGGTTTTCTCTAATAACGGAATACTCATGGTATCAACTCCATCTATCATAGTATATATTTACTTATATCTTTATCCTGAACGGTTCCTTTTAAAACACCTTGAACATACGCTTTATCCACAATTATCTCATTGCCTCTGCTGACTGGCATTTCATATGATATATCCTCGAGCAGTTTCTCCATTACTGTATGAAGGCGCCTTGCCCCTATGTTTTCATTATTTTCATTTATCACATATGCCATGCGCGCTATTTCATCTATGGCATCTTCTGTAAACTCTAACTCCAGATTATCGGCCGACATCAACGCTTTATATTGTTTAATGAGGGCATTTTGAGGTTGCGTCAATATTTGCTTAAAGTCTTGTTGCGATAAGCTGTCTAACTGAACCAACACGGGAAAACGGCCTTGAAGCTCCGGTATCAAATCCGATACTTTGGCTATGTGAAATGCCCCGGCCGCTATAAACAGCATATAGTCGGTTTTGACCGGCCCATATTTTGTCATAACCGTGGTACCTTCCACTATAGGCAATATGTCCCTCTGAACACCCTCTCTGGATACATCCGGCCCGGCGCCGCCTTCTCTGCCGGCCACCTTATCCAATTCGTCGATAAATATTATCCCCTCTTGCTCGGCCTTGTTCAATGCCTCTTCGGTCACTTCGTCCATATCTATGAGCTTTTGCGCTTCTTCCTGTTCGAAAATACGCCTGGCTTCTTTCACAGTGACCCTTCTCTTTTTCATCTTTTTTGGAAATAAATTGCCGAACATATCTTGCATGTTTATGGCCAGATCATCCATACCTATCGCTGAAAATATGCCCATACCCGATACGGCGTTGTCCTGTACTTCTATCTCTATATATCTGCCATCCAGCTCACCTGCATCCAACATTTCCTTCATGCGCAGCCGACCATCGGCGGAATTATCAACCAACGTTTCGCTATATTCATCTTCTTTATCATCGGTATCCTGACCGCCGAAAAAAGCCTCCAACGGATTTTTGGCGCTGTTTCTTTTCCTTCGCGGCGGCAATAAAACGTCCAGCAAGCGCTCTTCCGCAAGCTGCTTAGCCCTGTCAGCCACCTCGGACATTTTCTGATTTTTTACCATGCGTATGGCCACTTCCACTAAATCCCTCACCATGGATTCGACATCACGCCCTACATAGCCTACCTCTGTATACTTTGTAGCTTCGACCTTTATAAAAGGTGCATTGACCAATTTAGCCAGCCGGCGAGCGATCTCGGTCTTACCGACACCTGTAGGACCCATCATTATGATATTCTTCGGCATGATTTCTTCTCTCATCTCCAGTGGGAGCAGATTACGCCTATGTCTATTCCTAAGCGCTACAGCTACGGCTTTTTTAGCCTTATGCTGCCCTATAATGTACTTATCTAATTCTTCTACTATCTGTTTAGGTGTATATTCCATGAGCTTATACCTCTTCTACAGTGATATTGGTATTAGTATAAATGCATATGGAAGACGCTATTTCAAGAGCCTTATATGCTATATCAGATGCCGAAAGATCGGTGTTATTGGCTAATGCTCTGCCGGCCGCCAATGCGTAAGGGCCGCCTGACCCTATGGCCGCCACATTGTCATCCGGTTCTATAACCTCTCCGTTACCCGATATAACCAGCATTCTTTCTTTATCGGCAGCGATCATAAGGGCCTCCAGTTTGCGCATAACCTTATCGCTGCGCCAATCTTGCGCCAATTCTACGGCTGCTCTTAATAGATTACCGCTATGCTGCTGCAGTTTATCTTCAAATCTCTCAGACAGGGTGAATGCATCGGCCACCGACCCTGCAAATCCGATAACAACCTCGTTGTTATATATCCGTCTAACCTTCCTGGCATGATGTTTCATGATAGTATTTTCGCCCATAGTAACCTGACCGTCTCCTGCCACCGCAGTCTTTCCGTCTTTTTTTACAGCTACTATGGTAGTTCCTTTTAGCATAAACACAATCCTCCGATATTCGCTTTACTGATGAGAACATATTATCACAATGCCGCTCGATTATCAATAGACGATATTAGGCCCTGCAATTCGTAATGTGGCAAATTCAGCGCCTGCAAAGATATAAATCCTACGCCCGCTATAGGCTTGACATATATACCTCGCTACGGCTGTGAAGCTGG
>NZ_JAIHAU010000036.1 GCF_020054945.1 Mahella sp.
AAACGTATAGAAAAAGAAGTAGAATATCCTGGACAAATAAAAGTTACAGTAATTCGCGAGAGCAGAGTTGTAGAATACGCAAAATAAGGGATGTGCAATGCCGCACATCCCTTTTAAAATACCGTTTTAGTTTGATGACTGGATGAAGACAGATGTCAAAAGGAGTATATTCAATGGCAGGAGATTTACATGTTCACACGACGGCTTCGGATGGCCTTCTTTCACCGCCAGAAATAATAGAAGAAGCGGCCGGGCGCGGTTTATCGTTTATAGCGATAACTGATCACGATACCACCGCAGCCATAGAAGAAGCCACGAAAGCGGGGACTGCCGCGGGTGTGACGGTCATACCAGGTATAGAGCTGAATACCGAATATAAAGGGAAAGAAATGCATATATTGGGTTACTTTATCGATATATACCAAAAATGGTTTCAAGAATTGCTTGTCCATATAAAGGATATAAGGGAAACCAGAGCGCATAGAATATTGGATAACCTCAAGGCGTATTATGGTATGGATATACCTTGGGATTTAGTACAAGCTATTGCCGGTTCGGCATCTATAGGCAGACCGCATATAGCCAGAGCTATGATTCAATTAGGTCTTATAAAAGATATGGGGGAAGCCTTCAACAATTATATATCACAGGATAGTCCGGCTTACGTGCCGCGGTATAAGATGATACCGGAAGAGGCTATAGGGTATATAAGAAGATTGGGCGGTGTGGCAGTAGTGGCTCATCCGGGGCTTTTAACAGACAAAAGCGCTATATTCCATGCTATAGACAGCGGCGTGGACGGCCTGGAAGTATATCATACAAAACATAACGTTAAAGATGAGCAGTATCTGAAGGCCATTGCCGATAACTATAAGCTGATAGTTACCGGTGGCAGTGATTGTCATGGTGAACTGGTGGATGGCGATATAACGCTCGGCGTAGTTAAAATGCCTGATGAAGTAATGTATAAACTGAAGGATTTGCATGTTAAGCGTTCAAAACCTGCATAAATAATCAGGGTATATGGATATTGGGCGGTTCATGTGATATAATTTGAATAATACAGCAATGCTGATATTCATTCTGATTACAGAAAAGGAGAAATTATATATGATTTTATCACGAAAAGCCCAAACAATAACCGAATCGGCTACATTGGCTATAAGCTCCAAGGCCAAAAAAATGAAGTCTGAAGGCATAGATGTAGTGGATTTTGGCGTAGGCGAGCCGGATTTCGATACGCCCGAACATATAAAAGCGGCGGCAATAGATGCGATAAATAAAGGTTACACCAAATATACACCGGCTACCGGTATACCGCAGCTGAAACAGGCTATCGTGGATAAGCTGCAGAAGGACAATGCTCTGTCGTATAAGCCGTCTAATATAGTAGTATCCAATGGTGCCAAACACGCCTTGTTTAATGCATTTTATGCTATCCTAAATCCCGGGGATGAAGTGCTTATGCCGGCACCATGTTGGGTAAGCTATCCGGAGCTAGTAAAGCTGGCCGACGGAGTACCCGTTATGGTATCAGCCGATGAATCGAATGCATTTAAAACGTCGGCTGATGTGTGTAAGCATAGCGTCATTCAACGATGATATAAAGGCAAGGACTATAGTCATAAACGGGGTATCCAAGACATATGCCATGACAGGATGGAGGATAGGATATTCCGCCTCAAATGAAGAAATCGCTTCTATTATAGGCAATGTACAAAGCCAGGCCACATCCAACCCTAACTCTATAGCTCAGTATGCTGCTTTAGCGGCATTGCAGGGAACGCAGCAGCCGGTAACTATTATGGTGGAGGAATTTAAAAAGCGCAGGGATTATATTTGCCGACGCATCAACGGCATAGAGGGATTGTCTTGCGTGAAGCCTGCCGGAGCATTCTATGTCATGATGAATATATCTCAATATGCGGGACAAAAAGTAAATGGATGTGATATAATGGGTTCAGTGGATTTCGCGCAAATGTTGCTGGACAAAGCCTATGTGGCAGTCGTGCCCGGGGAACCGTTCGGCGACGATCGATTTGTGCGGTTGTCATATGCCACTTCTATAGAACAAATAGAGAAAGGATTGGCACGCATAGAACAATGTCTGAAATGAGGGATATATACGAAAATCCGCTTATAACGCGTTATGCCAGTAAGGAAATGGCGCAAAATTTCTCCGATGACAAGAAATTCAGAACGTGGCGGAAATTGTGGATAGCATTGGCTGAGGCGGAAAAAGAGCTTGGCCTTGATATAAGCGACGAACAGATAGCCGAGATGAAAGCCCATCAGGACGATATAAACTATGACGTGGCCGAAGCACGCGAAAAAGAAGTAAGGCATGATGTCATGGCCCATGTATATGCCTATGGTGTCCAATGCCCACGTGCCAAGCCTATCATACATCTCGGGGCCACGAGCTGCTATGTGGGCGATAATACCGATATAATACTCATGAGAGACGGCCTTGATATTGTGAAGCGCAAGCTTATAAATTGTATAGATGCTTTAACACATTTCGCCGTTAAATATAAAGATATGCCCACACTGGGATTTACGCACTTTCAGCCGGCTCAGCCTACTACCGTTGGCAAAAGAGCATGCCTCTGGATACAGGACCTGCTGATGGATCTGAGCCAGCTGGATTTTATCATGGATAATATTGCATTGCGCGGTGCTAAAGGTACTACCGGAACGCAAGCCAGCTTTCTGACGCTTTTCGACGGAGATCATGAAAAGGTCAAAGCGCTAGACCGACTTATAGCAGAAAAGATGGGATTTAAAGGTACGTTTGCAGTTACGGGGCAAACCTATCCTCGAAAGCTGGATTCTAACGTGATCAACGTTTTAAGCGGCATAGCTCAAAGCGCATACAAATTCAGCAACGATATAAGGCTGCTGCAACATCTTAAGGAGATAGAAGAGCCATTCGAGGAAAAACAGATAGGCTCGTCGGCTATGGCATATAAACGCAATCCCATGCGCAGCGAACGTATCGGGTCGTTGGCGCGGCATGTGCTGACCGCAGCTCTGGATCCGGCCATTACGGCTTCTACCCAGTGGCTTGAACGCACGTTGGATGATTCTGCCAACCGGCGTATAGTTATACCGCAATCATTTCTAGCCGTAGATGCCATATTGCTGCTTTATATCAATGTGGCCGACGGCCTTGTGGTATATCCGGCCATGATAGAGCGGCATTTACGCGAGGAATTGCCCTTTATGGCCACCGAATACATATTGATGGAGGCGGTAAAACGCGGCGGCGACCGTCAGGAGCTTCATGAGCGCATAAGGCGATACTCTGTCCAAGCCGGCAGGCAGGTCAAGGAGGAAGGAAAGCCCAATGACCTTATAAATATGATAGCATCCGACCCGGCATTTTCCTTATCTAGACAAGAGATAGATGCCATAATGGATGCCAAAAACTTTGTAGGCCGAGCTCCGCAGCAGGTCGACGAGTTTATCGACGAAAATGTTCAACCGGTACTTGAAAAATACGGTGCTTTATTGGGATTGAAAGCCGAAATCGAAGTGTAAAAAATATTTGACATCTTTTTAACAAAGTTATACAATAAGATAAAGTATTCAGCAGCGATACAAATATGCGCACATAGTGTACATTTATAGGAGAGGAGTTTCAGATCGATTATGGAAAGGGATAAATTATTGATGACGCCGGGGCCGACCATGATACCGCCAAAGGTATTGCAGGCTATGAGCCGGCAGATTATTCATCATCGCACCAAAGAATTTCAGGCCATATTTACAGAGTTCAATGCGAAACTAAAGACGGTGTTTGATACCAAAAACGATGTGCTTACGTTTGCCAGCTCTGGTACGGGCGCGATGGAAGCCTCCATCGCCAATCTGTTCTCGCCGGGCGATAAGGTGCTGGTGGGTACGATAGGCGTGTTCGGCGATAGGTATGTCAACATAGCCAAAGCTTACGGCTTAGACGTGGATGTTATATCAATGCCATGGGGACAGGCGCTGGATCCCGAGGACATTAAAAAGCGCTTGGATGAGGATGATAAAATAAAGGCTGTTATAGTGACGCATAATGAAACATCCACCGGCGTGACCAATGATCTGGAAGCTATAGGTCAAGTATTAAAAGGGCGTTCACAACTTCTTGTCGTCGATGCCATAAGTTCTCTCGGCGGTATACCTCTTAAAACCGATAAATGGGGAATAGATGTGGTGGTTACTGGTTCGCAGAAGGCATTGATGGTTCCTCCCGGTTTATCGTTTGCCAGCTTGAGCGACCGTGCATGGGATGCCGTCAAGCAGTCCAAGTTACCGAAATTTTATTTCGATTTCTTGGCATACAGAGAAAAACTGAGCGATAACGATACGCCTTATACCCCTGCAGTAACTCTCATAATAGGCACAAACGTGGCTCTCGATATGATACTGGATGAGGGTCTGGATAAGGTATATGCCCGCAACCATAAATTGGCTGAAGCGACCAGAGCTGCGGCCAATGCCATGGGGCTTGAATTATTTGCCGAGCCAACCCATGCATCTGACATAATTACATCGATTAAAGGGCCGGAGGGCATAGATGTGGAGAAGGTCAGAAAGATAATGAATACCAGGTACGATATTATGATAACGGGTGGCCAGGGCAAGCTCAAAGGGCAGATATTGCGTATAGGGCATGTAGGATACGTAGATCAATTCGACCTTTTAAAGACGCTTACAGGCTTGGAATATTCTCTGGCTGAAACGGGCTATCCGGTGCAGATAGGCAGTGGTGTTACGGCGGCTGAGAAGATATTGAAAGAAGGTGTCTGAGGTATGCGCATATTGGTACCCGAAAAAATTGAAGAAAACGGTTTGCAGATACTCAAGCAAAAGGCCGATGTGGATGTGAGGCTGGATTTAACCAGGGAACAATTGCTCGAATGCATAGGCCAATATGATGCACTCATAGTGAGAAGCGCTACCAAAGTGGATGCAGAGCTTATAAACCGCGGGCTTAATCTTAAGGTGATAGGTAGAGCCGGCACCGGCGTGGACAATATAGATGTCGATGCGGCTACCGAGAAGGGTATAATAGTAGTCAATACGCCGGACAGCAATAATATATCCGCAGCCGAACATGCGATAGCGTTGTTGTTGGCATTATGCCGCAATATACCCCAGGCTTATATGTCCCTGAAAGCGGGCAAATGGGAGAGAAGCAAGTTCAAGGGTGTCGAGCTTTATGATAAGACCGTTGCCGTACTGGGGCTTGGCCGCATAGGTTCTTTAGTGGCTAGCCGCCTCAAAGCCTTTGGCATGAACGTTATAGGTTATGACCCTTATATACCACAGGAGCGTTTCGAAAGCATGGGAGTGGAAAAGGTCGATTCTATAGATGAGATTATGCAGAAGGCGGATTTTATAACCGTACATCTTCCTAAGACAAATGAGACCATGGGCATTATAGGCAAAAAAGAATTTGACATGGCTAAGAAAGAACTGCGCATAGTTAATTGCGCTCGTGGCGGCATAGTAGAGGAAAATGCTTTATACCAAGCGCTTAAGGATGAACGTATAGCAGGTGCGGCTATAGATGTTTTCACCAACGAACCCAAAGAAGGTGCCGCCGGAGAAGGATTCAGCCATCCGCTGCTCGAATTGGATAACATTGTGTTTACGCCGCATCTGGGTGCGTCGACTGTGGAGGCGCAGCGCAATGTTGGATTGGCTATAGCCCAACAGGTGTTGAATGCACTGGAAGGCAATATAGTGGAAGCCGTTAACCTGCACGGCCTCAATATGAAAGCGGCCACGAGCCTTGCTCCGTACCTTGGTTTGGCTGAGAAGATGGGCCGCATATACTATCAAGTGGAAAACCTGCCGGCAGAACAGATAGAACTTGTATATAGCGGCGATATATCCAAAGAGGATACCAGGATAATAACCCTGTCGTATCTGACAGGCTTATTGCAACCTGTTACCGATGAACGCGTCAATTTTGTCAATATAGAGAAAATTATACGTGAGAGAGGCATACAGGTCATTGAAAGCAAAAATTCACATGTGGATTATTTTGTTAACCTTATAACGGTCAATATTAAAAATAAAGCGCGGATGATGACATTCGCGGGAACTATTTTCGGGAAAGAAGAACCAAGGGTGGTTGACTTTGACGGGTTTGAAGTCGATTTTATGCCCGCAGAGCATATGTTAATGGTGCAAAATATCGACAGGCCGGGTATAATAGGGCAAGTATGCACGATCTTGGGCGATAATGGCATCAATATAGCCAATATGAAGGCCAGCCGAAATACCAAGCATGGCATAAACCTGATGGTGCTCGATGTTGACAGCGATATAAGCGATGAAGTGCTCGATGCCATAAAAAAGGTTGATGGCGTATTAAAGGCCAAGGAATTGAATTTGTAAGAGTTTGCGGCATGAAAGGCTCGATTTTTAATCGAGCCTTTTTGAATATTATGGCATAGTATGATATAATCAATTCAGAGAAAATTTTCATGGCATATGCGTTGGCGGACATGGGAAATCTATAGATATAATCCACAAGAGGGAGGCAATATTATGACTATAGATCAACTGTGGAGGCTTTTTGAAGAAACGGGAGATATAGGCTATTATTTGTTTTACAAGGCTTTACAGAATAAAAAAGACGAGGATAAGAACATGTCTATGCGTGATGATGTGCCGTTAGATGATATGCCGTTAAATGATATGAATTAGAAATAAGAAATGGAGTAATACTGATTGAGCCTGATAAAGACAGAGGCAATTGTTTTGAAGCATATGGATTACCTCGAAGCCGATAGGATACTGGTTCTATTCTCTAAGGAGTTGGGAAAGATTCATGCCATAGCAAAAGGCAGCCGCAGGCCTAAGAGCCGATTTCTAATGGCTAGTGAGATTTTTGTTTCAGCCGATTATATGTTGTATGAGGGTAAAAACCTTTATACAGTGACGCAAAGCGAAATAAAATGTACATTCTTTGAACTGCGCCAAAACATGAATAATCTGGCTTATGCTGCTTATGCTGCAAATCTATGCGATGCAGTCATACAAGATGAGGAGCCGAATATAAGAGCGTATTACCTGCTTTTAAAAACGCTACAATTTCTATCCGAGCCTGATATCGATGCTTCAGCCATTACACTGATATTTGCCATAAAGCTCATGGATTTTATAGGGTACAGGCCATTGCTCGATCAGTGCTGCAATTGCGGTAAGAACGATATAGACGGTTCGATATTGTATTTCAGTCCAATATCGGGAGGCGTGCTATGTGAGGACTGTGCTGCGAGCAGCGATGATGTTACTGCGGTAAATCAAGGCTTCATAAATACCGTATCTCATATATTATCCATGAGGATAAGCGATATGTATCGCCTTAAAATGAGCGATGCCTTAAAAAAGCAATTGTGGGATGTCTTTAATCGATATACTTTATCCAGGATAGACAAGCATATCGTGCCCATGAAACTATAGCAATAGGTACTTTATATATATAACAAAATAATGTATAATGGTATCAATGCGGGCATTAAGCTCGTATAATGAAATAAAATGAAATATCTATGCTAACATTGGAGGCGAATATGGGAAGACTATTTGGCACGGATGGCGTAAGAGGCGTCGCTAATACAGAACTGACCTGCGGTTTGGCATTTTCTTTAGGCCAAGCCGGAGCATATGTGCTGGCAGAGGAAAGTCCAAGGCCTCGTATAGTAGTAGCTCGTGATACGCGCGTATCAGGCGACATGCTGGAATCGGCTTTGGTGGCCGGCATTTGTTCCGTGGGCGGCGAAGCTCTATGTGTGGGAGTCATGCCCACACCGGCAGCGGCTTATCTTACAAGGCTTTATGGAGCTGATGCAGGTGTAGTGATATCGGCTTCACATAATCCTATGGAATATAACGGCATCAAGTTCTTCAATCGTGACGGCTATAAATTGCCTGATGAATTGGAGGATCGCATAGAATCTATAATATCGGATCAAACGCGGCAAATTCCTATGTGCGCAGGCGATGCCGTAGGACGTCGGGTGACGGTACAAAATGCCGCTGAGGACTATGTGAATTTTCTGAAATCCACCGTTCCTATAGACCTTAAGGGCTATAAGATAGCTGTCGATTGCGCTAATGGAGCCGCTTATAAAGTAGCACCGCTTTTGTTGTCCCAGCTCGGTGCCGAAACAATTTGTTTTTTTGATGATCCGGATGGTACCAACATAAATCGCAATTGTGGCTCTACCAATCCCAAAGCTTTGCAGGACTATGTGTTGGAAAATGAGGTGGATCTTGGATTGGCTTTTGATGGCGACGCTGATCGCTTGATTGCTGTAGATGAAAACGGCGTACTGGTTGACGGTGATAAGATAATGGCTATATGCGGTATAGATATGCATGAACGCGGCACCTTAAAAAAAGATACCGTCGTGGCCACTATTATGAGCAACATAGGTTTAGAAATAGCTCTCAAAAATGCCGGATGCCATATAGTGAGGACGGCAGTGGGCGACCGTTATGTATTGGAGAAGATGCTGCAGGAAGGTTATTCATTGGGAGGCGAACAATCGGGCCACGTTATATTTCTGGATCATAATACTACCGGCGATGGTTTAATAACCGCGCTGCAGTTGCTGTCGGTCATTGTGAGGAAGAAAAAGAGCCTGGCGCAGCTATCGACTGTGATGAAGCAATTCCCTCAGGTATTGGTCAATGCAAAAGTAAGCAATGATAAAAAAGATGTGTACTTGCAATACAGTGCCATAGCTAAAGAGATAAATAGGATAGAGAAAAAGTTCAACAGCATGGGACGGGTTGTAATAAGGCCGTCCGGTACCGAACCGCTGGTCAGGGTAATGATAGAAGGCCCTGATATAGACGAGCTGGAGCAGGAGGCCACGCGTTTGGCCGCCATAATAGAAGAATACCTAGCCTGATTTTATTTATATAATCGAGAGGGGTGATGTATTTGTAGAGATTATTTATATGATCAGATATAAAAGCGCCAGAACTCATTTTGAGTTGACGAGGTCAGGGTTTATCGATTTTTCGGCGGGTGCCCTGCGGCATACGGCTGCCGACAAAGGTTCCACAAAAGCAAAGAGCGATTTTTGCTACAAACGGAGCCGGGCCAAAATAAAGGTACAGCATTTCTAACAAACATTATCATGCCATAAATATGCATTTATTTAGCGCGTATATGAGAAGCGCGCAGTTAAAAGTTTACTGGGAAAGAAAGGGATAAACATATATGTGTGGAATAGTTGGATATATAGGCCATCAACAGGCTGTACCAATACTGCTGAATGGCTTAAAGAGATTGGAATATAGAGGTTATGATTCTGCCGGAGTGGCTGTCTATCAAGGCGACAGCATAGAGGTGATCAAAGCTAAAGGGCGATTGAATGTATTGGAATCGGCTTTAACCGGCCGAGAACTTATAGGTACGCTTGGTATAGGGCATACCAGATGGGCTACACATGGCGAACCGTCTGACGTGAATTCGCATCCTCATACAGATGCATCAGGAGAAATCGCTGTGGTGCACAATGGTATCATAGAGAATTATATGCGCATCAAGCAATGGCTTCAGGAGCAGGGTGCGATTTTTATATCGGATACCGATACGGAGGTTATAGCTCATCTCATACATCATTTTTATGAAGATGACCTTTTGTCTGCGGTGCAACGAGCCGTATCCTATTTGGAAGGTTCGTATGCATTGGCGGTGATGTGCGGGCGTGAGCCTGATAAACTTATAGCAGTGCGTAAAGATAGCCCGTTGATAATCGGCCTCGGCGATAGTGAGAATTTTATAGCATCGGATATACCGGCTATACTTCCTTATACCAGGGAAGTGTATTTTTTGAACGATAAAGAACTAGCCGTCTTAACGTGTGATGGCGTGTCTATAAAAGACGAATATGGTCGCGATGTAACACGCGATGTATATCATGTAACATGGGATATTGAGGCTGCGGAAAAGGGCGGCTTCGAACATTTTATGCTTAAAGAAATTCACGAGCAGCCTAAAGCCTTAAGAGATACTATGGCGTCCAGGATAACGCAAGATCTGTCAATAAACCTGCATGATTTGGACGACATAGACATAGAAAAAACAAACAAGCTTTTTATAGTGGCTTGCGGTACGGCCTATCATGCAGGCGTTGTGGGCAAATACCTTATAGAACGCATGGCGCGTTTGCCGGTGGAGGTGGATATAGCATCGGAGTTCAGATATAGAGAACCGATAATATCAAAAGGCGATCTGGCTATCGTTATAAGCCAATCGGGTGAAACGGCCGATACGCTAGCCGCGTTACGAGAGCTTAAACGCCGGGGCGCTACCGTCATGGCTGTCGCCAATGTGGTGGGCAGTACCATAACGCGCGAAGCGGATAAAGTGTTATATACGTGGGCCGGACCCGAGATAGCGGTAGCCTCCACCAAAGCGTATACGACACAACTGTTGGTTATAACCATGATAGCATTGTATATGGCTAAACGCAGGGGAACCATGGATCAGCAGAGCATCGAGGATATCGTGAGCGATATAATCAAACTGCCTAATAAAGCACAGAGCATTTTGGATGGGAAAGAAACGGTCCAGCACTATGCGGCCCAACATTTTTCCGCACACAGCATATTTTTCATAGGGCGCGGATTGGACTACGCACTTGCTATGGAAGGCTCGCTTAAGCTCAAGGAGATATCGTATATACATTCAGAGGCATATGCGGCCGGCGAATTAAAGCATGGCACCATAGCCCTTATAGAACCGGGTACGTTGGTGGTGGCGCTGGCTACTCAACCTGAGCTTTTTGACAAAATGCTCAGCAATATCAAAGAGGTAAAAGCCAGGGGAGCGGTAGTTATGGCTGTGGTACAAGAGGGCAATACCGCGATAGAGGATGTCGCCGATTATATTATCTACCTCCCTGATACCAGCCCGTGGATTGTCCCGATGCTGGGCGTTATACCGCTTCAATTATTCGCCTATTATACGGCGTTGTATAAAGGGTGCGACGTTGACAAACCGAGGAATTTGGCCAAAAGCGTAACTGTGGAGTAATGCATAATACAAATAAACTCCTCCCATGATAATAAACTTTGCTCTATAAAAATAAAATTCGTTCCAAAGCCCCGTAGCAGATACAGGAGAAATCTTGTTTTGCTGCGGGAATTTTGTTTTGGCATGGTATATAGGAATAAGTAATAAAGCTAAAGGCGTTGAGGATAATGATGTTAGGGTAATCAATTACCATAATTTAGGAGCAAGAAATATTCTTGCCAAAAACATTGGTATTGTGATATACTTCCGTTGAACGGTTCCTTTTCATTTTGTTCCTTATAGGTGTTATATACCTATAAAGGCAGGAACCGCTACTCCAAATTCCATGGAATTTTGGACATCTTCATTCCAAGATTGGAAAGTGCTTTGGAAGAACAAATAATAAATGAAATAATAAATTATTTAAGTGTATTATAAAACAAATGTTAAAAGAGGTGTTATATGTGGGTAAAAACCAATGGGTTGTAAAATATGGCGGCAAATGGGCTGTTAAAGGTGAAGGCAACAAAAGAGCAACTAAAGTTACTGATACTCAAAAACAAGCAATAAATGTAGCAAAAGAAATTGTCCAAAACCAGAAATCGGAATTGATTATCCAAGGAAGAGACGGCAAAATTAGGAGTAAGGACAGTTATGGACAAGACCCGTGTCCACCAAAGGATAAGGAGCATTAATGGAGGTGGGCGCTGTTGGTAGCAGTAATATATGAGCAACTGAAAACCCCCAAGTCTGTTGAAGAATTGTATCAAAGGTTAAAAGAATCCGGGATAAAATGGAATAAAGCACAATTACAACTATTTCTTCTTATGGATAGTAATATCAAAAGGACTGGGGATTTGTACAGTGCTGACGGGAATAATCTAAATACTATTATATTGGACATAGTGGATAAAGTAATGGATGATAACCCTATGGCACCTATAAAAAAGATAATGGAGTATGTGCCAAATGATATTATTGTCAGTGCAGAAGATATATCGAAAATTGCAGAGCAAAGCGGGAAGTATAAACTTCATAGCAATGGGGCTGTTTTAATAAGAATAAAAAATTAATGAGGAGTTTTTATGCAGGAACTAAAGGATAGAATCAAAGGACTTGGTTATGAAGAAATAAAGGATATTGATGATGCTACCTTTATAGCCAGTTATAAAGATGTATATGTATATGTAAAAAAAGTAGATGAAGAACAGTTAAGGCCAGAATTAGTTACTGCCATAACATTTGAAGCGATGGTAACAGATCCTATTTCTACATATGCCTGGATTACAAACGGCACCAGTAATGCCTATGCCCTTGTTGAAGAGGAAATGGCTATTTCTGAAATTCCATCGGTCTTTGAAGATGAAAACAAATTGTACATAGGCAAAAGGCAACTTACCGATAGGGATAAATGGTCAAGAGGAAAATATCAGGAGTTACAAGAGAAATTTGATGGACTCCATGAAATGATTTATGCAAATAAAGACCATGTAAATAATTCAAATGATGTAATCGATGAATTCAGTAAACTTATATTTCTGGAAACCTTCAGGCTTTATCATCCTGAATATAAATTAACTAAGGGGAATGTAGGAGGAAGACTATTTAATGAAATATATAGTTACGAATACGTAGAAAAGTATAAAGATAAGGCAGTCCAGGAGATAAGGGAAGCCTTTAAAGAAATAAAAGACCATGCGGATTACGTTGCTATTTTGGATAATGGGGAAAAGGCAAATATATTTAGTGCGGATGAATATATAAAACTGGAGAATCCCAACATCTATATTGCTGTTTTAAAGGCTCTCCAGGACTTAGGGCCGATAAAAATTGATGGTGTAGAGAGACCTGCTACTTTAAGGGATTTGACAGGGGATGTGCTGGGCAGGGTTTTTGATGTACTGCTTCGTAGAAAGTATGAGAATAAAGGTGGTATGGGTATCTATCTTACTCCAAGGCAGATAACGGAAGCAGCAGCAGAAATGGTTTTACATGACCTTACCAAAGACGGAGCAGCAAAACTAATTGCTAAAGACCCCAAAACAGGGATACCTACCCTGCGTATAGGTGATTTGTGCTGTGGTTCGGCAGGATTTTTAATAAAGATACTTCAGAAAATGGAATATTATCTTTTAAATAAATTGACAGGAGATAAGAAGCAATACGAGGAACTGTTTGAACAATTAAAGGAACATAGTTTTATAGGTGCAGATAATTCTCCGGGGATGATTCTTAAGGCAAGAATCAATATGGCTCTTCATGGAGCACCTAAATGCCAGATTTTCCAAACCAGAAATTCCTTGGTAAATACAAGGCTTAAACCGGGAACATTCGATGCAATACTTACAAATCCCCCATTTTCAAAAACTGGTATTTCAAAAACTATTAAGAAGGGAAAGACCACTGTTGAAAACCCTGAAGGTGCTGAAATTATCAAATATTATTCTTCTGACATAGATGAAAATGGACAAAACAGAATGAATCCTTATGGCTTATCCCTTGGCTCCAAACCGGACAGCAGAGGCAGGTGGAAAGAGGTAAATTCTGTGGATCCGGCAGTGTTATTTATTGATAGAAATCTGCAGCTGCTAAAACCAGGCGGATTGCTCATGATAGTTGTACCAGATGGAATTCTTTCAAACTCAGGGGATAAATATGTCCGCGAATATATCATGGGCAAGAAAAATCCTGTAACAGGTGAATTTGAAGGCGGCAAGGCAATACTGAAAGCAGTAATCAGCCTTCCTCAAGAAACCTTTGCCCTTTCAGGAGCAGGTGCGAAAACTTCGCTGTTATACTTAAAGAAGAAGGAGCATCCAGGGGAAAAACAAGGACCTGTGTTCATGGCGGTGGCAGATGAAGTGGGATTTACTGTAAAACAGAATATAGAAGTACAGTTAGGTGATGACCACAACGACCTACTAAAGATTGTTGAGGCTTATAAAAAGGGTATGCCAGAGGATATGGAATAGAGGAGAGATTAAGGATGTTTATAGATAAAATAAACTATAGAGTGCATAGCAATAACCCATTTGTTGTATGGACTGATTCCAAAATTATAGATGAACGGTTGTCTGCTAATTCATATAACCAGGATTATCTTAATTTTAGAAAGGCGAAAAATACTTTTAATTTTAAAAAGCTTTCAGATATTGCTAAAGTAACCGCAATGATTGGGTGGAAAGGACTTACAACGGATAACTACGTAAACGAAGATGGTGTATATTTACTAAGAACTGTTGATATAAAGGATAATTTTATTGATTTAGAAAATACTGTTATGGCTGAAAGAGAAAAAGTATATGAGCAACCTCAAATAATTTTAAAACAAGGAGATATTATTTTTTCAAAAGATGGAACTTTAGGAGTTACTGCAATTGTACCAAGGTATCAAAACGAGGAAATGTGTGTAGGGTCAACATTGGCAAGAATCAGGTTAAGCTCCAAAGTAGATAATTATTATGTATGCGCTGCTTTTATGAGTAGAATAGTTCAAGCTCAGATTAAATATTTTGTATCTGGTATTGCTCAACCTCATATTACACAGGAATATATTAATAAATTAGAAATCCCTATCCCATCTCCTGAAATCCAAAAATATATAGGAGATAAGGTTAGAAAAGCAGAAGAGCTGAGAGAAGAAGCGAAAAGGTTGAAGAAAGAGGCTGAAGAAATTATTTATAAAGAATTAAATATTAGTGTTTTAGAAAACAAATTTAAAGATTTAAATAATAAGTATACTTGGGTAGATCCAACTAATTTAGAGAATAGAGTCGATTCAAAATATTATGATGAAAAAGTATTAAAGATAAAAAACTACTTTAATAAGCATTATTACACCTTAAAACTAAAAGATTGCTTGCAATATTGTGCAAGGGGGAAGAGTTTTGCCCAAAATTGTGAAGAAGGAATTATTTTAATTAAAACAAAAAATTTAAATAATTCAATTATCAGTTATGAAGAGAATTTTGTGTGTGAAAAAGAAGTTAATAATAATTTGATTTTAAAAGAAAAAGATTTATTATTCGCATCCATGGGAGTTGGATCTCTAGGAAAGATTGATATGTATTATCCTATCAAAGAGAAATCAACCATAGATGGAACTCTGACATTACTAAGATTTAGAAATGACTGCAAATTAAAACCAGAATATGTAATGGAATTTATAAGAACTCAAATTGGTCAAAAATTAGTTTATCAGAACGTCGTTGGTTCAACAGGAATAATTAGTATATCAGTAGAAGATTTAATTAATATTGATATTCCCTTTATTGAAATAGAAAAACAAGAAAAGATTAGCAAGAATGTAGGTAAGTATTTAGCGAATTTTTATACATCCAAGCAACTAATCCAAGAAGCCAAGCAAGATGTGGAAGATCTAATAGAAGGCAACTTTGATATGTCAAAAGTAAAAGCAAATAATTAGAGTTTTAAGACAAAGGTAGGTGAGACCTTTGGTAGACATAAATGAATTGGTGAAAAGTTTAAATAGCCTATATGACTATGGGGAAATAAAAAATAACACTGATTTACAATACCTTATAGGCCAAAACTTTATTAGGCTTGCAGAGGACAGGTTGGTTATCACAAAAAAATGGATTAAGTTCAGCGGAAAGGCAAGCAGGGAAGATTTTATATCTTCACTTCTCTGTTTCTATCCGCCTCTGTTGCTTAAGCTGCTAAAAAAAATATACGAAGAGGCTTGCATTATAGGTCAGAGGGGAGACAGCAAAGCCTTATACGAGTTTATAGACAGCATCCCTGAATTTGCTGAAACCATATTAAACATTAGGGATGAAGATGTGGAAGAGACGGAAGAAGTAAAGTCCTTTTATCAGGCTGTGTTTAATGGGTATCCTCAATATCCCTCAATACTTACAAAACTAAAAACCATGCAGTTGGCAGAAGATACAGAGGATATGGAGTTATCACTGATGGGTAATAACCCTAATGAAATATGGGTCAAGGGCAGGATGATAACTTCATCTGTAAACCTCTTGAAGTTAAAGGATAAAAATAAATATGCTTTTACTCCCTATGAGTATAATGATGTTCCAGTGGAAGAGCCAGTAAAAGAGGTCCTTTCTTACCCATGGAAAACTTTTCTAACAATACTATCCATGGTAGCACTTGAATACCAGACTGCCGGCTTTGAAGGCTTATCCATAAGACCTACGAACCATACCAATTATTATATAACCCAGCCTTTAGATTTTTACATTTTTAATATAAAGGGTAGAGAAGTTAGAGTAGGAGAGCTTAATGATTTTGTATATGAGTTTTGCATGGGAAATGATATGTACCTTTTCCCAGATAAGCCTCCTGAAGTAGACGAAGTGGTTTTTGATATGATGAATGAGCAGAAAATTGATTTTAAAGATGGGGAATATGTCCTCAATGAAAGGTTTAGAGACCTGATATACTCAAAGGATATTATTATAAAAAACCGCTCCAGAAAGTTTAAAAACACCCTCAAAGATTATATAGAGAAGTTGAGGAATACATTATGATTATCAAGATAGGTACGGACAGATTTTGGGTAAAGGCATCAAATATAGAAAGATGGGCAGAAATTTTAAAATCCTTACCCCCTAAAATATCCTGTGGCAGTAAAAAAGATATAGCCAGGGATTATCTGGGCTATAAGGTTGATGATAACGGAAGAATTGTTAATGCTGATGAGGTATATGGCCTTTTTGGTGCAGAAAAAGATAAAGACTCTTTAATTATCGCCGGTTGTAACTTTATAAAGGAAATTGAAGATGGATATGAGCTTACAGAGGGTGCCACTGAACTGGTAGAAAGATTTAAGCATAATGAGGAATGGGAAAAGGTATTGGGGAGTCAATTATTAAAGTATTCCATAAGAATTAGGGCATTTGCTTATGCGATGTTAAATGAAGGATATCTCTATTTTGGAAAAGGATATATGGAAAGCTTTGCAAAGGCTTATATAACCCTAAATGACAAGAAGTTTTATATTTTCAGCAGCAAGCCTGATGAAATGAACATTAATAATTTGATGAAGGAGAATCAATCAAAAATATTAGGGGATTTCTGGAGAAAGGAACTTAATATTGGAGAGGGGGAAGAAATAGAATTTAGAGGCGTTAATAAAAATTATCCTTCTTTAGGCTCCATGAGTACTTATTTTAAAATACCAATGCTGTTATTCGACTATTTAGGATGGATTGTTGAAAGCGAAGATGGGAGGTACATCTTAGATAAACATAAGATAAAAGAAGATGCAGGTATTGATGTATATGAAAGTTTAGTAAATGAAGCCGATATGGATGATATAGAAATCCTACACAAATTAATTAAAGAATACTCAGATGCAAGGGGATTTTTCCCCATAGGAATAGTGGGCTCCATATTGAAAAGGGAGATTGACAGTGAAAATACCATGGCAGAAGAACAATGGATTGACCATTACTTTATTACAGGCATAAACAAAGGGAATTTTACGATTAAAGACCATGAGCAAGGGCAACCGAGGTATGGCAGGGGCTTGCTTGGGGAAAAAGATTATCAATTAATTAAGTTGGAGATTAGAGATTAGGAGGAATGGATATGTCTATGTGGGCACCTTTTGGTACCAGCGATTTTCCTTTAAATCAGCCGATGGTAGGACAAAGAGAGTTTTATGAAATTTTCAAAGGCTTCACGAAGAGTATGAAAAGTGCAGGGATGGCAACTATTTTCCCACTGATTTCAAAGTGGGGTGTAGGTAAATCCCGTATAGGTTTCGAGCTTATTTCAGAACCTCTGGGCATGGATAAGGGGTGGATTGTTAATGAAGATGGCGTACAAAAGGAAGTAAGAATTTTCAAGCCGAATTTCGAAGATAAGATTCTTCCGCTGTATATAAGGTATTCCCAAATGTGCCATCCGGATTTAATTGGAGATAACTGGGTTGCTTACGGTATTTATACAGCGCTGTTCTATTTAAGCAGAGAATCCGATGGAAGCATTCAAGGAAAGATTATGGAAGCCATTCAAGATGCCTTATCCCCTGTGGGGTTTGATAGAAGTATCCTTGGAGATTTACTCCAAGTAGACATAGTAAATTTAGACGAGCTGGTTATAAGCAAAGAGAGGTTGGATGAATTAACCAGAAAAGGAATAGAATATATTAAGAAATTCGGTATTGAGCATTTTCTTATTATCTGTGATGAGTTGGAAACAGCAGGGGAAATTGCAAAGTATGGAATTGAAAAAGAGAAGGACTTGGTAAACAAAATAGATGGAGAAGCAATTCAAGTAATTACAAGTGCTATAAAACATGAAGACCCGAGAAAGAAATATCCAGAGGTTTCCTATCTTCTTTTGTGCTCCACAGTTATAGGAGCATTCCTGTAATGCTTTGAAAGGCTAAAATGGGTTTTGACAAAAGAACCCCTGCCTGAGATAATTTAAATATAAAACAAACAAAAATCTCAA
>NZ_JAIHAU010000001.1 GCF_020054945.1 Mahella sp.
AGCTGAGCGAAATTCACCGCATAATCGGATTTGCCTTGATTATACACATATACGGTGGTTTCGGGACCGGCCAATGCTATTTGCGACGTGCCGGACAATATGGCAGTCATGGCCTTATCGGATCCCTGAGCGGTGGTTACCTCTACTTTTAAACCTTCTTCTTCAAAGAATCCTTTATTGACTGCGACATATTGGCCTGTATAAAAGATGGAATGTATAGGTTCCGACACATTCAGCTCTATTAGCTCGCCTTGATCGCTGCAGCCTGCCAAAATAGCCAGTACTAGAATCATAAGTAAAAATACAACTGCGAATTTTTTCATATTGTTATATTCGCCTCCTTCCGATAATCCATATTATTCCGAAGAATAAAAAATGTGATTTCTATTTTCAATCACCGCATATTAGTGATAGAATGTAACTATTCAGTTATTACAATATAGGAGAGGAATCATTGATGAAGCATTCGATACTTATAAAAAACGGCAAAATACTTACCATGGCCGGACAAGATTATGATGACGGCGATTTGCTGATAGAGGATGGTAAGATAAAAGCTGTAGGCTATAACATAGATGCGGCTGAAAGCGTTGATATTGATATCATAGATGCCTCGGGGCTGTACGTATTGCCCGGCTTTATAGATGCCCATTGCCATGTTGGCATGTGGAACGATGGCATGGGGTTTGAAGGCGCCGACGGTAACGAGGATACCGATCCTTCCACACCACATTTAAGGGCGATAGATGGCGTGAATCCGTTTGACAGATGCTTTAGTGAGGCTATGGAAGCGGGTATAACCACAGTGGTCACCGGCCCGGGCAGCGCTAATGTGATAGGCGGACAATTCGTTGCGCTAAAGACGTATGGCCGCCGCACAGAGGATATGATAATAAAGGAACCGTTGGCCGTTAAAGCGGCTTTAGGCGAGAACCCCAAGCGTACCTATCATGATCAGGAAAAATCTCCTTATACACGCATGGCTATAGCCGGTATACTGCGTCAAAATCTCGTAAAAGCGCAGGAATACAAATGCAAACTAGAGGAATGTGCTCAAGATCCGGAAAAACGTCCGGAAAGGGATCTTGAGATGGAGGCTTTGATAAAAGTATTAAACAAAGAGATTCCCTTAAAAGTGCATGCACATAGAGCAGACGACATATTGACGGCAATACGGATAGCCAAGGAATTTGATATAAACATTACGTTGGATCACTGCACCGAGGGTTATATGATAGCCGATATACTAGCGGAAGAAGGGTATCCGGTCATACTCGGCCCGCTTATATCCGAGCGTTCCAAGATAGAACTGCGCAACCAAAGCATTACCGCGCCGGCTATATTATCCAAAGCCGGTATCAAGGTGGCCATCATGACCGATCATCCCGTTATACCGGTGCAATATCTGCCGGTATCGGCTGCCATAGCCGTCAGAGAAGGTATGGATGAGGTCGAAGCCATCAAGTCTATAACTATCAACGCCGCTCAGATAACCGGCATCGCGGATAGGGTAGGAAGCCTGGAAGTCGGTAAAGACGCTGATATAGCGATATTCGACGGTAATCCTTTAGAATTTCGCACAAAAAGCCGAATGGTATTTATAAACGGTCGATTGGTGTTTCGGAGGCAATAGATATGATAGAGGTAGATAGCGACGTTTTAGCGCTTAAAGATTATATCACAGATATGCGCAGACGACTCCATATGCATCCTGAAACAGGATTTAATGAGATTTTTACGCGCGATATGATACTTGAACAATTGAACACAATGCATTTCGACGAGATAAAGATTATGGCACAGACCGGAATAAAAGCTGTGATGATGGCGCCGAATGCGAGCAAAACCATAGCGTTAAGGGCTGATATGGATGCTCTATGCGTAACCGAACTTAACGATAACCCTTATATTTCTCAAAATAAGGGTTTTATGCATGCTTGCGGCCACGACGGCCATATGTCCATGCTTTTGGGCATAGCAAGATTATTGTCTGAGCATAAAAGCGATTTATCAGCAAATGTGGTTTTAATCTTCCAGCCGGCGGAGGAGTCGGAAGGGGGAGCTCAGATAATGATCGAACAAGGTGTATTGGATAACCCCAAAGTAGATGAGATATATGCCATGCACATATTCCCCGATGTGGAACAAGGGAAGATAGGTATACGGCCAGGTCCTATTATGGCGCAAACGGCTGAATTCGATATAGAAATAACCGGCCGCAGCGCTCATGGCGCTATGCCGCACAAAGGCATAGATACTATAGTCATAGCCTCGCATGTAATACAGATGCTCCAGTCTATATTGACGCGAAATGTCGATCCGGCCGAGCAGGCCCTTATAACTATAGGTCGGATATATGGTGGGGAGCGCCGCAACATAATAGCCGAACACACGATATTGGAGGGTATGCTGCGGACATTCAGCGACGAGGTATACGAGCTGATAAAGAGCAGGATCATGGCTGCACTGGAAGGGATGGGAAAAGCGTACAGTGCATCATTGAGCTATAAAGAGGTGGTAAACTATCCCGTAGTATTTAACGATATCGAATTAACAAGGCGTTTTATAAGCGTCATAGGCGAGGAAAATATCGTCGAAGTAAAACCTCAAATGATAGCCGAGGATTTTTCCTTTTATCAGAAGAAGGTGCCTGGCGTATACTTTTTGCTGGGAAGCAAAAATTCAAAAGGGGGGTTTACAGCGCCGCTGCATAGCAATCATTTTGACTTCGATGAGGATATACTCCTTATAGGGGTGCAAATATATAAGAAATTATTGAACATGAATTGTTGGGGTAATTGATAAATATGGAAATGAAAATCTCGATGCTGGATATGATCATGGCGCTATCCGCTGCTACTGATCTTATAAGCCCCTTTGTAAGCGGTCATCACAAAAGGGTAGCGTATATAGCATACAACTTGAGTAAGCAAATGGGATTACCCATTGCAGAGCAAGAAGAAATAGTGATAGCCGGCGCATTGCATGACAGTGGCGCTTTATCTCTTGAAGAAAGGCTGCATACGCTCAATTTTGAGGATGATTATCCGTATTTGCATGCGGAGATAGGTTACAGGCTCTTTAAGGATTTTGACCATTTAACCGTCTCCGCTTCTTTAATACGCCATCACCATGATAGATGGGATATACGCGGTGAAAGCACTCCGATGGGCAGCTATATACTGCATTTGGCTGATCGAATCGATGTTTTGATAGATAAAAACAGGGAAGTATTAGGACAGATAGACGGTATAAATAGCCAAATTGAGCCGCAATTTGGACACATGTTTATGCCCGGGCTAAGAGATGCATACCGCGCTTTGGCTGCAAAAGAAAGTTTTTGGCTTGATATTATATTTAAACCATTAAATGACATAAAAAGGCGATTATCATTATTAGAACCGATGCCTCTGAATATTGATAGCCTCTCGGATCTTACCGATATATTCAGGCATATAATTGATTTTAGAAGCCGATTTACAGCGACGCATTCGGCCGGCGTGGCTACGGTAGCCGAAACATTGTCTAGATTGTTCGGTTTTACAGAACAACAATGCCATATGATGAAGATAGCCGGTCATCTCCACGATTTAGGGAAACTGGCCGTACCCGAAGAAATTCTGGAGAAACCCGCGGAGCTTAACGTTCATGAATTCAATATAATGCGCAGCCATACCTTTCACACATATCGCATATTGGAAAGCGTAAAAGGATTGGAAGAGATAAACGAATGGGCATCCTTTCACCATGAACGCATAAACGGCAAGGGGTATCCCTTTCATTATAAGGGCAGCGAATTATCGTTGGGCGCAAGGATAATGGCCGTGGCCGACGTGTTTACCGCTATAACCGAAGACAGGCCATACCGCAAAGCCATGGATAAAAACCAAGCAATAAAAACGCTGAATTATATGGCGGTAGATTCTTTAGACGGCGATGCGGTATCGACGTTAATATTTAATTTCGATAAAATAAACGAAGAACGTAGGCATGTACAAAGTTTAGCGGCAGAAGAATATGACGATTTCCAAATATCGTCAGCTGAATGAATGTTGGTGCGAAAGGGGGGAGTCGAACCCCCACGCCCTTGCGGGCACTAGAACCTGAATCTAGCGAGTCTGCCAATTCCACCACTTTCGCATAATATCGCCTGCATATATGTATTATAATATAATCCAATAAAAAATGCAATAGGATAAATGGAGGGAAAATTATGAAAGTAACATTTTTGGGCGCTGCGCGCATGGTAACCGGTTCATGCTATTTGCTGGAGAACAAAAATATAAAGGTATTGGTGGATTGCGGTATGTTCCAAGGTGGAAAGGAAGAGGAAAAGAATAACTTTATGGATCTCCCGGTCAGCCTTTCCGACATAGACTATCTTCTGTTAACCCATGCTCATATAGATCACAGCGGCCGCATACCGTTGCTTTGTAAGCGTGGTTTTAAGGGCAAAATACTATCTACAAAGGCAACTGCCGACTTGTGCAGCATAATGCTACCCGATAGCGCTCATATACAGGAAATGGAGGCCGAATGGGCCACGCGTAAAGCTATGAGAGCTGGAAGGCCGCCGGTAGAACCGCTGTATACCATAGCCGACGCCGAATACGCCATGCAGTTCTTTGAACCCGTACCTTATAACGACATAATCCGATTAAACGATGATATATCTGTAAGATTTCAGGATGCCGGTCATATACTCGGTTCTGCCATAATAGAGATCTGGAATGCAGAGGACGATATAAAGCTGGTTTTCTCGGGAGACCTCGGCAATAGAAACCAGCCTATTATCAAAGATCCGTCCTTCATCGATGATGCGGATTATATATTTGTAGAATCGACATATGGTGATCGCCTTCATCAAGATAAATCCTATCGCGCTCACATGCTTTGGGATATTATACAGGATACCTTCGGTAAGGGAGGCAATGTAATAATACCGGCTTTTGCCATAGGCCGTACTCAAGAACTGCTTTATGAACTCAATACGGTCATAGAAGGCAATAACGCTGAAAACATATCGGTATATATCGACAGCCCTCTGGCCATAAAGGCTACCGAAATATTCAAGCGCGATGTACATGAATATTATGACAGTGATGCACTCAAACTTTTAAGCAACAGAGATGATCCTCTGGATTTCCCCGGTTTGGCCTTTACCCTTACCGCCGAGGAATCAAAGCAATTGAATTTTCTAAATCACAGCGCCGTTATAATAGCAGCTAGCGGCATGTGCGATGCCGGTCGTATAAGACATCATCTCAAACATAATCTATGGCGCCCCGAGAGCAGTGTGGTATTTATAGGATATCAGGCGGCGGGTACGCTGGGAAGACGTATACTGGATGGGGCTAAAATGGTTAAAATATTTGGCGAAGACATAGCCGTCAAAGCACGTATATATAGCATAGATAGTTTCTCAGCCCATGCCGACAAAAATGGTCTAATCGATTGGATGAGACATTTTAAGAATAAGCCCAAACAGGTATTCGTAATACACGGTGAGGATGATGTGGCTTCCGCCTTTGCTGCTACGCTAAACAGCGAACTCGATATGCATGCAACTGTACCATATTTGGGCCAAGCTTATGAGCTATGAGCATATACTACTTATTCACAGAAATAGTCATGAGCGGTTATGAAAAAACGGTTGTATATAATATAAATGATATGGTAAAATATATATGTAATCGGTATTGTGGAATATAATGGTAGGGAGCGTATGGACATGCCTGATGAAAAAACATATACTATATCGGAGGTCGCTAAACTTACGGGTTATGAACCTCATGTGATAAGATATTATGAGAAGGAATTCGATCTCAATATACCGAGAACGAAATCTAATCATCGCTATTTTACTTATAAGGAAATAGAACTTCTCGAATATATAAAGGCATTGCAGGATAAAGGGTTTACAAATTCCCAAATAAAGGACATCATAAACGCTCCTCAACAGCCATTGGATAATGAAGACACAAAATTTAATGCTGATGTTGCTACCACCGATCTGCCCGTACCGTCAGCAGGGCTGATGATGCAGGCAAATCTTAATGGAATTTTATCTGAATTAAAAGATGATATCCTTGAAGAAATGCGCATGCAGCTTCAAATGGAGCACGAGCCTTACCGTTTGGCATTGGCCGATATAGCCGACCAAATAAAAGAATTAGCCGCCAAGCTTAACGATAAGGATGAGGACGTGCTTATAAGCGAAAATGCCAGGTTAAAGATGCAGATCAAGCAAAAGGCTTATGAAATAGCTAGCCTTAAAGAGGAGCTGGCTCGCGAGAGGAATAAGAAGCGTTCTCTTTTTAGCCGCTTATTCGGGCGGTGACGGTTTATTGCACCGGTACGCCCTTGATCATGAACAGCGTTTCCCCATATTTGATATTTATATCTATATACTTTATCTCCGGTGCCAATGGCCAAAATTTGCAGTTTATAACCTGTTTCCAACCTAAAGGTTGATCCTCTGGGAAATCCAATATTTCAAAATACGGTATAGGTTGATGCGTTTCGCCTTTATCATCTACCAGCCAGATGACTTTGAAATCATCTTTAGAAAGCCTCTCCTTTTTTATATTTTCCACCAAAAACGTTATTCCAAAATAACTTTCGTCGCCTGTACTCCATGAATAAACGATAAAATACCTTTCTTGTATGATCTTTTCCACGCTTATTTTTATATCGCCGACACTGGAGCTATATGCGGATTCGCCATATATCGGATATGAAGAATCGGATGACAAAAATACTGTATCAGCGGTGTTGCCATTATGATATAATATAATAATAACAAGTGCCAGTAATATAATTATAAATATCGGGTACAGCGTGCGTTTCATGCATATCGCCTCCTTTTTATTTATATGATCCAAAATTACCATAAATCACATGCAATGGAATGCAGCCGATATACATATACTAGATCAAACAATAATGTTGAGAGGTGTATAGAAATGGCAGAAATTAATTTTAACCCTGAACAGCATCTTACCAAATTGCCCATAAGGCGCAGAGATAGTGAAACCGGGCGTTGGCATAACGAATCGGCCGATTATATGGAAGTAAAATGGCGTATGGTATGGTTCAGAAACGAAAATACGCAAAACACCCATACCGTTATAAAAGATAAGATAATAGATATAGAACGCCGATTCGCTTACTTTGAGGTGGAAGTCACGGATAGCAAAGGCAATGTAGAGATAGGTGTGGGATCCGAAACGGGCGATGATTTTGAGGATTATATAGAAAAGGCATATACCAAGGCTTATGGCAGAGCATTGGCGGCATTGGGCTACGGAACGCAATTTGCTCCGGAGATCAGCGACGACAACGCAGTGGTCGACGCTCCTGTCAGCCGTCCTGCTGCTGAAGCAACATCGGTAAATGCCAATGTGCGTCATGCTGACGATAATATAACTGATCCGCAGAGAAGGGCTATATATGCCATATATACCGCTATAGGGCTCACCGAAGAACAGATGCGCGATATTATACACAGACGATATAACAAGGATGACAGCAAAAAATTAACCAAACAGGAGGCCTCTGATCTCATAGATTATCTGAATGATATCCGAGTGACCAGGGAAACAACATGATGCGGTATTGTCAGCTCATACCGAATAAGATATACTATAGATAAAGAATCTATTAACGAAGAAGAGGAGAATTTATAGTGGCTCAGATAAAGGCTTTTAATGGAATAAGATATAACGAGCGATATAATAAGGATATAGCCAAGCTAACAGCGCCGCCTTATGACGTTATATCAGAACAGCAGCAGAAAGCGTTGCATGATGTCCATCCGTATAACGTTATAAGGCTGGAATATGGCCTAACGGAAGGGGATAATGAGGCTGATAATCGCTATACCAGGGCTGCCGCATATTTAGAGCAATGGTTGCGAGATGGCGTCTTGGTGCAGGATAAATCCCCGGCAATATACGTGTACCAGCAGGGTTTTACACTCGATGATGGACGGACGCTTACGCGTACCGGCTTTATATCGCTGGTGAAACTGGAGGAATTCTCCAAAGGCGTCGTATTACCTCATGAATATACCCTTTCCAAACCCAAGGCCGACAGATTAAATCTCATGCGCGCATGTAAGGCCAATTTCAGCCAGATATTCTCTTTATATGAGGATTCGGACGCTAAGATATCATACATATTAGAGGGTATAATACAGCAACCGGCCGATGTGGATTTCATCGATAGCGACGGCATATCGAACAAGTTATGGGTGATAGCCGATCAAAATATAATAGAGTTTATACAGCAGGCTATGTCCGATAAACGGATCTTTATAGCCGACGGGCATCACCGCTACGAAACGGCGCTCAATTTCAGGGCTGAAATGCGCGCGATAACCGGCAAATCCGATGGCGAGCAGCCTTTCGATTATGTCATGATGATGATGGTAGCCATGGAGGATCCAGGATTGGTGATACTGCCGACGCATAGAATAATAAAAAATATAAAAGGCTTGGATAAGGATACCTTGTTAAATGATATATCATCGGAATTCGATGTACAAGCGCTGGACGTATGCTCTTGCGAAGTATCGAACGTAATAGCGCAACATGAAGCCGATGAGATGCCGTTTTTTGTATATTATGATGGACGACGGTTTTATGCCTTGCAGCTAAAAAGCTGGGCCGATGTGGATAAGGCGTTACCCGATAAGCCGCGCGCTTATAAGCAATTGGACGTATCAGTGCTGCATTCTTTGATAATAAATAGCCTGTTGAAAATAGACGAGTATAGCGCGGCTCAACAAACATACATAACCTATACGCGCGATATATCAGAGGCTGTGGAGACGGTAAAAGACGGCGATGCTCAAATGGCTTTCATATTGCGTCCTACCAGGATAGAACAGGTGAAGGCCGTAGCATTGGCAGCAGAAAAGATGCCGCAAAAGTCCACATATTTCTACCCTAAATTATTGACTGGTTTGGTGATATATAAGTTCTAGTAACAGGGCATACTAGTTAAAAATTAACTAGTAGGGTGAAATATATGGATCAGCAAACTATAATAGATAAATTGAATTGGTTTTACGCTCTGGAATTAACCCAGATCGATAATTATACTAACCAGGCTGAATTTGTATCCGATCAATATGTATCGCAGGCATTGAAACGCTTCGCTTCTATAGAACAGCAACATGCCGATAACATAGCCGCACAGATGAAGCGTTTTGGTGCTATACCAAGCAAGGCGGGAAACATACTAGCGCCCCAATTGGGTAAAATATTAGGCAATGTTTTGGGTGCGGCCGGCATATTCCTGCTTTTAAGAACAAATGTGGCTATTGAACAAAAAGCCATAAGCGATTATAAGGATTTTATTGCTGAAATAAACGATGATGAGTTATTAAAAGTGCTGTGGTCAAATCTCATAGATGAAGACCTCCACAGCGCATGGATGTTGAATAAAGCGGAGCAATTGGCTATGGAAGGGGAGAAAGGATGATACGATGATATATGATTTGGCCATAATAGGCGCCGGTCCTGCCGGGAGCGCCGCGGCCAAAGCCGCCGCGGAAGGCGGTTTGTCGGTATTGTTGTTGGACAAGGCTGTGTTTCCACGGGATAAAACGTGCGGCGGCATGTTGTCTGCCAAGACGCTGGATGAATTGGGATTTGAGCTTCCCGATGAATTGATACAGCACGAGGCACATAAGGTAAGGGTATACGGTTATAACCTGGATAGCAGCGAATGGGACGAGAAACGCACGATAGGTAAGGCGGTCAAGCGCCGGTATTTCGATGATTTTTTGGTACATAAAGCCATCGACGCTGGCGCTTATTTCATTGAAGGGGCAAAGCTTACGGCAATCGATCAGAATAGTACAGGCATAATTATACGAACCAGTAGAGGCTGTTTCTCAGCCAGATACGTTATAGGTGCAGATGGAGTGTTCAGTCCTACGGCGGCATTGAGCGGTATACACGGTCGTTTGCCGATTTGGCAGATGGGGTTTACCATGGAAGCCGAAGTTCATGTACCAGTGCTGAACAGCGATTATGGAACAGCCGAGTTTTATTTTATACCCTTCCTGGGAGGGTTCGGTTGGGCATTCCCCCAAAAGGATGGCTATAATATAGGCGTAGGGTGCGTTGCATGGAATCATAAGCGTTTGACAACATATTTTTATGAATTCGCCGAGAGGATACTAAAGCATAAAGGAATCAATGCGCCTGTTCCCAAAGCAAAAGGTTGTTTTCTCCCAGCAGGCGGAATTCCAAGAAGAATAAGCAAAAGCAATATTGTGTTGGCAGGTGATGCGGCCGGATTCGTCGACCCGTTTTCCGGAGAGGGTATATACTATGCTTTGCGTAGCGGTCACATAGCCGCTCAAACGCTGTTGGAAGTTATAAAAGCCGGCGGTGACTGGGGTAAGGCATACGCGCGTAGATGTGCGGCCGAGTTCTATCATGATTTTCGCCTCTCCCTTTTGGTGGCACTGGTATCTGGCAAAAAAACTCAATTCCAATATGATGTGCTGAAAGAAAACCCAAGTATGGTGAGAGCTATACCAATTATAATGTGTCAGAGACATCCGTATGATACGGTGTTGAAAGAAAATCTCTTACCTATGCCAGGGAGAATGTTTAGAACTCTTATACATAAACATGCATAAAAAACCTTCAGCCTATCAAAACTAGTTATAAAATATAGGCTGGAGGTAGTTAAATGCCGATAAAGGTTATAAAACGCAAGAAGAATAAATCTGATAAAGCCAATACACAGACTTCATCAGCTATGATAGCTCCGTCAGCTACTTCTCTATATAACAAATTAGAAGATAACATTAGCCTATTTGCGACTCTATTTTCTGATTGTTCCGACGTAATATTTCGCCGTTTCCAAATAGGAAAGGATAACCCTTTACCGGCAGCCATAATATATGTAGACGGTTTGGCAAACCGCCAAAGCGTAGATCTTGAAATAATGGAACCGCTTATGTACTTTACGCGCATAGATCAAAAAAATGCCATGTCGAACATCGATATCGAAATCATAAAACAGCTCAACATAACGGTAGGTGAAATAAAAGAGGATCAAAATGTAATGAACATTGTAAACGCGATATTATCGGGCGATACGGCTATGTTTATAGATAACTTTCCTGTTGCTCTTATACTCAATAGCCGCGGCTGGGAAAACCGCGGTGTCCAAGAGCCCACCACCGAAAATGTGATACGCGGGCCTAAAGAGGGCTTTACAGAAACCGTACGCTTTAATACAGCGCTCATAAGGCGGCGTATTAAAGATCCAAAGCTTAAAATGAAGGGGTTTAAGCTGGGCAAACGCACTAAGACTGATGTGGTCATAGCTTACATGGATGATATAGTAAATGAAACTTTACTTCAAGAGATTGAAAAGAGGCTCAATACTATAGATACCGACGCTGTATTTGAAAGCGGCTATATAGAACAATTTATCGAAGACAGCCCTTTTTCACCTTTCCCCCAGATGCAGACCACGGAACGTCCGGATAAGGTGGCCGGTAATCTATTAGAAGGTCGAGTAGCTATATTAGTCGATGGAACGCCGGTAGCTCTGATAGCGCCGGCTACCTTTGCTCAACTTTATCAGTCCCCGGAAGATTATTATGAGCGAGCTATATTTGGTACGGCAGTTCGACTAATACGTCTAATGGGGTTATTTTTAGCCACATCACTGCCGTCCTTTTACGTGGCTGTATTAACTTATCATCATGAAATGATACCTACGCAATTGGTGCTGGCATTGGCCCGTTCTCGCATGGGCGTACCTTTCCCAGCAATATTGGAAGCATTGCTTATGGAGGGCGTGATAGAGATATTGCGCGAGGCTACGACGCGCCTACCGGGTACTATAGGGCAAACCATAGGCATTATAGGTACGCTGGTCATAGGACAGGCTGCTGTGGCAGCCAAATTGGTCAGCCCCGCTATGATAATTATAGTGTCTATAACCGCCATAGGCGCATACATTACACCCAATTACAGTACCACTTATTCTATACGCTTTATACGGTTCCCGCTTATGATAGCAGCCGCTTTTTTCGGCGTATTTGGTATAGCGGCTATGTGGCTGTTTATTATAATCCATCTGGCCGGCTTGGAGAGTTTCGGTATACCATATCTGGCCCCTGTGGCCCCGTTTAAGCTATCAGATATAAAAGATACCATCGTGCGTTTTCCATTATGGGCTATGAAGAAACGCCCCATGATACCTGAAAATCGAAATCTTATAAGACAGGGTAGCAGCGCTGTGGCGTCATCGAGGAGGAGAACCAGGTGGTAAACCCTAATCTAAATAAAGACGATTCCATATCATTATGGCAATTGTTTGCAATATTAGAAAATAGTATATTGGGTACGGGCCTGCTCAATATAGCCAAGACAGTATCCAAGGTTTCAGGCCAAGATGCATGGATATCTACTCTGTTGGCCGGGTTTATCATCATACCATTTTTGTGGTGTTACAGTTCATTATCAAGACGGTTTCCAGGCCATACGTTAGTGGATTATTCTACCAGGATAATCGGAAAGCTACTTGGCAATATGGTAAACATATCGTACATATTGTTTGAAATCCTTATAGCCGCACTTGTGTTGCGTATAATGGCTGACTTTATATCCACATGGTTCCTTCCGAATACGCCTATTGAAAGTCTTCTGATAATAACATTATTCTTGGTTATATATATGTCTCAAGGCGGTATAAGAACCGTAGCGCGTACGAGTGAGGTTATATTATTTCTAGTGGTTCCATTTATAATATTGCTTATACCGCCGGCTACGCGTATAGAGATAAACAATCTTAAGCCCGTCTTACAAAGCGGCTATGTCAACATAATTAAAGGCAGTATACCTGCGTTATATAGTTTTTACGGCTTTGAGGTATTATTTATAGCATCGGCTTTTATAAGCGATACCAAAAAAATATTTCGAACATCTGCCATGTGCATAAGCATCAACGTTGTTTTTTATACATTGGTAGTAATAGCTATAATAGGCGTTATGGGTACTGAGATACTTAAATATATAAATTATCCTACTATATATTATATAAAAAGTGAGCGTTTTCCGTTTTTTGAGAGAGTAGATTTATTCTTTGCCTTCTTTTGGACGTTTAATATATTTATGACTATAGGCATTGCGTTTTATAGCGCCGCACTGAGCATGTCACAGCTATTGAATCTTAAACCCAAATATGGCAGGAATATCGGTTGGATGTTGGCTATAGCTGTTTACTTTATAGCTAAAATACCAAAAAATAGCATAGAGGTGGCAAGATATATGCTTTATATATCTTATATGGGTATAGTGGTGGCCATGCTGATACCTCTCATATTGGCTGTTACAGCCGCTATAAGGCACATCGGCATAAAGGATGACGATAAAGCATGAAACGATATGTTATTGGCTTGGCGGTTATGTTAGCATTATCATTGACATTAACGGGATGCTGGGATGCTAAACAGCTCCAGGATATGTATATGAGTTACGGTATAGGTATAGATACGGCAGAAGGGCAGTCCAATATGGTGACGGTGACATTAACTGCCCCCACGTTAACCGAAGGCGCTAAAGAGCAGCTACAGATTTTATCAAGCCAGGGGCATTCTATAGACGAAGCCATAAATGATATGCAGGCCAAGAGCCATCAAATAATATCGGTGGCCCATGACCGAGTATTGGTTATAGGGGAACAAGCTGCAAAAAACGGTATTTCAGAATATCTGGACACCTTTGTGCGCAATCCGTCTATAAGAAATGACATGTATGTAACGGTTGCAAAGGGTAAAGCGGAAGAGCTGCTCAATATCCAGCTTAAACAAGATCCGTTCATAGCATTGTATTTAACTCAACTTTTAGAGAAAAACCGAAGGTTATCCAAGGTACCCTTGGTAACCGTAGTAGATTTATTCGGCAAAATGGTCGATAAAGATAGCGATCCAGTATTGCCTTATGTAGAGGTAACTGAAGGCAGGGATGGATTGATTGCCCGGGGAATAGCTGTTTTTGCCGATGATAAATATAAGGGCAACTTATTAAACGATGGGGCCGTGGTTTTTATGATGATGAGCAATAAAGCGAAGAGCGTAAATCTAACGTATAAGAGCTTTAAATCAACAGAGAATGATGATGTTTATTCCACTGTCAATATACATGGCATTAGCAACGATATAAAATGTAGATTGAATGGGGATAAACTATCTATAGATATGAAGATAAAGGGCGATGCCGATCTGATAGAGCATAAAGTCACGCGGCCGTTGAGCGAGAGCGATATAGGACGTGAGGAGCAAGCGTTGGAACGGGAACTTATAAACGATATGAACGATGTCATGAGAAAATTGCAGAAAGAATATCGATCTGATCCTCTAGGGTTGTGCCGATGCGTCAAAATAGAATATCCGGATTATTATGATAGTATCGATTGGAAAAGTATATATCCTGATGTAGATGTAAATATATCTGCCGAAATAAATATAAATCGTATAGGCACATCCAGCTGATTATGGTATAATACAGCTGAACAGCAAAAATATGCAGGGAGGGTTTTATGAGAAAGGGCTATATTCAAGTATATACAGGTAACGGTAAAGGTAAAACCACGGCGGCTCTGGGATTGGCGCTGCGGGCAGTGGGGCGGGGTCTAAAGGTTATAATGATTCAGTTTCTTAAAGGTATAGATAGCGGGGAGCTTCATTCCGCTCAGCGTTTGGCCCCCGAGTTTACCATATATCGCTTCGAGTCATCGCATAAATTTATAAGCGATATGAGCAATGATGAATTGACACAGCTCAGGCAGGATATAAGCCGCGGTTTTGACTTCTCTAAACAGATGATACGGGAAAATGCATGCGACATACTCATACTGGATGAGATTATGGCGGCCATACACAGCGGTTTTGTAAGCATTCCGGAAGTAATAGAGCTTATACGCTTGAAACCTGATAATATGGAATTGATACTGACCGGCCGCAATGTGCCCGATGAAATAGCAGATCTAGCCGACCTCATAACCGAAATGAGACCCGTAAAGCATTATTATGACAAAGGCGTTGCGGCGCGTAAAGGGATAGAACTTTAGTACCTATGGCAGCTCTTTTGTGCTATAATTATATCTGTAAATTAAATTAGCGAATTGGAGCTTTACATTATGCGTAAGACTAAAATAATATGCACTATAGGGCCGGCCAGCGACGATAAAGCGGTATTCGAACGATTGATAGCACACGGTACTAATGCCATACGGCTTAATTTTTCTCATGGCTCTTATGAGGAACACGGAAAGCGTATAGACATGGCAAAAAATGCTAGGCGAAGCCATAATATACCGCTATCGATTATACTGGATACAAAAGGTCCGGAAATGCGATTAGGTAAATTTAAAATCGAGCCCGTAGAACTAAAAGAGGGTCAGTCGTTCACGCTGACCACAAGGGATATAGAAGGCGACAATTCTATAGTATCGGTAAATTACGCCGGTTTGACCAAAGATATTAAACAGGGCGATAAATTGCTATTAGATGACGGATTGATAGAACTGAGGGTAAAAGATATCGATGGTACAGATATCCATTGTACGGTCATGAATAGCGGCCTGATAAGCAGTAAGAAAAGCGTCAATGCTCCTGGCATATCTATACAATTGCCTTCGGTGACTCAAAAAGATATAGACGATATTAAATTCGGCATAGAAAAAGGCATCGACACCATAGCAGCTTCTTTTATACGCAGAGCCGAAGATGTATTGGGGATTAAAAAGATTCTCGAAGATAACAACGCCTATGATGTACAGATAATAGCTAAGATAGAGAATCAAGAGGGGATAAACAATCTGGATGATATAATGGCTGTGGCTGATGGCATAATGATAGCGAGGGGTGACCTCGGCGTAGAGATACCTACAGAAGATGTTCCGGTGGTACAAAAGGCCATCATATCCAAGTGCCGTGATGCCGGTAAACCGGTCGTAATAGCTACTCAAATGCTCGATTCCATGATACGTAATCCGCGGCCTACGCGAGCCGAGGCTACCGATGTGGCCAACGCCATATACGAGGGGGCCGATGCTATAATGTTATCGGGAGAAACAGCATCGGGTAAATATCCCGTAGAGGCTTTAACTACCATGATACGCATAGCCGAAAGGGTCGAACGCTCACTTAATTGCGATGCTGCTTTTTATGATAAGGCTATATCCTCAGCCAGTATTACAAACGCTATAAGTCATGCTACCTGCACTATAGCGCGGGACCTAGGCGCTAGAGCCATAATAACCGCTACAAAGTCAGGCTATACCGCAAGAATGGTAGCCAAATACAGGCCGGTGGCTCCGATAATAGCAACCACTATAAGCGAAATGGTGTACAATAAACTATCGCTGGTATGGGGTGTAGTGCCGTTTTTAACCTCCCAGATGGAAGGTACGGATGAAATGATAGAACAATCAGTCGATACCGCTTTGGAATCCGAACTAATAAGCAGCGGAGATCTGGTGGTCATCACGGCAGGTGTTCCAGTAGGAGTAAGTGGCACTACCAATCTTATAAAGGTTCATATAGCCGGAGATATACTTGTCAAAGGTGTGGGATTTGGTGTTAAAGCTGTATATGGCAGAGTATGCTCTGTAAAGAACTATATGGATGCAAAGACCAACTTCAAGGATGGCGATATATTAGTGGCTAAGTCTACCGACAATACGTTGTTGCCATTCATGCGCAGAGCCTCGGCAATTATAACCGAAGAGAGCGGTATAGCCTCACATGCCGCTGTGGTTGGACTGACGCTTGAGATACCGGTCGTAGTGGGAGCCCAGGAAGCTACCGAAATATTAACCGATGGTATATGGGTAACGGTAGACCCACAACATGGTTTTGTATATAACGGAAAAGCTGCCGTAATATAACAATAGGAGATGATATAGTCGTGTATAAAATAGGACTTATAGGAGCCGGCAATATGGCAACGGCTATAATAAAAGGCATATTAAAAGCCGAATTGGTACAACCGGCCGACATGATAGTCAGCGATATCGACGATAACAAATTAGTTTCTTTGCAACGATTGGGTGTTGATATAACTAATGATAATAAGGCTTTGGCTGAATCGGCCCGTATAATAATACTTGCTATAAAACCGGCTGTCTATGAACCGGTATTGAAGCAATTGAGGGATGTTATAGCACCTGATACCATAGTAGTATCTATAGCTGCCGGCATATCCATAAAGTACATAAAAAGTTTTTTTGATAGAGACGTAAGGGTTGTACGCGTTATGCCCAATACTCCCGCACTCATAGGCATGGGCATGTCCGTCATAGCTGTGCCATCAAATATAGATGGGAGTACGGCAAAGGAAGTGGAGACAATATTTGCCGCATTAGGTAAGGTCGAGATAGTCGAAGAAAAATTAATGGATGCTGTGACTGCCGTAAGCGGCAGCGGACCGGCTTATGCCTTTATGTTTATAGAAGCCATTGCTGATGCTGGTGTTATGGAGGGCCTGCCAAGGGATAAGGCGTATACTTTAGCAGCTCAGACGTTGCTTGGTTCGGCTGCCATGGTATTGGAAACCGGAGAACATCCGGGTAAACTTAAGGATATGGTATCTTCGCCGGCAGGAACCACTATAGACGCCATATATGCATTGGAACAGGGCGGATTTCGTGGTATCGTAATGCAAGCCGTTAAAGCATGCGCTGAGAAATCAAAATATATGGAGAAGTAGAGCGATTGAAAAAAGTAACTATATATACTGATGGCGCTTGTACGAATAATCCCGGACCGGGCGGATGGGCTGCCATATTAAATTATAAAGACTGCATAAAAGAAATATACGGTGGAGAACCTCTGACTACAAATAACCGTATGGAATTGACAGCAGCGATAAAGGCCTTGGAAGCACTGAAGGAACCGTGTTGTGTAGAGCTGTACTCCGATAGTGCATATTTAATCAATGCTTTTAATCAGCATTGGGTCAACAAGTGGATGAGAAACGGATGGAAAACTACAGGCGGTGATCCCGTTGAGAATAAAGATTTATGGGAAAGACTTATAGAGTTAACCAAAATGCATGACATCAAATGGGTAAAAGTAAAAGGTCATAGCAATAACGAATATAACAACAGATGCGATGAACTCGCTAAAAACGCTATAAAGTAAATTGTATTTTATAATGGAAGAGGGGACAGAGGATGCGAACAAATGGTACGCCTGATATAATAAACGATTTTCTTATATATCTCGAAAATATACAGGGTAAATCTCCCAATACGGTAAAAGAGTACTTTTATGATCTGCGCACCTTCTTTCGTTTTTTGAAAATGAGACGCGATATGGTAGATGAGAGCGAGGATATAAGATCTATAGACATCCGAGATATAGATTTATCCATAGTAAAGAGCGTGCAACTGAGCGATCTCTACGCTTATATATCATTTCTCTCCAACCAGATGCATAACAATGCGCGCAGCAGAGCGCGTAAGGTGGCCAGCATACGCACATTTTTTAAATATCTTACTAATAAAGCCAAACTTTTATCTGTAAATCCGGCTGTTGAATTGGAAAGTCCTAAAGTAGGCTCTCGAAATCCGGTATATCTTTCTCTGGAGGAAAGCCGGGAATTGTTAGCCTCGGTAGACGGACCCTTTAAAGAACGGGATTACGCTATACTTACATTATTTCTAAACTGCGGGTTGCGTTTATCGGAGCTGGTGGGTATAAATATAGGCGATATCAGAGAAGATACCTTGCGCGTAATAGGCAAAGGTAATAAAGAACGTACGGTTTATCTCAATGAAGCATGCCTAAATGCTATAGAAAATTATTTAAAAACGCGCCCTCATGACGGGGTAAAGGATAGGGAGGCGCTGTTTTTAAGTAAGTTAAAAAAACGAATAAGCCCTAAAACAGTTCAGCATATAGTTAAAAAATACATATCAAATGCGGGTCTGGATAGTACCAAGTATTCTACGCATAAGCTGCGCCACACAGCGGCCACACTAATGTATAAATACGGCGATATAGACATACGGACGCTGCAGCAACTTCTGGGCCATGAAAATATATCTACCACTCAGATATATACACATGTCGATAATGATATGGTACGCCATGCCGTAAATAGCAACCCATTATCGCAGGAAGTAGAGCATGATAAGTAACCCAAATCAAGACACAGGTATCTTCAACAATTCGCCGGGTTGCAGTTTAGATGGCTCTATATCGTTTAATTGCCTTATCTCGTATATAAATTCGCGTATTTCTTTGTCTTTAGGAACATATCTCTTAGCTAAAGACCAAAGCGAGTCGCCTGTTTCCACATATACTAATTGATAACTCTTCTCATTTTGCGCCGATGTACGCTCGAGCAAAGAGGGGACAATGGTCAGTATCAGTATGCCTATAACTATCGCCGCTATATATAAACTCTTTTTCATCATGTTTGCCTCCTTCTGTATTTAGCCTTCACAGCGTTTAGTATTCAAATGTACGAACAAATGTTCTGTATATATATTAACACGAACAAACATTCGTTGTCAAGCTATATGCGAACATTCTTTTGCAATATTTTTTATTTCGTGTTATAATTGAGTCATAATTAATATATACGGAGAGTGTTATTAAATATGCCTATAGATTTGACTGTTAAACAAAAACAAATACTGGATTATATAAGAAGTATAACCGAAGAGAGAGGATATCCGCCTTCTATACGGGAGATAGGTGATGCCGTCGGATTAAGTTCCACTTCTACGGTACACGGCTACTTAAAACGCTTGGAGGCTAAAGGAGCTATAAAACGCGATCCAACAAAACCAAGAGCCATGGAAGTGATATACGGAGAGCCGAGCGACGATGAAAATATTTCAAAAGTAGAATTGGCAAATATACCTGTGCTAGGACGTGTGGCAGCCGGTCAACCGATATTAGCCCAGGAGAACATAGAGGAATATTTTCCGTTGCCACTGGACTTTATTCAGAACAGTGAAGCGTTTATGCTCAGAGTCAAAGGCGACAGCATGTACGAAGCGGGTATATTGGATAACGATTATATAGTCGTACGCAAACAGGAGACTGCACAAAACGGTGATATAGTAGTAGCTCTTATAGACGATGATGCCACCGTAAAACGCTTTTATAAAGAAGAGGATCATATAAGGTTGCAACCCGAAAATCCCTTCATGCAACCTATTATAGTGAAAGATATAAAAATACTCGGCAAAGTTATAGCTGTATTAAGGAGACTATAAACGCTTCAAACTATCATTATAGAAGTTGATAATTGGATATCCACGGAAAATAATTCATATGATTATTTTTGGATTTTAGGTGTTTAATATTAATTTTTAAGAGTTATAGAGTTATTAGTCACCGACATAAAATTATCTTCGGTGACTATCGACTATTGTCGGCGGTTAAGCGGCCAATTATACAAAATGAACATTTTGTATAATTGGAGGTGCGCTTAAACTTTGATGCTGACCATGCCTTGTATAAATATTTGTCATTTATTTTGCCATATCCATTTCTTTCAGCGCGAGCATGATACCCAGTTTAACGTGATCATACGTAAGGCCTCCTTGCAGATGACCTATATATGGCGGTCGCATAGGCCCGTCAGCACTTAATTCTATAGATGAGCCCTGTACAAAGGTACCGGCTGCCATTATTACTTGATGCTCATAACCCGGCATATCCCATGGTTCGGGTGTGACAAAACTGTCTACTGCTCCGGCTTTTTGTATACCTCTGCAAAAGGCTTTGAGCTTTTCCGGATCTTCAAAACGAATGGATTGAATTATATCGGTGCGATGATGGTGGCTGGCCGGAAAAACACTATACCCCGATAGTTCAAAGATGCGGCTGGCCAATATAGCTCCTTTCAGCGCTTCACCCACTATGTGCGGCGCTAAAAAAAGGCCCTGATAGAAATTCCGATACCCTCCGGCGTATGATCCCACCTCTTTACCAATGCCCGGTGCTGTAAGGCTATAGGCTATGCACTCCACCATATCCTTCTTACCTACTATATAACCGCCGGTGGGTGCTATGCCGCCGCCGGGATTTTTGATAAGCGAGCCAGCCGCTATATCCGCTCCTACTTGAGTCGGTTCTATCAATTCGGTGAATTCGCCATAGCAGTTATCCACTACGATGGCTGCATCGCATCCGAGGCCGCGTATGAACTGGATAATATTGCCTATAGCGTTTACATCGATGGATTGGCGCCATTGATAACCACGCGATCGCTGTATAGCTATAACTTTGGGGGTATAAAGTTCAATAGCCTTTTTTATTCCAATTTTATCGAACAAGCCGTCTTCCGACAGCTCTACTTCCTTATAATCTATGCCCCATTCTCTCAGCGAGCCCCTGCTATTGCCGCTTATACCTATAACTTCTTGTAATGTGTCATAGGGTCGACCGCTTATGGAAAGCAGCACGTCCCCGGGCCGAAGCAATCCATAGAAGCATAGCGATATAGCATGAGTACCCGATGCTATCTGCGCTCGCACTATGGCATCCTCTGCTCCAAAAATACGGGCATATATTCGCTCCAGCGCATCCCTGCCCTGATCGTCATAGCCATAACCGCTGGTAGCCGCAAAATGCCTTTCCCCCACCCCCTCACGCTGCATAGCGGCGATAACATTGTATTGGTTATAGGAGCGAATATTATCTATTTTGATGAATGTATGCTTTATATCATCTTCGGCTTGCTGGCAAAGTGCCAGTATATGTTGATCTATATCATAGGTACTTTTAAGAAATTCTTTGGTTGTATCTAACATCGGATTTAGATTGTTATCCTTTCTGTGCATTTATGTAGTCTATTATACCTTTAAAGCCGGCTTTATTCAATGCTGAAACGCATATGATTTTATCGCTGTTAACGTTGAAAGCTTTTGCTCCTTTGCCCAAAATATCGTCGGCTCGATCCACCAGGTCGATTTTATTAATCAACATCACATAATTATCGTTGCCGCCAAAGATATGAGAAAGCACCACATCTATATCATCAACAGGTAATGGTTGTGAGGGCAGCGAGGTGGCATCGATGATATGCAGCAATAACGATGCATTTTTTATAAACGAGATGGTCTGGGCCATAGCCTTACGCAAAGTCGTAGGTTCTACTGCATCGCCTATTAAGCCGGTGGTATCCACCAGCTCTATGTATTGGCAGCCGGCATTCATTCTTATCCATTGAAGCCCCATCGTACTATACGGCTGGCGCCCACACAGATAGCGCTTGGCCACCTCTATATCATAAACCTTTGCCATGCTGTTGCCGTCGGCATCCATAAAATGAAGTTTTATAGTCTTATTTCCTAAAAACTTGGCCAGATTAAGCAACAAAAGGGTCTTACCTACATTGGGCTTGCCTATCAAAACGCAGGTTTTCATGGTCACACATCAACTTCTTCTATATCCTCTTTGCGGATGACTATCAAATCTTCCTTACTGATGGAGCCCTGTTTATGCAGCCTGACGGCTTGTTTCCGTATGGCATTTTCCACTATGTTCCTTACCAGTCTGGCATTGCCCATCCTTTGGTCCATATTCGATTGTTTCCCCGCCAACAGCACATATAACTTGTTGCGGGCATCAGGCAACAGGCTATATTGGCGCTTGTCGAACATAAGATCGGCTATCCGCACCAATTCATCCAATGTATAATCCCTGAACTCCATCTGTATGGGGAATCGCGACCGCAAGCCAGGATTCATGCGCATAAAGTAATCCATCTCATCTTTATAACCGGCTAAAATGGCCACGAGATCGTCTTTGTTGTCTTCCATTTCTTTAACCAGCGTATCGATGGCTTCTTTGCCAAAATCCCTTTCTCCTCCTCTGGACAAAGAATAGGCTTCGTCTATAAACAATATACCCCCCAACGCCCTTTTGACCTGTTCCCTTACCTTTTGAGCTGTATGACCTATGTATTCCCCTACTAGATCTGCTCTTTCAACCTCGACGGTGTGCCCTATCCTCAATAAACCCATTCCATGCAGCATTTTGCCCAACAGCCGCGCCACAGTGGTCTTGCCTGTGCCCGGATTGCCCTTAAAGATCATATGTAAAGTCATGCCGTCATGGGCCATTCCCTCCATCTTGCGGCGTTGTTGTATGTTTATATATGCTTGGAGCTCTTCTACCAATTTCTTTATATTCTCCAGCCCTATCAATGAAAGGAGCTCCTTTTGAGCCTCTGCTATTTCCAAACTATTAATACCGTCCGTATTCTGGTCATGACCATAAATGTACCTTATAGCTTCGGACGGTGTTATCTCTGCGCGTTCTACCTTTTGCATTATCACGCGTTCGTTATCGATCAGACGTCTTGCCATGCTGTCACCTCCCCGAAAGAAAGCCTTATTATCAGTATATGAACAGCGACCGTCAAAGGTGACAACATGACATCTATTATAAGAATGAAAACAGCTTTTTCCTTTTCCCGTTTTTAAGGCTCATCAAGAACCTTTGCACTATAGGTTTGAGTTTTTCATATTCTATAAGGAATGAATCATGCCCGTATATCGATGTCAATTCCACGTACGTGGCATCTATTCCCAAGCCGCGCATCTTTTTTATCAGTTCCAATTGTTGATGTTTCGGAAACAATATATCCGAGCTTATGCCCATGATTTTAACCTTACATATTATGCGCGACAGCGCTTCTTCCATGCTTTCATACCCCATACTCAGGTCAAATAAGTCCATAGCCCGCGATAAATAAATGTATGAATTGGCATCAAAACGCCTTACCAGTTTTTCTCCCTGATAATCGAGATATGTTTCCACATCGAACTTAATAGTAGGGTCTTTTAAGTGCTTTATATCGAAACGCTCCCTTCCCCTTCCTATCATTCGGCTAAACTTTCGTTTCATCGACTCATCGCTCTGGTAAGTCATCATACCCAGCATGCGTGCAATACCTAAACCCAAAGCCGGTTGTTCACCTGTTTCGTAATAATCGCCGTTATTCCATTTCGGATCCAGCATAATGGTCCTGCGCATTATATAATTAAATCCTATGGCTTGCGGATAGAGCTTGCCCGGAGTGGCTATAGGAAAAATACCGTCAATAAAATCAGGATATAACACAGCCCACTCCAGCGCCTGCATACCACCCATTGAACCGCCTATTACGGCCATCACATGCTCTATGCCCATATGTTCCAAAAGCTTTTTCTGCACCCTTACCATATCACGAATAGTGATTACGGGAAAGCGCATGCCATATGGTCTGCCGGTAGCGGGATTGATAGATGAAGGCCCTGTGGTGCCTTGACACCCTCCCAAAACATTAGCGCATATTATAAAGTATTTTTCAGGATCCAGCGGGAGACCTGGACCCAGCATCTGCTCCCACCACCCCTTTCTCGAATCATGTTCCGAATGACGGGCTATATGCGAATCTCCTGTCAGTGCATGCTCAACCAATATTATATTGCTTTTATCGGCATTTAAAGCGCCGTATGTTTCATATACCACGGTAATAGGGCCAAGCTTTTGGCCGCTTTCCAGTACAAGCAAATCCGGCGGGTATGCAAATGTATATTCATGTCTATACAAACTGCTGCTATCCTCCCTAAACCTTATAATAACAATTATTATAGCATATATGGCGATATATTTATATATTCCGGCCCAAGCCCGTCCAAACTATATGTTTTGAGAAGCCTCTATAGCTTGATCCAGATCATCTATAATATCTTTCACATCCTCGATACCTATGGATACGCGCACCATATCCTCAGTAACACCGGCAGCAAGCTGTTCCTCACGTGAAAGCTGCTGATGAGTGGTGCTGGCCGGATGTATAACTAACGATTTGGCATCACCTACATTGGCCAATAATGAAAACAGTTTGAGGCTATCTATAAATTTTTTACCTGCTTTTATACCACCGTTCAACCCGAATGTAAAAATAGCGCCGGCCCCTTTAGGCGTATATTTCTGAGCCAGTGAGTTATACTTGCTGGATGACAGCGAAGGATAGTTTACCCATGATACGGCCGGATTCCCCTCGAGGTATTTCGCTACCGCCAGAGCGTTGGAAACATGTCTTTCCATACGCAGCGGCAATGTTTCAAGGCCTTGCAGCATTAAAAAAGAATTAAACGGGCTTATGCACGCTCCCATATCTCTAAGGAGCTGAACGCGTGCTTTTGTTATATAAGCAGCCGCGCCTATATCCTTTACATAGCTTATACCATGATAGCTTTCATCCGGTTCTACCAAACCAGGGAATCGCCCATTGTCCCAATTGAAATTCCCTGAATCTACCATTATGCCGCCTATGGACGTACCGTGGCCACCTATATATTTAGTTGCCGAATGCACGATTATATCAGCGCCAAACTCGATCGGCCTGCACAAATACGGTGAAGCGAAAGTATTATCCACTATGAGAGGTACCCCCACTTGGTGGGCTATTTTGGCTACAGCCTCTATATCCAGTACATTTATATTAGGATTCCCCAATGTCTCCGCAAAGAACGCTTTGGTATGCTCGTTGACAGCCTTTCTGAAGTTTTCAGGGTCATCGGAATCCACAAACCTGACCTTTATTCCATACCTTGGGAGCGTAGATGCAAACAGGTTATATGTACCGCCATATAGAGTGCTGGCAGCCACTATCTCATCGCCGTTACCAGCTATATTCATTATAGCCATGGTAATGGCCGCCGAACCCGATGCTAATGCCAAAGCTCCAATACCGCCCTCCAGCGCGACCATGCGCTTTTCGAATACATCCGTGGTAGGATTCATCATGCGCGTATACATATTTCCCGACTCTTCCAATGAGAATAGCCTGGCCGCATGATCTGAATCTTTGAAGACATACGACGTAGTCTGATATATCGGCACAGCCATCGCTCCCGTAGCCGGATCCGGTTGTTGTCCGGCATGCAACGCCAACGTATTAAAGCCCCATTTTTTATCTGACATAAAATACTCCCCTTCCTATATGCTTCGCGACTCTAAATATCCAGATAATAAAAAACTCCCCTGCGCAAACAGAAGAGGTTTTATATTTTCCTCTCTTATCTGCCAGGCATATCACACCTGCAGGAATTGGCACCATACAACTTATTTCGATGTTGGTTGCCGGGCTTCATCGGGCCAGTCCCTCCACCTCTCTGGATAAGAGCCTCATATTTAATTTAGCCAATTATAACATTCTTTATCGGTTATGTCAACATTGAAATAATCGTTATATATTATAGCATTTACATCTTATTAGTGATATAATTTTAACAAGAAATTATATATAGCTTCTCGTTAAAATTTAGACAATATATGCCTGCGAAGGAAGGGGTACTCATGGCATTAGAAATAGTAAGAACGGAACCTAACAAATGCCGGCAATGTTATTCGTGTGTCAGAAACTGCCCGGTTAAAGCTGTCAGGATAAAAGACGGGCAGGCCGAGATAATTCAAACAAGATGCATACAGTGCGGCAATTGCATAAAACATTGCAGCCAAAACGCCAAAAAAGTCATAAGCGGCATAGAAAATACTTCTGCCTTTCTGAACAAGGGGTATTATACCGTGGCATGCCTTGCACCCTCTTTTATAGCATCGTTTTATCCGGCCACACCATTACAGGAGGTAGCAGCTGTTAAAAAGCTGGGTTTTGCGGAAGTGTGGGAGGTGGCGGCCGGCGCCGAAATAGTAGCCAGGCATACCCAAGCCTTTCTGTTGCAGCATAAGCAAGGTACTTATATAAATGCCGCCTGTCCGGCTTTGGTAAACCTTATAGAAAGGCATTATCCTGCGCTCATACCGTATCTTAGCCCGATTGTATCGCCTATGATAGCCACCGGTATGATGATACGCTATGCATTAAGGCGTAAAAATAACGTGAGGATCGTATTCGCAGGTCCGTGTATAGCTAAAAAAGACGAAATTCACCGTCCCGAATTCGACGGTATAATAGATGAGGTTTTAACCTTCGATGAACTCAAACAAATGCTCAATGATTGTAATATAAACATTCCCACGTGCCATGAAGAGGCATGGGATAGCCCTGCCGTATCTAAAGGGCGCCTTTTGCCGCTGGTCAGTGGTTTTAGCAAAAATATAAAATCGGCGCAGGGTCAAATGGCTATAGATAGCAAAGAAAATATATTAGGATTGGTAAAAAACTTCAATTCTTTCGGTGCATACTTTATAGATGCGCTGCTGTGCCACGGATGCATAGAAGGTCCTAAAATCGACAGCCCTTTGCCCGTCTATCAACGTGGCATATTAATAGATCAATACAGCCGCTACGATATGCCGACAAACAATGACATGACTTTGGAAGAAATATATGGAGAAATATCTGATAGACTATATAGAAACTATGAAAATAAAACAGCTTCGCTACCCTATCCGAGTGAGCAAGAAATACAGCAGATATTGGCTAGCACGGGCAAATGCTCGTTATCAGATGAATTAAACTGCGGAGCCTGCGGTTACGATTCCTGCCGCGACAAAGCTATAGCGGTTTATCAGGGTGTTGCCGAGATAGAGATGTGCCTGCCCTATCTCATAAATCGAAAGAATACATTGCTAAACCAGCTATCGGATAAATTAAATGAGATATCCTCATTAAACAATGAACTCAACGGCCTAGTCGAATGCTCATATGACGGTATGATGATGACTGACGGGCAAGGAAATATACTGCGCACAAATTCTGCATGGAAACGCATAGTGGGCATATCCGATGAACAATTGCCCGATAATGTCGCAGAGCTTGAGAATAAAAGGATCATATACCCCTCGGCCACATTATTGGCTATAAAAGAGAAGCGCCGTATAACCGTATTGCAACAATGCCTAAGCGGCCGCCAGTTGATAGCGACGGCCAACCCCATATCAGATGAAAACGGCCAGATAACACGTGTGGTAGTAAATATAAGGGCTATGGACGAACTGAATAAACTGCAAAACAAATGGGTGAATTATAACGATAGCTTTTCAAATGCCGATACCGTTAAAAATACTGTCCCTGCGCTTATAAGCAACAGCCCTTCTTTTATAAAAGCCTTAAATATAGCATATGAAGTGGCTGATGTCGATTCCACTGTATTGCTTTTAGGTGAAACCGGTGTGGGAAAGGATATGATAGCCCATTTCATACACGATACCGGCTCACGAAAGAACGGTCCCTTTGTAAAGATAAACTGCGGTGCCATACCCGAAACGCTTATAGAATCCGAACTGTTCGGTTATGAAACCGGTGCGTTTACAGGAGCCAAACGCGACGGTAAACAAGGGCTCTTTGAAGTGGCCAACCACGGTATACTGTTTCTGGACGAAATAGCCGAGCTGCCGATGGCAATGCAGGTAAAACTGTTGCAAGCCATCCAGGAGAAAAAAATAACGCGCATAGGCGGCATCAAACCCATAGATGTAGATATTCGGATAATAGCGGCCACCAACAAGGATCTGGCGACTATGGTAAAACAGGGTACGTTCAGGGCGGATCTTTATTATAGAATAAACGTGGTACCCATAACCATACCTCCACTGCGCGAACGCATCGAAGATATAGTGCCGCTGGCCCAATACTTTGTCAAGCAGTTCGGCAATAAATACAATATTGATAAGCAACTTTCCATAGACGCATATGCAGCCCTCAATGAATATGATTGGCCGGGGAATGTGCGTGAATTGGAGAACATCATGGAACGGCTGACGGTGACCACAAAGGGTGATATAATAACCTCGGAAGATATATGGAGTTGTATAGGAGACCGACCATCCATACGGTCGACTGTAAAAGTAAACGACATAATGCCTATTAAAGAAGCCGTCGAAGAAGTGGAGCGCCAATTATTGCAGATGGCCCACAAACGCTATAAAAGCACCTATAAAATGGCTGAATGCTTGGATATTGATCAATCTACTATAGTGCGCAAGCTCAAAAAATACCAAAATTAATGCAAACATGCATTAAAGCGATGTAGAAATACATCGCTTTAATTCGCTACTTTTTTAACAATAAAACAGCTTATCTATCCTATGCAATGCGCATATGCATTAAAGATAAATATAAATTTCATAACCTTTTTAATAATCATTGTTCTATTATGGCTAAAGATTCGTTAAATTTGTATCTATTTTTTAACCATCTAGTTGGTATATACTTTGCTCTTAATATAAGTAGAATGATTTTTATCGAAGGAGATAGTTTTATGGTAGAAGAAATAATAAATAGCCATGGCATCGCTGAAGATAAGCTCGTGCCGATACTGCTGGATATTCAAAACAGCAACGATAAGCATTATTTGAGCGAAGATGACCTAAAACAAGTGTCGAGATTGCTCGGTATACCGGAAAGCCGCGTATACAGCGTAGCCACATTTTACAGCTTTTTTTCTTTACAACCCAGGGGCAAATATATAATACAGATATGCGATAATGCCCCATGTATAGTCAACGGCGCATACAATGTGATCGATGATTTTCGCCATATATTGGGCATAGATATGGGGCAAACCACTCCGGACGGTCTGTTTACACTTGAATACAGCAGCTGTCTGGGATGTTGCTCACATGCCCCCGCAGCCAGAATAAGCGGGGAATTATATGGCGATCTCGATAGCGAAAAAATAAAATCGATACTGAGCGATCTTAGGAGGCGATAGCATATGTCCGATCTTACAGTAAAACGTTTGACACAGCGTTGCGGCGACATCGATCCGAGAGATGTATCAGAGTATATAAGTACCGGCGGGTACAAGGCGCTGGTTAAGGCGCTCTTGACCATGAAACCGCAGGGCGTAATAGACGAGGTCAAAGCGTCCGGTCTGCTGGGCCGCGGTGGAGCCGCTTTTCCAACCGGCCTCAAGATGCAGATGGTTCACGATACTCCAGGCGATGTGAAATACGTCGTATGTAACGCGGATGAAGGCGAACCGGGCACATTCAAGGATCGGTACCTGATGGAAGGCGATCCATACCAACTGGTGGAAGGTATTATCCTTGCCGGCTACGCCGTTGGTGCACAGAAAGGTTATATTTATATAAGGGGCGAGTATGACCGCGCTATAGAGCTAATGAAAAATGCTGTTGAACAGACCAGAAAGATCGGTTATCTGGGCAATAACATATTGAAACAGCATTTCAACTTCGATATTGAAGTGCGCTCGGGCGCCGGAGCTTATATATGCGGTGAAGAATTCGCCCTGATCGAGTCTTTAGAAGGCAAAAGCGGGCGGCCGCGTTACAAACCACCGTATCCCCCTGTTTCCGGCTTGTGGGATAAGCCCACTTTAATAAATAACGTGGAAACCTTGGCCAATATACCCTATATCGTATCAAACGGCAGCAAGGCCTTTCGTTCGGTAGGTACCGACAATAGCGCCGGCACTAAGCTTATATGCTTATCAGGTAATATCGCCAACAGAGGCGTATTCGAGCTACCGTTTGGCATAACGCTCAAAGATATTATATACGATATAGGCCAAGGCGTACCCGGCGAACGCGAGCTTAAAATGATCCAGATAGGCGGAGCTTCGGGCAGCTGTATACCCTCCGATATGTTGGACGTCAAGCTCGACTTTGCAGATATGAAAAAGAACGGTTTGTCGATGGGTTCGGGCGCTATTATAGCCTTTGACGACAGCCGGTGCGTTATAGACATAGTAAAAAGTCTACTTAAATTCTTTGCCCATGAATCCTGCGGTAAATGCACGCCCTGCCGCGAGGGTAATCCTCAGCTCTATAACCTTATAGACGATTTCAGCAAAGGCTCAGCCACCCCTTCCCATTACGATGTACTTCAGTCGCTGACACAAACAATGCAGCAAGCGGCATTATGCGGTCTCGGTCAGTCATCGCCTATGCCGGTTGTATCAACGCTACTGTATTTCAAAGACGAATACGATATGCACATAAACGGTCGCTGTCCTGCCGGTATATGCTCATCGACAAACGGAGGTGAAATAATATGAACACAGTTACTTTAACTATAGATGGCCAAAAAGTAACCGTTCCGGAGAATACGTCAATATTGGACGCAGCCAAAAAAGCGGGTATAGATATACCTACGCTCTGCTACTTTCCCGACCAAAATATCAAAGGCAACTGCCGCGTATGCGTGGTAGAAGTGGAAGGTTCACGTACCCTGGCCGCTTCATGCTCCACACCCGTAAACGAAGGTATGGCAGTTAAAACATGGAGCAAAAATGTGATGAACGCCAGGCGGACAATAGTCCAGCTCATGCTGGCCGACCACGATGAAGACTGCAACGAATGCGTAAAGAACGGCGTATGCGAGCTGCAATCCCTCGCTCAAAGATTAAATATTCAGCATAATCCGTTCAAGAATATACTTAAACCCAAACCCATAGATACATCGACGCCGTCTTTAATACGCAATCCGAATAAATGCGTCAAATGCGGCAGATGCGTTGATATGTGCCAGGAAACACAGCAGGTAGGCATATTATTTGACGCTTATCGCGGTGCCGATAGCGAGATAGTATCCGGATTGGGCAAATATTTGAGTGACGCCGGATGTATATTATGTGGTCAGTGTTCCACCGTTTGCCCTGTGGCGGCCATATATGAAAACGATGAAACCGATAAGGTATGGCAAGCTATATTTGATACCAGCAAACGCGTTATCGTTCAAACGGCACCGGCTATAAGGGTATCGATAGCTGAAGAATTCGATATGCTTCCCGGTACTGTGGCGCTGGGCCAATTAGCTGCAGGCTTGAGGCGATTGGGTTTCGACGATGTGTTCGATACTGATTTCGCCGCCGATCTGACCATAATGGAGGAAGGGCATGAACTGCTTGATCGTCTCCAACACGGCGGTATGTTGCCCATGATAACCTCATGCAGCCCAGGCTGGATAAACTTCATAGAACAATACTATCCAGACCTATTACCGCACCTTTCCACATGCAAGTCCCCTCAACAAATGTTCGGATCGATAGCCAAGACATATTACGCTCAAAAAATAGGTCTTAAACCTGAAGATATATTTGTGGTATCCATTATGCCTTGCACAGCTAAAAAATACGAATCCGGCAGGCCTGAGATGAACGACAGCGGTGTCAGGGATGTCGATGTGGCGCTGACCACGAGAGAGCTAGCTCGTATGATAAGGCAGGCCGGCATAGACTTCACAGCATTGCCTGAAGAGCCGTTTGACGAGCCGCTGGGCATATCGACCGGTGCCGGTGCCATATTCGGTGCTACGGGCGGGGTTATGGAGGCAGCTCTGCGCACGGTATACGAGGTCGTTACAGGCAATACGTTGCCCTCTTTGGACTTCACTGATGTACGAGGTTTAAAGGGAATAAAAGAGGCCAGTGTGGATTTGGATGACGTCAAGGTCAATGTAGCCGTAGCACATGGTATAGCCAATGCAAAAAAGCTGCTGGAGCTTATCAGAAATGGAGCCGCCGATTATCAGTTTATAGAGATCATGTGCTGTCCAGGTGGCTGTATAGGTGGCGGCGGCCAGCCTTACCGAACGACCAACGCTATACGCCAGCAACGTATCAAAGCTATATATGAAGTCGACAAAGCCATGCCATTGCGAAAATCGCATGAAAACCCTGCTGTACAGGCATTGTACGAAGAATTTTTAGGGCGACCGCTGAGTGAAAAATCTCATCATTTGTTGCATACAACATACTCGAACAGGCAACATTAAAATAAAAGCATTACCGCTGCATCTTCGGTTTATAGAAAAAGGAGGCTTACCTCAAGATGAAGAAAAATATATCATGTCTGGTGCTCAGGAGATTGGCCATATATTACCGTTACCTGTCGCAGCTGCCTGCTGATACGATTCATTCAATATCGTCCAATGAGATATCGAAGCAACTAGGCATAAAGGCGTCGCAATTGAGGCAGGACCTCCATTGGTTCGGAGAATTCGGCCATCAAGGATACGGCTATGATATTGCCTATCTCAAAGAACAGATACGCAATATACTGCACCTGGATATCCAGCATCCGTTTATAATCATAGGCGCCGGTAATCTCGGTCAGGCATTGGCCAATTACGCCGAATTCGAGCATGACGGTTTTATACTTAAAGCATTGTTCGACGTAAATCCAAAGCTTATAGGCCTGCGCATACGCGATGTGGAGATTATAGATATGGATGATCTTGAGATATTCTTGTCGCAACATCCCGTAAGCATAGCCGCTATATGCACGCCGGCCAACAAAGCACAGAGCGTCATAAATCGCGCCGTAAATGCAGGCGTAAAGGGCATATGGAACTTCGCCTGCGCCAATATCAGCGTACCGGAAGGTGTAGTGGTAGAGAACGTATACCTCAACGAAAGCCTCTACACACTGGCCGCACGTTTAGAGGAGGAGTGCGACGAAAGGGCTTTTAATGAGTATTAAACTCATTAATCAATTTATTTTTTAGGAGGAATAAGTCATGCGTTTAGAGAACAAAACAGCAGTAGTAACGGGAGCCGGTTCCGGCATGGGCAGAGCCATTGCTATAGCCCTTGCAAAGGAAGGAGCAAAAATAGTATTAGGCGAATTGGTTGAGGAAAGCGGCAGAGAAACCGAGCAGATGATAAAAGAGGCCGGTGGTCAGGCCATATTCATAAAAACCGACGTATCCAAAGTTGCGGATATAGACAAGCTCGTTTCCACTACCGTACAAGAGTTTGGTAAGCTGGATATCATGGTGAACAACGCCGGCATATTCGATAACTTTACATCATGCCTCGATGCCAGTGAAGAACTGTATGACCGCGTGATGAATGTGAACCTTAAAGGCGTGTTCCTCGGCTGCAAACGCGCGCTGCAGGAAATGATCAAGCAGCGCAGCGGCAAGATCATAAATACGGCGTCTGTAGCAGGATTAAACGGCATGGCCGGCGGTACCGTCTATACTGCCTCCAAACACGGCGTCGTGGGCATCACAAGGCAAGTGGCCTGCGAGGTAGCACCGCTGGGTATAAACGTTAACGCCATATGCCCGGGTGCCATAATTACCGGTATGACCAGGGATTTATTGGGTACCCCCGAACAGCAGGAAGCCATATTAGCCCCCATACCCATGAAACGCGTCGGTCAGCCCGAAGATATAGCAAAAGCCGCTGTCTTTCTGGCATCAGACGAGTCCAGCTATATAACTGGCGCCACGCTGGTAGTAGACGGCGGATGGCGTGCCAAATAATTGATTAAAATCAAAAGCGGGCATTAAAACAGTGCCCGCTCATTTTTACAATTCTTCCAGTCTTTTATACAATTGCTCCAAGCTTTTATAAAGGTCGTTGTACAATCCATAATACTGTCGATAAAATTCGTTATTTTCTCGGTTGGGGCTATATTCACCCACAATCGGATTTAATCGCAACGCGGCTTGAGCGGCATCATCGAATATACCGACGCCTTTGCCGGCGAGAGCCATAGCGCCCAACGAGGCTGCTTCCCTTATCCTCGGTACCTTTATAGGCAGACCGTACACATCGGCCTTTATCCGATTCCACAATTCGGCTTTGGACCCACCGCCCATTATGACCAGTTCATCAGGCGACAACGCCATATCGCTCAGCACATCCAGGCACGCCTTTAATTCAAAAGCCACGCCTTCCATGATACTGCGACCTATATCGCCTTTGGTATGACCGAGCGTTAAACCGAACACAGCGCCGCGGGCATCGGGATTCCAGCGCGTGGCCTTAGCGCCCATAAAAAACGGTAGAGTCAACAGCTTATTAGCGCTCGGCGGGCTTTGCATTATCTCGGCGTCTATAGGTTTATAAGAGGTCTTATCCCTGGCATCCCCGTCTGAATAATATACGCGGTCCCTAAACCACTGCATTATGGAGCCGCTTGTGGTCAAGCCCTGCTCTATCAGCCAATGATCGCGCAATGTATGTACGGAACATACTACCCTGGAGTCTATTACCTCAGGTACGTTGTCGGCAGCAAACGATATATTGCTGGTGGTGCCAGTGGACTCCATAGCTCTTGTGCCAAATATACCGGCTCCCAGAGCTTCGCATTGCCTATCTCCCCCTCCGGCTACCACCGGTATGCCGCTATTTAAACCCAAAGCCGATGCAGCTTTGTTCGTGACATGCCCGATTACCTGATCGGACCATACCAGCGGCGGCAATTGTTCGGGGTTTATACCTAAGTAATCGAGGATTTCAGAACGCCATTGCAGCTTTCGCACATCCAGCATCATGGTCCGAGAGGCCAGCGAATAATCCAATATGAAATTATCGGTAAGCTTAAAGCATATATAATCCCTAGGCTGCAAAAAATAAGCGGTTTTAGCAAAAGCATCAGGCTGATGTTCTTTAAGCCAAGCTATCTTGGTAGCCGAAAAAGTAGAATCTGGTATCATGCCGGTCATGTTGTGTAAATCCTCTTTGCCGAAATGCTCGGCCATTTGATTCGCATAATCCTTGGATCGCCTATCCATCCACATTATAGCATCGCATAGAGGCGTTCCAAATCGGTCTACCGGTACGATGGTTTCCCTCTGGGAAGAAAGCCCTATAGCCTCCACCCCGACAGGTTCGGCCAGCTTATCTTCAGCCTGACGCACGGCTTTTACAACCGCTTCCCACCAATCATCGGCCTTTTGCTCGGCCGCCATAGGCGTGGGATGGGCTGTCGGATACTCGCAATTGCCATCGGCCAACACATTGCCGCTGAGGTCGAAAAATATCGCTTTGCACGCTGTGGTGCCTAGATCTAACGTCAATATCGATGATATCATGCTCACCAGGCCTTTCCTGCCGATCCAAAGACCTTTATCTTTTCTTCTACTACACCCGCTGTCTTTTTTCTTATTTCATTCATTAATAAGGCAAGTTCAAGCCTGTTTCCTGACATATTCCGGCATACTGTTACACCAGCCTCGGATATATCGGTGAAAATGTTGATTTTAGAGATACCCAATTCTATGGAATGTGTAAAGTCATTGTCCGAAAGACCCGAACCTCCATGCAGTACCAGCGGCACATCCACAGCATGGCGAATGTCATTTAGGCGCTTAAAATCCAGGTGCGGCGTTCCCTTATACACGCCATGCACAGAACCATATGAGATAGCCAGAGCGTCTACTCCGGTCTTTTTTACGAATTCCACGGCTTGTTCCACCTTGGTAAAAAGATCTGGATTCAACGTTTCGGCATCTATATCACGCCCCACATACCCGATCTCGCCCTCAACCGACACGCCAACGGCATGCGCTACTTCTACTATATTGCGCGTTTGAGCTATATTCTCTTCAAATGGCAAAGCGGATCCGTCGAACATAACCGATGAAAATCCGAAGCGTATGGCCTTCATTGTATTAGTAAAGGTCTTGCTGTGATCCAGATGCAGCGCTATGGGTATAGAAGACCTCTCTATACGTGAAAGCGCCATATCGGATAATATATTAAGATCGAGAATGCTCAATAATCTCTCTGGCACGCCCACTATAAGCGGCGAATTTAAGCTTTCAGCCGCCGTTATTATGCCTTCTAACGTTTCCATATTTATGAAATTAAATGCTCCCACGCCATAGCCTTCATTCTGAGCCTTCTTTAATATTGGCACAATGGTAGTTAACGGCATTATATTTCCCCTCTCTCATTTTAAAATGGCATATCAATGCGATCGCATTGATATGCCATCGAGTATAGTTTTATTTTTTAAACGCTTCGGGATTGACGCAATTTGGCGGCAATTGACCGTTAAGCGCCGCTACTACGTTGTCCACATCCAACAAGCCCATTTTTGTACGCGTCTCTATCGATGCACTGGCTATATGGGGCAGCAGTACAGCATTATCCAGCTCGGCCAAGCCGGGTGTGAGCTCCGGCTCATTCTCGTACACGTCCAAGCCTGCGGCCCATATCTCACCTTCCTTGAGCGCATTTACTAGCGCTTGCTCGTCTACCACCGGGCCTCTGGATGTATTTATCAATACGGCCGTTTTTTTCATCGTTCTGAATTCATTCTCGCTTATAAGATGCCTGGTCGATGGCAACAACGGCACATGCAAGGATATGAAATCCGATTCTTTCAATAATGTTTCTTTATCAACAAATCTGCCACCGGTTTCGGCTTCAAATCTAGGATTAGGGTTTACATCATTATATAGAACGGTCATATCAAAGCCTTTTGACTTTTTGGCAAATGCCGTGCCTATACGCCCGCTACCTATAATGCCCAACGTCTTGCCGGTTATGTCCTGGCCAAGGAAAAGCATCGGCGCCCATCCTTTATATTTACCTTCCCTTGTGAATTTATCGGCCGGAACTATGCAGCGCGCAGCGGCAAACAATAGAGCCCACGCCAGATCAGCGGTGGTGTCGGTCAATACTTCCGGCGTATTTGTAACCAGTATACCCCTTTCGGTAGCCGCAGCTACGTCGATATTATCATAACCGACCGCGTAATTGGCGAATATCTTAACGCCCTTTGCAACGTCCATAACCTCGGCATCGATTTTATCGACCAATTGGGTTATAACGGCATCGCGACCGCGCACTTTCTCCAGAAGCTCCTGTCGCGTAAGCGGACGATCCTCCGGATTAACCTCTACTTCCAAATCCGGATTATTGTATAAAGCCTCCATAGCCTTAGGGGGCAGAAGCCGTGTCACATAAACCTTCCATTTAGCCATATGTATATTCTCCTCCTTCTATAATTTTGCCCATGCCTCAGTGAGCACACGCTTGGCATTTGCTATAACCAGTTCGGGGCATTCATCGCCGACGGGCTTGACTTCAAAGCTTACCACAGGCGGGTTCTCGGGATTTAAGAATCCTATATCCAATAGCACTTTCAAGAAGGCCACGGTTTCATCCACATCATTCTCTCCGCCTTCTATGCCAAAGCGCGGGTGTTTATCGCCGTAAGCAGGATGTGTTTTATCCTTTAGCACACAGTTGCCCAAATGAGCATGCGTCAAATAATCTTTTACTGGCAATAAGGCCTGCTCAGCCGATTCATTCAGCTGTGGTATATGGCTCAGATCTACCACAAGGCCGAAATTATCACATTGTTTGGATATAGCCTCGGCAAAAGCTTTAGCGTCGGCTGCCGGTCCTATAAGCGACTTTTTCTCTATATCGCGGTCAAAGACCTCAAGCTCTACGCGCATATCGCCCTTGGACTTAGCATAATTGCAAAGTTCCACAGTAGACTTTATCAGGGCGTCCATGGCAGCATCTTTTTTGTCATCGCCTGGATATTTGCCGCTTAAAAAGGCGAAACCCGACGCGCCCATTTCGTAAGCCTCATCTATACCCTCTTTTAATGTCGCCAGGGCTTTCTGCCTCATATCCTCGTCCAACGAGTTGATGTCGAAACCTGTAGTCAATAACCTAGGCTGCGCGCCATATCCCACAGTCATATGGGATGTTTTGAGGATTTTTTTGGCTTCGGCTTTTGCCGCGGGATCCTTTATCCACGATATCTCTACAGCATTAAAATAATCATCTTCAGCAATCTTCTGCAGCGTCTCCGCTACAGGACCCTCACCGTTGAGCACGGGATAAGCCATGAAATGTATTATACCTACTTTCATATACTTATACATGGATTCTATCATAGTCATGCAACTCCTTTCTCGATTATAGAATATCACATTTTGCAACAAAAAGCAATATGATGGTTGAAATTTTATTGATTTTTTCCATACTAACCTATAATTATATCAAATCTACCGCTTTTATTTACACAGAGCAAGCTATCTGATATATACCAGTCTCGCAAAAACCCAACATCTCGGCCTTGGTAAGTTTACCGCCGACTACCTTCAGTATTTCGTCGTATATTTTCAAGCCCATGCTTTCTATAGTATCTTGCCCTGTTAATATAGTACCTGCATTTATATCTATATTATCCAGCATTTTTGAATAGGTATCCGGGTTACCGGTTATCTTTATGACAGGTGCTATGGGATTGCCTAAAGGCGTGCCTAATCCAGTCGTAAAAGCAATTATCTGGCATCCTCCGGCCACCATGCCTGTGACTGCTTCTACATCATAACCTGGCGTATCCATTATATTCAAGCCTTTTACAGAAGGCGTATCAGCATACCCTATAACGTCTACTATAGGTGATAGGCCACCTTTATGTATGCATCCCAATGACTTCTCTTCTATGGTGGTTAAACCGCCTTCCATATTGCCCGGAGAGGGATTGCCGCCACGCAGATCAACACCCAATCGTTTTACCTCTTGCTCGACATTGGAAACTATTTTAAGTATTTTGGCCGCTACCTCTTCATTTATCGCTCTTTTGGCCAATAAATGCTCGGCACCTATAAATTCCGTCGTTTCTGAAAGAATTGACGTGCCTCCGTCTTTAACTATCATATCGCTGGCATAGCCTAGCGCTGGATTAGCAGCAATACCTGATGTGGGATCAGAGCCACCGCATTTAGGTCCGAGAATCAATTGCGAGCTGTCGCATTGCGTCCTCTGCTCCAGCGAGGCCTGCTCCACCATTTGGTAAGCATATTCCACGCCTTTAGCTATCGCCTTGACAGTGCCACCCTCCCTTTGTATAATCACCGTCTTTACAGGCTTATGTCCTCTATCTTCTATTTCCTGAGCTAATATATGAGGTTGAGCTGTCTCGCAGCCAAGACCTATCAATACAACCCCGTATACATTCGGGTTTATGCCCAGGCCCACCAGCGTCTTTATGGTTTGTTCAGCGTCATTCCCGATCTGCCCACATCCGCGAACATTGGTAAATGTGGTTGTGCCTTTGACTTGATAGGAGATCATTCGGGCTGTTTCCGAAGAGCATGAAACGGTAGGCAGTATTAGCACATGGTTCCGCACTCCCACCCTGCCGTCACTCCTTTTATATCCCATAAACATCATGATCCGGTATACCCCCTTAAACTCCTGACATTATGAATATGCACATGTGCCCCAACCGGAACGTTTTGCGTGGTTTCGCCTATAGTTTCTCCGTATTTAATTACCCTCTGTCTTACCGGTATACTCACTATGGCAAATTTATGGTATTTGGGTATACTCTCTATAACTTTATAATGCAATATGTCTTCTCCGCATCTTATATCCACAAGCTCATCAGCTTCTAAATTATCCAATGCAACAGCCACATTGTCGTCTTTATTTATAATCAACGCCTTATAGTTCATATATATTTCTACGCCCACCTTTCACAAGTATGTACGCAAGATCATCTTAAGTTCATACAATTTACTATACGGCATCCTGCCTGCTGGTATGCGGTCGGTCATATTATCCTCACTTATCATGTTGGCAGCTAATAATGCCTCTTTTATGACAGTAGAGCCCGGTTTCCACAATCCGTATAACTTCATCAGATGTGAAAGCGTTCTATTTTGGCGCTCTATCATGCTTATATTGCTGTTTTTATACTCTTTGTACAATCCGACCAATACATCGGGCGCAAAGTTAGATATGCCGCCGATAACCCCACTTCCTCCCAGGCTTAATGTGGGCAGAAGATAATCGTCAAAGCCGCAAAATACATATATCTCCCGCTGCACACTTTGAGCTGCATCTATAATAGTTCTTATATGACTTAAGCTGTCTATAGTATCTTTTATACCAACCACCGCCGGTATGTGTTCTATGATATTTTTAAAAACACCTGGAGTAATACAATAACCTGTAAGGGCTGGATAATTGTAAATCATCATGGAGATATCCGAATTATTGGCTAAAAATTCATAGTATTGGTAGTATGTGTCATCTTCATAGTTAAAATAGTAAGGGGTTATGACCACAGCATAATCGGCCCCTGCTTTAGAGGCATATTGGGTTAACTCAAGCGATTCTCGGCCATATGTGGAGCCTGTTCCTACCAACACCTTTGCGCGATGGCTGACCTGCTTAACAGCAAAGTCAATGAATTCTTTGCGTTCATCCACTGAAAGATATGGAAACTCGCCGGTGCTACCCATAAACAATATTCCGTTTACGCCTTTGCTTAGCAAGTATTCTACAAGATGCGATTCTGCATCATAATCAATAGATCCCTGTTTATCAAATAAGGTTACTATCGGCGTTATGACTCCCTCGAGCATGTCTTTATACTCCTTTTATCTTCTGATCGTCTTTACTTTATTACTTTACAGTAATATTGTCAAGAGCCAACCAGTCTGGCAACCTCCATCCTCGCTTGTGTAAACAAGTATGTCGGTAGGCATTTGTTGTTACGGCTGTGAGGCTGCCGACGATTCCGGAAACATCTTTTTCACCACTTCATCTACCTGTTTCATATACGGTTTCCAGTAACTTATACTATCCTTATTCATAAACCAGCCTTCCACAATATACGTATCGATAGAGGGTTCATTCGCATCAGCCATAAAATAGCCGAGACTCATTAGCTGTTGTATGTTCATATCTGTATAGGTCATCTCTTGCACCGCCTTATATATATCCATAAGCTGTTCAACGCTGATCTGTTTTGAGGCTATCTTCCTTTTAAGATCATCTTTCATGGCCAACAAAAACCTCTGTTGCCGCTTGACGCGGTCGATATCCCCCATCGAAGAATATCGGAAACGCAAGTATTGCTGAGCCTTTTGTCCGTCCAAGACTTGTACCCCCTTGCTCAAGTCAATACCGTTCTTATGATATTCCACGTCCACATCATATTGTACCTCTCCGATGGCATCTATAATAGGCGCAATAGCCTCCATATCCATGCCGAAATAGTGGTCGATCTTTATGCCTCCCAAAAAGTTCTCTACCGTAGCTATGGAATTTGCAAAACCATCGCCCTTTATTCCTCCCCCGAACGGGAAAGCGTGATTGATTTTATCATGGCGTTCTTTATTGGCTATAGTAACATAGGTATCCCTGGGTATGGATAGCATGATTATTTTATGCGAGGCGAAACCGATCCTCATCACTATGATGGTATCCGTACGAAAAGAACCGAGTGAGGTTTCACGCTCTTCAGTCTTATCAAGGCCGAAAAATGCAAGCGTAATGGCGTCCTTGCCGAATGCCTGCCTCGGTTCTATGGCGCTTTCTTTTTGAAAAAACTACATCCGTAAAGCAAAAACGCTATGCACAATATTAATGCTGCGGTGGGCATAAAGCGTTTAAACATATGATCTCCCTCTCATTCACTATATGGCCTCATTATACCATCTTTTTACCACAGCCACATCTCTTTCAGGCGTCTATTCACTTTCTCTATGTCAAAGTCTTCATAGCCTTGGTAACGTCCCCAATTTACCATACTTTCATGCTCCGGATGCTGTTCATCAGCGATTATTTCTAAGAACTCTTCATAGCCCGATGCGCTGCCCACATCTTCAGGAGGTGCGTTACCTTCCCCTTCTATACATGTCGCATAGTTGAGAAAATAATCATCCACAACTTTTTCAACATCTATATAATGTTCCCAATAGTCACCGAAGTCGTAAATGTACCTTAGCCTTTTGTATCGGGGAATATACTCCGAGAGCGCTACTCCCTTCTCCAATCTTGCAGGCACTATATTTTCAAATTCATATTCATCATCATCGCACGTCAATTTGACAACTGGTGTATACCCTTCCTTATGATAATCAGGGTGTTCGCTATATAAATCATCCTGAATCTTCTCATTAGCATAAATAAGAAATTCATGTAAATGGTAGTCTTTCCATCCAAAGGCAGTCTGAATTATTTCGTGGAGAAGATCAAACGTCGTATTAAGCGGTACTATCAATTTTCTCCAAACACTTCGATTTTCAAGCTCCAATGTCACTTTAATTACTACAGCCGTGCCGTTAAAAATCGGCTTGCCAAATAGTTTTTCCAAATCCTTATACATTTCCCTGTTCGGGTGCATATATCCGCCATTTTTACCTCTTACCAAATACCTGCTTGCCTTTATACTTGCAGCCGGTTGTGGAATGGAGTTTCCGTCCAGTAAATCAGCATAATGTTGTACGACATTGCAGGCATTGTTCAATCTGCCTAATATGCTGCGATTCTTTGTTTTTGCATATCTAATTTCACCAGCATGGCTCAAGTACTGCTCTATAACATCATTTGTGATATTTTCCCGTTGAAATGTCTTATATATAGCAGTTGGTACGATATCATCGAATTTTTTGAAGTCTTTTGCTTTCAAGCCATAAAGTACTATAGTATAGTAGTTTTTGTCATTTAAAAGAACCACAGCCCTTCTATGGTCTATAGTTATTAAATTAGCATGCCAAGAAAAGAGAGGTTCCTCATCTGCTTGAGGCTCATGCTCAATTTCCAACCGATCCAACAGCTTTCTCGTACATTGTATTAACATTTCATCCACATCCTATAATATAATATTGCTTTTCACTGAGACTGCTTCTTGCATATAGTACAACGTTAATAATAGTATAGCATATTTCACCATTAATAGCTATCGCATCAATATTGCGATTCAGATGAGCGATTAGATTATCATAGCACCATGATTCCCGTATGACGCTCGTTTGGTGGTTGAAGATAGAAAAATATGTAGATAAGCGGCGCGATTTATGCTAAAATTATAGTATACAAAATTTCATTAAGAGGAGGCGTTACATAAAGTGAGCAATATAGACAGAAGTATGTTCAGACAATACGATATACGCGGCGTATTCGGTGAGGACCTGACTGAGCAGGCGGCTGTACTGCTGGGCAAGGCCTTTGGCACGTTTGCCAGACGCCATGGCAAGGACACAGTAATGGTAGGCAGAGACAACCGCTCCTCGTCATTGCCGCTGCGCGATGCCATTGTGGCAGGGTTACTATCGACCGGCTGCAGTATATTGGATATAGGGCTGGTAACCACACCGCTTTCCTATTACAGCAGGATACTATACGACATAGACCCTGCTATAATGATAACAGCCAGCCATAATCCGCCGCAGTTCAACGGCTTCAAGGTCTGCTACGGACCGGCCACGCTGTACGGCGATGATATACAGATGCTGTGCGATATGATAGAGAAGGATGATTTTATAGAGGGCAATGGCGGGACGATATCTTATGCCTACCCTATGATAGATTATATAAATATGATATGCGACAAGGTGAAGCTGGGACAGCGTAAGCTCAAGGTAGCAGTAGACTGCGGTAACGGTACGGCATCGCTGGTACACCCGCAGGCCCTGTACAGGCTGGGCTGTGACGTTATACCGATATACTGCGACTCGGATCCGCATTTCCCTAATCATTTCCCTGATCCGGTCAAAGCCGAAAATCTTGAGGATTTACGTAAGGTGGTATTGGACATAAAGGCTGACCTCGGCATAGGTTTCGACGGCGACGGCGACAGAATAGGTTTGATAGATGATAAGGGCAATATCATATGGGGCGATACGCTGATGGTATTGTTCTGGCGCGAGATATTGCCAAAATATCCCGGTACTACGGCTATAGTAGAGGTCAAATGTTCCCAGGCATTAGCCGAGGAGATAGAGCGTCTCGGCGGCAAGCCGATGTTCTACAAAACTGGACATTCGCTCATAAAGGCTAAAATGCGCGAGATAGGTTCGGTATTCGCAGGAGAGATGTCCGGCCATATGTTTTTTGCCGATGAGTACTACGGTTTCGACGATGCGCTGTACGCTGCCGCGCGTCTGTTGAGGATATTGTCCAATACTGAAAAATCGCTATCGGAGCTGCTATCCGATGTGCCGCGCTATCCATCCACGCCCGAGCTTAGGATACACTGTGACGATGACAAGAAATTAGGCATAGTGGAGCAGGCCAAAGCATTCTTCAAGGATAAGGGCTATCCCATCATAGATATCGATGGCGTGCGCGCTATCATAGACGGTGGATGGGGGCTTATAAGGGCATCCAATACCGGTCCTGAGATAATAGTGCGCTGCGAAGCCAAGACCGATGAGCAGTTGGAAAATATAAAGCGGATGGTATCGCAGGCTATTGCACCGCTGACATTGACCGAGTAAATAAAGAAAATCCCGACCGGTATGTATATTATCCGGTACGGGATTTTCTTTATTTATCAGTGTTTTTCTTATTTTTCATCTCTAGATATACGGTTTTGCCGCTCTCATACAAGCCGGCTGCGCTCAGACCCAGTGCCGATCCCACCACAAAAGCGGTGGCTGGATCCTGTGGCGCGATATACAGAAAGCCTATCGCCAACCCTATAACCCATGATACCAGCGGGCCGTATTTGGCCGGCATACCGAGGGCCTTGAATACCTCGGTTATGCCCATTATAATCGGAACTATAGCTATATCGCCTATATATGCTTGCAAGTCGCCAACACCCCCTCACAAGCATTATATGCGCAATATGGCGTCACTTATTACCGTTTGTTACGCGCCTTGCAAGCTTCCATATCTCCACCGCGGCTATGGGCACCAATGCCAGCGCTATTGCATAGATCCAATGCACGCCGTCTAACATGGCCAACTCGAATATATTTCGCAAAAATGGCACGAATATGATAACAAGCTGCATTGCAGCCGATAAAAGTAGCGCCAGTATCATAAATCTGTTGTCTGACCACTTCATGGTGAATATCGATTTATCTTGAGAACGCATATTCACCGAATGAGCCAACTGGGATAAGCCCAGCACCAAGAAAGCCATGGTACGGCCAGCTTCCTGGCTTACCGCCAGCCCTATCTGAAAAGCGGTCAGCGTAGTTATGCTGATGATCATGCCCTGCCACAATATGTTGATAAACATGGGCAGCGGTATGATGCTCTCTTTGGGATCACGCGGCGGGCGGCGCATGATGTCCTTCTCACCGCGCTCCATCCCCAACCCTATGGCCGGCAGGCTGTCAGTGACCAGATTTATCCAAAGGATATGTACCGGCAGCAAAGGCTGCACCCAGTTAAGCATAGTGGCTATGAACAATACGAATATCTCACCTATGTTGCACGACAGTAGAAAGTGTATGGCCTTGATGATATTGGAGTAAATGATGCGCCCTTCCTTAACCGCAGCTACGATGGTGGCAAAGTTGTCGTCGGTCAGCACCATATCGGCGGCGCCTTTGGCCACGTCGGTACCCACCTTGCCCATAGCTGCCCCTATATCGGCGCTCTTTAATGCAGGCGCATCGTTTACACCGTCGCCGGTCATGGCTACCACGTCGCCGCGACGCTGCCATGCTTTGACTATCTTAACCTTGTGTTCGGGCGATACCCTTGCATATACCGAATAATGTGGCACCCTTTCGACCATGGTATCATCGTCTATGTCGTCCAGCTCGGAGCCGGTTATGGCCTCATCTCCCTGCTGCAATATGCCTAAATCTTTGGCTATGGCTACAGCCGTCAATTTATGGTCACCGGTTATCATAACCGGTTTTATGCCGGCCGTGCGGCACAGTCCCACTGCATCCCTGGCCTCTGGCCGAGGCGGATCTATCATGCCTACCATGCCTAAAAATATCAAATCGGATTCCAAATCTTTTTGTTTATCGCTGTATACGATATTGTCTATCTCTTTATATGCCATAGCCAGTACGCGCAGCGCACGGCTGGCCATTTCTTCGTTTATCGCCGATATGCGTTCCATATCGTCATGGGTGAGCTCTCTCACCGCATGGCCATCGTGTATGTATGTGCAGCGTTTAAGCAACTCATCCAGTGCACCCTTTGTGAATACGACATATTTGCCCTTATACTCATGCACGGTGGTCATGAGCTTTCTCTCGGAGTCAAAGGGTATCTCGTCTACGCGCGGCATCTTATTTTCAATGTCGCTCTTATGCAGCGCCAGCTTTATGCCAAGGTCCAATAATGCCGTTTCAGTCGGATCTCCTATGGTTTTGCCGTCATCGATATCCTCTACGGCATCGTTGCATAGTATGGTCACTTTGAGCAGCATATCCATCGGGCTGCCCTCTTCTACCTCTATACGCTCGGAGGTATCGTATATCTCGTCTGCGGCATATATGCGCTGCACTGTCATGCGATTTTGCGTAAGGGTGCCGGTTTTATCCGAGCATATCACGGTAGCCGCGCCCAGTGTCTCCACTGCGGGCAGTCGTCTTATTATGGCATTGTGCTTGGCCATGCGTTGCACGCCTATGGCCAATACTATGGTGACGATAGCCGGCAGGCCCTCGGGTATGGCCGCCACTGCCAGGCTGACCGCTGTCATAAACATATCCAACCAGTCTCTACCATATAATATACCGGCCAAAAAGATCATTGCGCATATGGCTAATGCTGCTATAGCCAGCCATTTGCCCAATTGCTCCAGTCTCTTTTGCAGTGGCGTCTGGTTGTCCTCTTGTTGTCCTATCATCTCGGCTATCCTGCCCACCTCGGTATCCATGCCCGTAGCCACCACTATACCCCTGCCGCGACCGTATGTGACAGCCGACGTCATATAGGCCATATTTATCCTGTCGCCTAGCGCTATATCGTCACCGCTTAAAGTATCGGCGGTCTTATCCACCGGCGCCGACTCACCGGTAAGCGACGACTCCTCTATCTTCAGGTTTGAAGCTTCTACGAGACGAAGGTCGGCCGGCACAAAGTCTCCAGCCTCCAGCACCACTACATCGCCAGGTACCAATTGAGCGGCCGGTATAATCCTGAGCTTGCCGTCACGTATAACCTTGGCATTGGGAGCAGCCATTTTTTTCAACGCCGCCAGCGCCTGCTCCGCTCTGGACTCCTGTATCACGCCCAATATGGCATTCAGCACCACCACTATGATGATTACAATGGCATCTACCCATTCGCTGAGTATCGCCGATACGATTGCGGCTATGAACAGCACTATTATCATAAAATCCTTAAACTGCTCGGCAAACATCTGCCATATGGTGCGCTTGTGTTCTTCAGCCAGTTCATTGGTCCCATACTGCTCGAGCCGCTTTTGCACCTCCTGCTCAGATAACCCATTTTGTATGGAGGTATTTAGCTGTTGAACTATCCGCTCAGCAGCGATGTTATGCCAGTCCATCGTCACAAATCTATCCTTTCTAATATTTCTTCTCTCAGCCTCTGTTGCACTGTTTCTATGTCCATGCTGCCGTCCATTATTATAAAGCCGTATTCTTGAGCCAGATTATCGAACTGATCTTTGAGCATGGACTGATACTGTTTGAAGCTTTTGAACATATCGGGTGATATGCCGAGATCCATGCCCGATTCCCAATAATCCAGATGCCCGTACTGCATAAACGCTCTGTGAAGCAGTACGTCTGGCGATACTTGAAGATAAAATACGATGTCGGGTATAAGTGCAAAGCCGAACATCTCTTTAAGCCAAGCCCTTCTAGCACCGCGCACCATGTCCCTGGCCATCAGCGTGAATATATATCTGTCGGCCAGTACGATAAACCCGGCCTCCAGCGCCGGTATTATGTTATTCTCCAGCCTGTCTCCAAAGTCGGTGGCATATAAAAGGCTGAGCGTGGTTCTGCCGAGCAGATTTCCTTTCTTGGCCTCATCTATGGTGCCGCCTACCAATGTCGAGCGTTTAAGGCCGGTGTCCAAGACAGCGTGGCCTCTGCTTTCCAGCCAATCCTTTAGCATGTTTATCTGCGTAGAGCGCCCGGAGCCGTCCGCTCCTTCTATAACTATGAGGTAACCGGGCAATTTATCCATTTTTAGATAAGGTAGCCCGCTGCCATAAAAAAGTTTATCCTTCTGTATCATTTCTCGTACCCCTCTTCATGATTTGCCGATGAGCGGTTGTATATAACAGGTTTGTACCGCCTGAGCATAACCTCTACCATCGCCCTCATCTGCTGCTGCTGTTCTTCTATAGGCAAAGTACCGTCTATAATGTGAAATCCTTCTTTATCAGCCATGGCATCGTACTGATCCTTTATTATGCCTTGAAACAGCTTAAAGCTCTCGGCCGGATCATTGCTGAGGCCCAGATCCATACCGGCTTCATGATATTTCAAGGCGGTCCTGCCCCGCAGTATGCGCGATACCCCTACATCCACCGGCACCTGGAAATAAAATGCGGCCGTAGGTTTGACAGCAAAGCTGTATATATTCCTTACCCAGGCCGGGTCTACGCCGCGCGCTATATCTCGGGCATAAGCCGTGTATATGTACCGGTCAGCCAATACTATATAGCCTGCCTTGAGATGAGGCCATATCAGGCGCTCATATCTATCGGCAAAATCCGCCGCATGTATGAGGCTGAAGGTGGTAGGCGTCAGCATGTTCTTCTTTTTGGCCTTGCGCGTCGCATCTTTAACCAGATCCGACGAATTCCATTCTGTAAAGAACACCGTATACCCATGTTCTTCCAGCCAGCGCTTGAGCAGATATACCTGCGTGCTCTTGCCCGAGCCATCTATGCCCTCGACTATTAAAAGCTTACCGGGATACGTTTTGTTAATCCCTAATTCCTTCACCTTTCTCATCGCCATAACGTATCTCTCCTTTATAGTTTTGTAATATGTATGTTCTTACCATATACCTTCTTAAAATAGCCTGTATGATTGCTGGCATCGGCTAATTCCAATGCCCCATCACCGTTCGCTATCGCCTCCAATTTCACATAGTCATCGCTTATAGTGCATACCACATCCTTTACCACGCCGGCTTCGCTACGATCCATGCTCTCGGCCAGGCGCAGTATGGCGCTCATGCGCTGCATTTTGTCTATATCATCTTTATATAGTATATCAACATAATGTCTGGCATAACTTTTTACCATATCCTTATGATGGGAAGCCGCAATAAGGGCGCACAGCACCAATTCGCGATGACTAAAGCCGTAGATCTGCGAATTGAGTATTATATACAACGTATGCTGGGCATGATTATAATAATTGATTGCTGTACCCACATCGTGCAACAGGGCTGCTGCATATAATATCCTTTTGAAATCGCTGCCGCAGCCATGCAGCGCAGCCAATTCATCGAAAAGCTTTATGCTCAGCCCCATCACATGATGCGCATGGTGAGCATTGACGTTGTATACCTTCAATATATTGTCTATACTGGTATCCAGCACATCGCGATCGCCTCCGCACCAGTCTAGCACCTCTTTATAAAAGGCGCCTTCTCTTACGCCGTTTCCGCTTATCACAACGTTATCGATATTGGAAAATTCCAATACATTGACCAGAGCAGCCATCCCTCCGAGAAATATGTCGGCTCTGTCATCGGATAAACCCCGCATTTTCTTGCGCTGAGAAATCGTGGTGTTGCGCAGATCATCCCATAGCGATTTTACATCGGCAGCAGGCATCGCGTAACCATGAAGCAGCGACAGTTTGTAGTTCGATTTTGCTTGATGTATCTTGGCCACGTTGCGTATAGTGCCACCCACGCCAATTAAAGCGGCTCCCGGAAAGGCAGTCCATGCATGTTCCCTCAATTTGCTTTGAACAAACTCATTCAATCTGTCCACATCATCGGGTTTCGGTTTGTTTCTGCCCAGAAATGAATCGGTAAGCGTGATAGCTCCAAATGGCAGGCTAGTGGCATGAACAAGACGCCTGTGTTCAAACCGCACAAGCTCAGTGCTGCCACCGCCTATATCGACTATCAATCCGTCCTCGATACTAGTGGAATTTATAACGCCGATATAATCGTATTCGGCCTCCTGCATACCGCTTATAACCGAGAATAATACACCGGTCTGCTGCTGTACCATCTCTATAAAACGCTGTTTGTTCCGAGCCTTACGAACGGCCGCTGTAGCCAGACCAATTATACGGGTTACACCGTTTACATCGCACAGTTTCTTGAAAAGGCGTATAGTATTCACAGCGTGCTCTACAGCCTGACCTTCCAGCAAACCGCTGACCTCGACCGAGGCATCCAGCCTGACTGTCTCTTTCTGCTCATCTAATAACATATAGGCTCCGTCCTCGGCTATCTTCATTATAACCAGGCGCACGGTATTGGATCCCAAATCTATAATGCCCACCTTTTGCTCCATAACTTTTATCTCGCTTTCGTTTTCCAGCATATTATAAATGAGCGATCGAGCTGTTCGGGATCGGCTACGTCCTCAAACATATCGTTTTTAACGCTGACATCGGCAAAACCGATCTCATATAACGACGCAACCACCTTATTTATGGGAAAGGTTACCTCGGTGACTGTCTCTTCATACCCATCGAAAAGCCCCTCGCCGCGCTGCACAAAAGCCGTAAATGTAACGGCTGCCGATGCTTTATCGCGGAAAGCTATGCTTTTGCTTATAACATAGTTGCCATTTGCATCTTTGCGCACGTGTATATTATCCCAATTCTCGCTCAAATCTTTCACTGTGTTCATATCGAATAAGAACAAGCCGTTATCATCCAAATGGGCCAGGGCGCATCGAAAGGTATCCTCCCAATCGTCGTACGCTAAAAGATGATTTATAGCGTCGAACGTGCATGTTATAATATCATAGTGCCGGTTCATGCAAAAATGGCTCATATCACCGCACATGTAAGAAACCTCTATATTGGCCTGCATGGCGTTGTATTCGGCTTTTTCCAGCATTGCCTCCGATATGTCAAGTCCATGAGTCTCCACTCCATGCTGTGCGGCTTTTATAGTCAAAATGCCGGTACCGCAGGCTAAATCCAGTAGGCTGCGCGGCTTAAAGCCTATTGAGTCGAGATATTTATTCAGTCTGTCCCATACGCCTGCTGCATATTGACTCCATCCAAGTTCGTCATAAAATCTCGCAAATTGTTCATACATAGATGATTTCTCCTACTATATTTTACTAGATTATTATATATCATAATCTCAATCATGGCAAATTATTAATTAAACTATAGTGTCGAAAATGCCGAATAAAAAGAAGGATTTATAAATTTCATGTCGAATAAATATATATATAGCAAATGGAGGAAGATTTTATGAGAAAGATGAAGATTAATATATCATCTATTGCCACCAGGCTTATAGCAGCCTTTCTAATATTAATACTTATACCTGTTATATTCATAGGGTACATAGCCACTACAAACGCATCGGATGCCATTACTGAAGAGATAAGCAAAAGTACCGTCAATACCGTCGAACAACTTAACAGGACTATGGATACCGTGCTGGACATGGTCAACGGCACATCCATGGAAGTATTCGGCAATACGCAGCTTCAGGAGCTTATTACGGCAGATAAAAGCAAATTATCGGACTACGACAGATTTCAGAATGCCCAAAACATAAACGATATACTCGGATCGATAATACGTTCCAATGAATACATAAGCCTTCTGGCCATAATATGCGAGGACGGTTCATCCTACGGCGTACCAGCCGCTCCACTAGTGGACGACATCGAAGCGGTAAAGAAATCGGACTTTTACCAGAAAGCGGTAGAGGCCGGCGGTTCTCCCGTATGGTTGGATGAGCGCGATCTTAAAACATCGTCGTCGGCTGGCAGCGATGTTTATGCTGTATCCCTGGTTAGAGCCTATAAGGATTTAACGGTCACAAACAGATTAATAGGCGTGTTGGTCATAGATGTAAAATTAAAACCTATACAGGATATGCTCAACAGCATTAAACTGGGTGATACGGGTAAGGTTTATCTTATAACCCCCAGCGGCAAAATCATAAGCGGGACAAATATGGATGAAAAGGCCATATCCGATCTTAAAAACACGTCGTATATGAAAAAGATATTGTCATCTTCTGAAAAATCCGGCACATTGCATGAAACCCAAAACGGCCAGCCTATGCTGGTAAGCTACAGCAAGGCTGAGGACACCGGCTGGACGGTGCTAGGCGCAGTGCCCGAAACTGAATTGACCTCGTTGGTGGATACGCTGAGAAACGACGTAGTTATAGCCGCCGTAGCCTTTGGCATAATAGCCATACTGGTAGGCATATTCATAGCGTTATCGATGTCCAGGCGGCTGAATAAAGCCATGCAAGCGGCGGCCGTGGTAGAAAGCGGTGATCTCACCATCGATACCGGAATAACCGGCAATGATGAAATAGGTCAACTCGGCAGAAGCCTGGATTCCATGATATACAAGATAAAGGGTCTTATACAAAAAGGTATGGATTTGACTCGCGAGGTATCGGCCTCGGCCGACAATGTGGCTGCCGTATCCGAAGAAGCCACCGCCGCTTCTTCCGAGATAGCCACTGCCATACAAGAGATAGCTAAAGGGGCATCCGAACAGGCAAACGACGCTACCATGGGCGCCCAAAAGGCGAGCGAACTGGCGCAGCAGATAGATGATGTAGCCGAAAATGCCAAGGCAATGAATACCATATCTCAACAGACGCTGGGGGCAGCATCTGATGGGTTGAATGCGGTTGATACGCTCAAGAAAAAGAGCAGTCAGGTGAATGACGTGACCCAATCAATGGTAGAGGCTATACAACAACTGGGCCAGGAATCCAGAAATATTAATAACATAATAAAGGTGATAGATACTATATCCGATCAAACCAATCTGCTGGCATTAAACGCGGCTATAGAGGCGGCCCGCGCCGGTGATGCAGGCAAGGGATTTGCGGTGGTGGCCAATGAGATACGCAAGCTGGCCGAACAATCGCAAACATCGACGCGCAATATAAACGATATAATAAAGCGTATAACTGGCATGACACAGAACACTGTGAGCAATACGGAGATAATGGCCGATATCGTATCGCAGCAAAACGTTGCGGTGGACAGCGCTGCTCAATCATTCCAGAATATAGCTCAGTCGGTGCAAAAGCTATCTGAACAGATAAAATCCATAGATATTGCGGTAGAAGCAATGAATGCAAATAAGAATGGTGTACTCAGCGCTATAGAGAATATATCGGCCGTGTCCGAGCAATCGGCAGCTTCAGCTCAAGAGGTATCGGCTTCGGCTCAGCAACAGTTGGCGGCAATGGACGAGCTGAGCAATGCCGCTCAAAAACTGAACGAATTGGCCACAGACCTGTTAAATGCGATGTCGGTATTTAAAATAAGTTAAACAACCCTTTACACCTCCAAAATAGAGGGCATCCTCCGCTATATTAAACTGCGGTAGATGCCCTCTATTTTTTTTACCATGGTGCGTACATCGAAGTGTCCGTCTAAACGCCGGCGTGCTCTTAGCCCCATGTCGATCGCTTCCTTCTTATGCTCTATAAGGTATTCCAAGTACATAGCCAGCGTCCCGCTGTCGCCCGGCGGAAATAAAAGGCCGGTTCGGCCGTGATCTATTATCTCCGGCACGCCACCTACCGACGATGCTATAACAGGCTTTGCACAGGCCATGGCTTCCAACACCGATATGCCGAAACCCTCGGATAACGACGGCAGTACGAATACGTCAAGCCGTTGCATAAAAGCGTTTATATCACTGATATACCCTAAAAAACTGACCCTGTCGGCTATGTTCATTTCCCAGCACCAACGCTCGAGTTCCATACGCGACGGACCATCGCCCGCTATAACAAGTTTGGCGTTATTGTATTTATGCAGCAACATATAGAATGCTTCAAGCAGAACATCTATTCCTTTTTGGGGTATGAGCCTGGCCGCCGTACCTATAACAAAGCCTCCTTCCTTATGATATTCTCCGGTATCGATGTTGTCATAGTACCTGATGTTCACACCGTTATATACCACGGCTATCTTATCCTGCGATATACCGCATGAACAAAGGTATTCGGCTAGTGCATCGCTTACTGCTATTATCCTGGCCGTACGCGCCGCCAGCATTTTATATGAAGCCTTCATTATGCGGCCGTCCTTATATGGAAAGTTATGGATCGAGGCCACTATGGGTACGCCATGCAGTGAAACCGCCGCTATTTGCCATGGCCGTACGCCATGGACATGCACGATGCTCGGCTTGTAACGATGAAATACAGCATTTAGTTTTATGATGGAAAGTGTATCGTTCCATGGTCTTATGGCACTGGATATATCCAAAGGAAAGGTAATGACCTGTCTGGCTGCCAGCTCCTTCGCCAACGCACTGCCGCTCTCGCAGCCCACGCATATATTGTAGGCGTCTTTATCTATATGATCCACTAGCGACAGTATATGGCGTTTGATGCCGCCCTCTGCCCGTCGTACTACCGTCATCACCTCAGTGCTCATACGCGCTGTCACCGCCATATCGCCGTATTATCAATGCTATAAGAAAGGGGGCCACGTATATCATGGCCATAGCAGCGGCCACCACTCCGGAATCGTTGACTAAAAAAGCCACTATACTGGCCACTATAGCGGATTTAAAGCCATTTGCCAGCACAGGGTATTCATCCAGCACGTCCTTAAGCACGCCTACCGGCCGGTATATGAGGAACATCAATATAGCAAACGAGGCTATAAATGTCGGACTCCATATCGTATATCGTATAAGGTATATATTCCTGCTTATCTTTCTGGCCGCTATGCCAACCAAGGATATTATGCCTTGCTCACGTAATATATCGGCAGTCTGCCCTATATGCGATTGCATATCGACGCTGCGCAACGAATCCATGTAAAATACTGCAATCAGTATGACAATCAGCGAGCCTGCCACAGCCGCCGCAGAATTCAGGTTTATCCTGAAGCCCCACATCAGCATTAACACCATGCCGAATCCCATGAAGGCTGCTATAGAGCCGCCTACATTGGTGCCCATATTCGGGCTGATCAATATGTAAAACACGCCGGCATACAATATTGGCAGTATATAGATCCATATATGAAGGGTATACTTCTGTGCCAATGCCATAGTGCCTACTATGACGGATGCTATAAGCACGCCCATGAATTCGTTGCCTATCCCATAATAGCGGGAGCCGGCTATGACATCGTATCCCAGCGCCGAGCCTTGCATAAGCGACGCACTGTTGAACAGCATATCCAATATGATAGCGGCTGCTGTAACCAGACTGGATAATGCGATCCTTTCAATCCATCCTGACAACGATTTCATCGATATGTAGGTCATGGTGGATGTAACCGCTGCGAGGCCAATGACAGTCCACAATATATCATCCCGCTGCCACAATGACATCAGAAGAAATGCTATGGGCATAAACGTTATGCTGTATAAGAACGGGAGCGCATACGGCGACCATTCTTTTTTGAATTGGAGCATGGCAAAGGCCGTCAATAATACTATAAGCTGAAACCCTATAAACATTTGTATAAGCGTTGGCCGTTGCCGGTATATTGTCACGAGCTTATCATTAAAAGCTAAAAGCTGATCCGGCGTTTTATCCGTAGGTACGCTATCAACATTATGGCCGAGCATAGACGTGGGCGTTGGGATATCGAAGAATCTCAGTATGGTCGGCGCTATATCCAAATTGGTTATAACGCCGGCGCGCTTGGTGGTAGAGGATGTTGCCCATCCATGGCTGACGTCCTTACCGACTGCTATAAAAGGGGTGAGCGAATTGCTCTGGGCCAATGCTTTAGCCGACGGGTACGGCGTTATTATCATAATCATATCTTTATCAAGATCTATGCTGGCCGACAGGCGTCCTATAAATGCGTCGGCCTCCATAATAGCCTGATGGCGATATTTGGTCAGCATGGCGTCGGTGGTCGATTGTCTGAACTCATCGGCCCTGTATGTGTCGCCGGTTTGTATGAACAGCACGTCGCTTTGCTTGCTGAACCATTGGGTTTCATTCCATAGCTTTTGGTAATCGGTCTTAAGCGAATACGGGCGCTCCACATCGCGTACCAATACATTCTTGCTCACATCGCCCAGCGGCACCTTACCCTCTTCATCCATGATAAGCGATACAACGTTTCTGCTGTATACATCATCGGTGTCCTCATTGCCCAGTACCGCGGTTTTAATCCCGTATAAGCGCAATATGCGCCCCAATTCGCCTATGTATATGTCATGATCCTGATTTGCATTGTTTCTGATGAGCTGTGGCATGGACAGGTTTACAATCTGATCCCATTTCGTGCTGATACCGCTGGATTGTTTATACCTGTTTGCAGCTATTTCGCCATTATATAATTCGCTGGCGTTGAAGGCCAGATGAGAACCGCCGGCATATGTGGCCCTGACACCCGCTCCTATGGTGATATATGCGCTTTTGGGATTGCGGCTGCCTGCCACTTTTGTATTCATAAGCGCTATAGTGCCTTGATCGATCAGATGCATGATATTGGGCGGCTGTATAGCTATTAGGTCCTCCATAGCCACCCTGTCCAGCACGACTGCGTACACTTTGCCCTGTTGATCGGCGGCCTGCGCGGCGCCGTTCGGGGAAAAGCAACAGATGGCCACCATACATATGAGCAAAAAATATATCGCTTTTTGCCTATTGCATGTCATCTTAAATCAAGATACTCCTGCAAATGGTTCCTCATTTTTTCGGCCAAGTCTTTGTCATCGGTCTTTATCCTTATATTTTTGTTGTCGTATTCCATAGTATAGCCGTTAAAGCCCAAAGAGTTAAGGAAATCTTCCACTGCTTTGGCCTGATCTGCGTTCAACCCCATTTTATCGCCTATATAATCGGTGTTGATATATATCCTGTACCTCTCACCGGTCAGGCGCGTATCCACAGCTTCGCTGTCCCACATATCGCCTATGCGTATATTTTTTGGCATGGTTATCCTCCTTATGGTTTCAAAAACAGATATTAATTATGATGTCCAATATGAGCGGATTTATGATTCCATAGGCGAAAAACAGCGCTTGACAGTGTGACAAAAATACGATAGAATAAATATTGTCTTAGGGGAGTAGCTCAATTGGCAGAGTAGCGGTCTCCAAAACCGTTGGTTGCGGGTTCGATTCCTGCCTCCCCTGCCAAAAATATGTTGATTTTAAGCCTCGCAAGAGGCTTATATTTTTATCTCAACAATGTTGTTTTGTTATGTTCTATTATGCCACCGCCCACCACAACATCGCCCTGGTAGAATACTACCGCCTGTCCGGGCGTAACAGCTCGCTGAGACCTATCAAATACGACCTTTACTTTAGCGCTGTTATCTAGCGGGTATAAGGTAGCTTGTACCTCTTTAGCATTATATCGTATCTTGACGGTGACCTCCATTGGTTTATCCAGACGATCAAACGGGATAAAATTTAAATCGCCTGCTATCAAACTATCATCAAATACATCATCTTGTTCTCCCAGCACGATCACGTTATTGACTGCGTCTATATCTACAACATACATAGGTTTGCCCAGCGATAGGCCCAGCCCCTTGCGCTGGCCTATGGTATAAAAGGCTATGCCTTTATGCTTACCCAGTACATGGCCGGCGGTATCCACAAAGCAACCCTCTTTTATGGCATCCGGGCGTTGCTCTGCCAAAAATCGCCCGTAATCATCGTCCTCGACAAAGCATATCTCCTGGCTGTCAGGTTTATCGGCCACGGTTAACCCTATTTTCCGCGCTATTTCTCTAATTTCTGTTTTGTTGTAACTGCCCAGCGGCATAAGCGTATGTTCCAGTTGATATTGGGTAAGCGTATACAGGACATAGCTCTGATCTTTCTTATCATCGATCGAGCGTTTCAATATAAAGCGCCGGAGATGTTCGTCGTACTCTATTTTGGCATAATGGCCTGTTGCTACATAGTAAGCCCCTATAGCATGAGCCCGCCTCATAAGTTCTTCAAATTTTATATACCTGTTGCATACAAGGCAGGGATTGGGCGTGCGGCCTTTTGTATATTCATCGATAAAATAATCTATGACTTTTTGCCTGAATATATCCTTAAAATTCATCACATAGTAGGGTATATCCAGTGCCTGAGCCACGCGGCGCGCATCGTCCACCGCATGCAAAGAACAGCAGCCGCCTTCCAGCCGTTGCCGTTCGGGATCATCGTCCTGCCATACCTGCATGGTAACGCCTATAACATCAAACCCTTGCTGCTTGAGCAGATAAGCGGTAACGGAGCTATCCACTCCACCGCTCATGCCCACCACAACACGGCTTTTATCCATTTGCCGCCTCATCATCGGCGCATTCATGGTCATGCTCATGAGGTTTTGACATCTCATCCTCGGTTATGAGGCCCTTCTTGTGCTTGTAATCCTCGATAGCGGCACGCAACCCATCTTCAGCCAGCACAGAACAATGCATCTTTATAGCCGGAAGGCCGTCCAGCGCATCGGCCACGGTCTTATTGGTTATATCCAGCGCTTCATCCAACGTCTTGCCTTTTATCAGCTCGGTTGCCATGCTGCTCGTGGCTATGGCCGCCGCGCAGCCGAACGTCTGGAATTTGACATCTGTTATAACATCGCCATCAATCTTTATGAATATCTTCATTATATCGCCGCATCTCGGGTTGCCTACCTCGCCTACGCCATCAGCATCGGGTATTTCTCCTACATTGCGCGGATTTGTAAAATGATCCATAACCTTTTGACTATACATTTTTCAACGCCCCTTCTCTTTCTGCAAATAATGGTGACATCTGCCGCAACCTTTCCACTATATCCGGCAGTATCTCAATGACATAATCTACATCCTCTTCGGTATTATCGTCGCCAAGTGTAAGACGCAGAGAACCATGTGCTATTTCATGCGGCAGCCCTATGGCCAGTAGTACATGCGACGGGTCGAGCGAACCGGACGTACAAGCAGACCCGCTGGACGCCGCCACGCCCTTTAGATCCAGACTGAGCAGCATGGATTCGCCCTCTATAAATTCAAACGATAAATTAACATTGCCCGGCAGCCTTTCGGTAGGATGACCGTTCAAGCGTACAAAGGGTATTTTATCCATTATGCCTTTTATCAAGCGATCCCTTAGCTGAGTAAGGTGCTCCCGCCTTTGAGGTATAGTAGCCGTAGCCAGCTCTATGGCCCTGCCCAAGCCAACTATCCCTGGTACATTCTCAGTGGACGCGCGGCGGTTCCTTTCCTGAGCTCCGCCATGCATAAACTGATCTATTTTTACACCCTTCCTTATATATAAAGCGCCTATGCCTTTGGGTCCATAGAATTTGTGGCCCGAGAGCGACAACATATCCACATTTAATGACTTTACATCGATATCCATGCTTCCTATGGCCTGTACGGCGTCGGTGTGGAAGTAAACGCCACGTTGCCTGGCTATCCTGCCTATCTCAGCTATCGGTTCTATGGTGCCTATCTCGTTATTGGCCATCATTATGGATATAAGCACTGTTTTATCGGTTATAGTCTTGTACACATCATCGGGATCTACAAGCCCGTACTGATCGACCGGCAAATAAGTAACCTCAAAACCCAATTTCTCTAAATATTGGCACGTATGCAATACAGCATGGTGTTCTATGGCAGAGGTTATTATGTGGTTACCCCTTTTTTTACTGGCAAAGGCGGTACCTTTTATAGCCCAATTATCAGATTCAGTTCCGCCGGACGTAAAATAAATTTCTGACGGCTCGGCCCCTATAGCCGTAGCTACTTTCTCCCGCGCTGTTTCTATAGCTTCCTTGGCTTCGCGGCCATAGAAGTATATACTCGACGGATTACCGAATTTATCAGTGAAATACGGCAGCATTTCATCCATTACTTCAGGTTTTACATATGTTGTGGCCGCATGATCCATGTATATTTTTCTATCCATAAACCTATCTCCTGTTCGCTTATATATAATACATATAGCCTTTTTGGCCATTCATGCTATTATATTCATCTACCATATCCTGTAGTGTTATAGAATCCACTACCTGATTAATACTATCCCTTATTTTTTCCCATATTATTCGAGTGACACAATGATCGGCCTTTTCGCATGATACGGGTTCGTTTTCGATAACACAATCCACAGGGGCCAACGGACCTTCAAGCACTCTCATAACATCGCCAACTGTTATCTTATCCGGTGGATACGCTAAAATATAGCCTCCCTGCGCTCCTCTTACGCTCTTTACCAGACCGGCCTTGCGCAGACCGGCTATAAGCTGTTCCAGGTAAGGCTCGGATATGCCTTGACGCTCCGCCACATTCTTTAATGCTACAGGCTCTTCCCCATAATTCAGAGCCAGATCAAGCATGGCTGTAAGGCCATAGCGTCCTTTTGTCGATAATTTCACGTCTCTCACCTCCATATTTTAATAAAGCCTAGTTAATAGCTTGGAATTCTATATATAATAATAGCATTCCCAAGTATTATTGTCAACATGATTTGAAATGAAATATTATATGCTGCGGCCTACAACAGCAGCCAATGCCTTGAGATTCGCCATTAATTCTCCAAAGCGCTCGGGCAATATTGACTGAGGACCGTCGGACAAGGCGTGAGACGGGTCATTGTGCACTTCTATTATAAGACCGTCTGCTCCGGCCGCTATCACGCCCATAGACACAGAAGGTACCAATCGCCACAGCCCTGTGGCATGACTTGGATCCACTATTACGGGCAAGTGCGTCAATTCTTTTAATAGTGGTATGGCATTGAGATCCAGCGTATTTCGCGTAGCTGTCTCATATGTGCGTATGCCGCGCTCGCATAATACCACATTCGGATTGCCATTGTAAAGTATATATTCGGCCGCCATAAGCCATTCCTCTATAGTGGCCGATATACCGCGTTTTAATATAACCGGTTTTTTAGATGCTCCTATTTCCTGCAACAGGCGATAATTCTGCATATTTCTTGCGCCTATTTGAAGCATATCTGCATAACTGGCCACTAATTCGATATCGCGTGGATCGACTACTTCTGTCACCACTCTCAGACCGGTTTCCTGACCGGCTTGAGCCAATAATTTTAATCCGTCTTCACCAAGCCCCTGAAATGCGTATGGCGATGTCCGAGGCTTATATGCCCCACCGCGCAGCATATCGGCACCCGCTTTTTGCACAGCCAAGGCTATATCCATTATCTGCTGCTCACTTTCTACAGCGCAAGGACCAGCAATAGAGACAAGTTTGTCACCCCCTATCTTTACCCCGTTCACATCCACTACAGTATTGTCAGCTTTTAGTTCTCTGCTCACCAATTTATATGGCTTCATAATAGGCACTACAGTTTCTACCCCGGGCATATTCAAGAATACCTGTGGGTCGAAACCGGTTTTATCGCCTATGGCTCCTATTACGGTCTTAAATTCGCCGTATATAGGATGAGCCTGAAAACCAAAGGTTTTTATCTGCTCTTCCACGTACTTTATCTGTTCTTTGCCGGCATTAGGTTGCATTACTATTATCATCTTTATCTGCTCCTTTTCTATATAATAAAAAAACGCCCATCATCCCTATATAGGGACGAAGAGCGTTTTGCTTTCCGCGGTACCACCCATCTTAGTTTTATATATGAATATATAAAACCCTCTTTATCGCAGGCACTAACATGCCCTCTTACCTTTAACGGCGGAAGCTACCGGCACAGCCTATTGGTATCCACATGCGGACACGTTCAGCCTGCAGCTCCGAGGAGAACTTCGATATAACCACCTTCCTCGGGTTCTCACCTTATCCCGATTCTCTGTAAAAGCAAGGCAATACCTACTTTTCCTCATCTCAGCTTTTATAAACTTGTTTATATAATATATTACAATATGATCTATGCTGTTATTTTGCTATTGTATCCACTTCTTCTATCATTATTTTCCCGGCTTTTTTAATAGTCCCCTTTATCCTGGCTATATCATGAACCATTGTATCCATTTCTGCTCTCTTGAATTCATTGCTATCTTCTAAAGCTCTGGCTATCATATACGTCTCATCTTGGCGTTCTTTGAGAGCAGTTACTTCATCTTTCAAACCATTGACGCCCTGCTTAAGGTCAGCAATATCCTTTTGCATCTCGTCTTGACGCTGATTCAATATCTTGATGTCTTGCTTTAATCCGACGATATCTTTTTGCATCTCGTCTTGACGCTGATTCAATATCTTGACATCCTGCTTTAGACCACCGACGTCTTCTTTAAGACCGCTGACATCCTGCTTTAGACCACCGACGTCTTCTTTAAGACTGCTGACATCCTGCTTTAGACCATCGACGTCTTCTTTAAGACTGCTGACATCCTGCTTTAGACCGGTAACATCTTCTTGCAGATCATTTACATCTTCCTTTAATCCTCTCACATCGGTCTTAAGCTCATTTACATCGGCCTTAAGCCCGTTTATATCAGCCTTAAACCCGCTAACATCGGCTTTGAGGCCTCTGACGTCATCTTTTAACCCGTTGATATCCTGTTTTATGCCGCCTAATTCCTGTAGGATTAGATCCATCTTATCCATAAGCTTTACTCCGTTCAATGTTCATAGGATAATTATAGCATCACATGTTCGAAACATCAATAGCATTTTGGCAAAACGCAAGGCTCATATTGCCAATACCTGCGCGGGCAGCCACCCATGGGCATTTAGCTCTAAGAAGGAAGAAGGTTTTTCGGCCGGCTAAAAGAGAACCTTCCAATGATTCATAATTTCCCTGTCCTTTGGATATGACGAGGTCGGCTGTTTCTAATTCGCGTAAAAACTCCTGAGAACAAGCTTCCAATACAGTACCGAGATATTGATTGCCATTCTCTATAACATGAGCTATATTTGTCATACCCGTCATAACGGCATCTTCCATAGTGGCATCATTGAGTATAGGCCTTGATTTAACAGAATATACGATATCTGATACATAATGCGCCAATTGCTCCACCAGCAATTTATCGAATACTATCTCGCCGCTATTATCGCCTATGATCAGTATGCGGCGGGCATTGGATAAAATCTCTTTAAACTGCTTATAGTCGCTTATGGCAAAACCTGTGGATAATGCTTCGCTTATGCTCTCTTCAACGTTGAACTCCCTGAGTATGCCCATATCTATGATATTTCCGGCTGCAGCAATGCGGATAGCCATAAAAAGCGGGTCATCGGCTTTGGCGATGCGTTCTTTTAATTCCGGATATAATCGCATCGCCATGATGTTGGATTGCTCTTTAGCCTTTTTGAATGGATCTTCTATGCCCATCAACCTGTATGCTTCCAGTAAAACTATGGATGAATTTTCCGCAGGGCTCTTGCTATCATCGATAGATGGCAGTATTTTGGTCACTTCTTTTATAAGCCGACGCTGTTTCTCTTGATCCAGATCCGCCGCCATAAAAGCCGATATCACTTGCTTAAGATAACACGGCGTGCATTCAGCTACACACTCCATCAGCTTTCCACCTTAGCTTTCATCTGTTCTGATATGATATCGCGAGCACCGGCTAGAGCTTTGTCCAGCGCTTCGGCGTTTTTAGCTCCGGCCTGCCCCATGTCCGGCCGGCCGCCGCCGCTGCCGCCCAGCGCTGCTGCTATCATCTTGGCCAAATTGCCTGCGTGTACGCCGTGTTGTACTGCGGATTTAGTCGCACCTGCTACGATATTGACCTTGCCGTCGCAGACACCGGCCAGCACAGCTACGCCATCTTTTAGCCTGTCCTTTATATTATCCAGCATATTTCGCATAGACTGCATATCGACATTATCCGCCCTATATACTATAATGCGAGTATCGCCTATAGCGTCGGCCGAGGACATTATATCATCTATTGACACCGCCTTCTTATTTTTGGCATCCTGTACCTGCTGCTTGAGGTCCTTTATCTCTTTGAGCAGGGCCTCTATGCGAGACGGTGCGTCCTTAAGGGCGGTTTTTAAGGTGGCAGCTACAGCATCTAATAATTGTTGCTGCTGTTTGATATGTTCCAGCACTCCAAATCCCGTAATAGCCTCTATGCGGCGTACACCCGCAGCCACACCCGATTCGCTTATTATCTTAAAAAGCCCAGCCTGACCCGTGCGTTTCAGATGAGTACCTCCGCATAGCTCTTTGCTGTACGCATCTATAGATACTACGCGTACCTTATCGCCATATTTCTCATCGAACAATGCCATAGCACCTGTTTTTCTGGCCTCTTCTATAGCCATCTCTTCTATAGTTACCTCAAGGTCATCCAATATATGTTTATTAACCTCATATTCCACCCTATCCAGTTCTTGCCGGGTCATAGGAGCAAAATGCGAAAAGTCAAAGCGCAGCCTGTCGGGTGTTACCAATGAACCGGCTTGCTCTACATGCGTTCCGAGCATATCCCGCAAAGCTTTATGGAGCAGATGGGTTGCCGTGTGATTGCGGGCGGTAGCCATGCGACGTTCTTCATCTACTTTAGCATGTACCTTATCGCCCACTGCCAGACTGCCTTCAACTATGCGTCCCAGTTGAATTATACGCCCTCCGCTAGCCTTCTTGCAATCATAAACCTCTACACGAGCGCCGTTACTATAGAGCCAACCCGTATCGCCAACCTGGCCACCGCTCTGTGCATAAAAAGGCGTCCTATCCAATATAATCTCCGCTTGGTCGCCTTCTATTGCCACATTGCGCAATTCGCCGTCTACAACAATAGCGGATACGATGCCGTCATCTTCCAGTGTGTCATATCCGGTAAAAACAGAGGTTGCATCATCGGGCAACTGGGCGTATATATCCTCATCGCTGCCCATATAATTGGTCTGCTTACGCGCCGCCCTGGCACGCTCTTTTTGAGCCTGCATCTGCTTTTCAAAGCCGTCCGTATCTATTTTTATGCCGCGTTCGTTCAATATTTCCTGTGTAAGATCCAATGGGAAACCATAGGTGTCGTATAGCTTGAACGCATCTTCGCCGTTAAGCGTATCGATACCTTGCGCTCTCATGCGCTCTACGATCTCCTCCAGACGAAGCATGCCCTGATCCAGTGTTTGGTCAAAACGCTCTTCTTCCATATTTATAACGCGCAGTATGAAATCCCTGCGCTGAGCTAATTCCGGATATGCTTCTTTAAAGTGCTCTATAACCTGATCGGTTACCCTGTACAGAAAAGGATCGCGTATCCCGAGCAGGCGACCATGTCTTATTGCCCTGCGTATCAACCTGCGCATGACATAGCCGCGCCCTTCGTTTGACGGAAGTATGCCGTCTCCCGCCATAAATGTAGCGCTGCGGGCATGGTCGGTTATAACTCGGAGTGACATATCGTTTTTGTCATCGCTTCCGTAAGAGATACCGGCTATTTTAGCTACATAATCCAGAATCGCCCCTATGGTATCTATTTCGAATATTGAATCGACGCCCTGCATTATGACCGCCATGCGCTCCAATCCCATACCTGTATCTATATTCGGGTGCTCCAATTTGTCATATGTGCCGTCCTCATTGCGATAAAACTGCGTGAATACTAGATTCCAGAATTCCACAAATCTATCGCACTCACACCCGACGCCGCAATCGGGTTTGCCGCAGCCTTTATCCTCACCCCGATCGAAGTACAATTCCGAACATGGTCCGCATGGGCCTACACCTATTTCCCAGAAATTATCTTCCTTACCCATGCGCACTATGTGCTCCTCGGGCAGGCCGACATCATTATGCCATATATCAAAGGCTTCGTCGTCTTCTTCATATATGCTGACCCACAGCCTGTCCACAGGCAGGCCCAACACTTGCGTAACGAATTCCCATGCCCACGGTATAGCCTCTTTTTTAAAGTAATCGCCAAATGAGAAATTGCCCAGCATTTCAAAAAATGTGCCGTGACGTGCTGTTTTTCCCACGCGCTCTATGTCCGGAGTACGTATGCATTTCTGGCACGTGGTCACCCTCTTGCTCGGCGGCGTCTCTTGGCCGGTAAAATACGGTTTAAGCGGTGCCATGCCAGAATTTATCAGCAACAGGCTCTTGTCATTTTTTGGTATCAAGGAAAAACTAGGCAGTATCAAATGCCCTTTGCTTTCAAAAAAATGCAAGAATCTATCCCTTATATCGTCTACATTAAGCCTTTCCATTGTATCCTCCTGCGATGTTCATTTGTGCATGATTATATTATATAAGCTGCGCGTATGTCAATGTTTGCGCCTGCGACGCTCTAAATATGATGCTATATCGTTTAACGGCATGGCATTGAGCACATCGCCGGCCTCCAGCCAGCCTTTCCGGGCTATGCCTATGCCGTATTCCATATCGTCTAGACCGGAGATATCATGGGCATCGGGATTTATAGCTATCTTAACGCTTCTTTCCTTGGCTATCCGACACCATCGCCAATCCATGTCCAGCCTATGCGGATTAGCATTTAATTCCACTGCCACGCCATGTGCGGCACAGGCATCGATAACAGCGTCCATATCCAGGCTATATTCTTCCCTGGCCAACAGTAGTCTGCCGCTGGGATGACCCAACATGGTAACATGCGGATTTGATACTGCCGCGAGCAGTCGGGCCGTCATCTGTTGCTCGGTCATGTTGAAGTGCGAGTGAACCGACGCTATAACGAAATCGAATTCTGACAGCAGGTCATCATCATAATCCAAGCTGCCGTCAGGCAATATATCGCATTCCACGCCTTTAAAAATATGAAACCCCTCCAACGAACGATTCAATTCGTCTATCTCGCGCCATTGCCTGCGTAAAATCTCCGGCTTCAGTCCGCCTGCATAGAACGCCGATTGACTGTGATCGGATATACCCATATATGTATATCCTCTGGCTATAGCCGCCTTTACCATGTCCGATACGGTGGCTATACCATCGCTGTAAGCTGTATGGATATGGAATAAGCCTTTTATATCGCTGCCCTCTATAAGATCAGGAAGCATGCCTTTTTCGGCGGCCTCTATCTCCCCCATATCCTCGCGAAGTTCCGGTGGAATGTATTCCAAACCCAGAGCATGGAAGAATTCATATTCATCGCCGCAAGAAATAAGCTCTTCGCCTCTGAAAAGTCCGTATTCGTTTATCTTTATGCCCATCTGTTTCGCCCTATGCCGCATAGCGGTATTATGCTCCTTGCTGCCGGTAAAATGATGCAGAGCATATGGATATTGCTCGTGCAACACCACCCTTAAATCGGCATTTATGCCAGAGAGCAAGCGTACCGACGCTTTTGTATCGCCGCTTGCTATGATGCTCTCCACCGACGGCAACGCTATAAACGCATCTATGACAGATTGCGGCGTATCCGACGCAGCTACTATGTCTATATCCTTGGTGGTCTCCTTCCGACGCCTTAATGCACCAGCAATAGAGATATCGTATATGCCCTGAATGCTCTTAACTTCATCCAGCAACCGATCGGCTGCTTGTTTGGCATCGCAATATAGGAATTGCCCTTGATAGCGTTTTACATATTGTATACCCTTCAATATATTTTCCTGCATTTTACGCCCGAAGCCCTCCAGCTCCAGCAACCTATTTTCTATACAAGCATATTCCAGTTCACCTATGGTCGTTATGCCCAGTTTCTTGTAAAGGGTTTGTATACGTTTAGGGCCTAGCCCCGGTATCTTAAGCATCTCTATGAGACCGGGTGGTATTTCTTTTTTGAGCCTCTCATAATATTCCAGGTGACCGGTAGTAGCCAATTCGGTTATTTTCTTGGTTATGGCATCCCCTATGCCCTTTATATCTTTCAATTCGTTCAGGGCTATCAGCTCATCTATATCTTTTTCCTGCATCTCTATAGCCCTGGCCGCGTTGTAATAGGCTCTGGACTTAAACGGAAGCTCCCCTTTGAGCTCTAATAGGAGGCCTATATCATTTAGTACATCCGCTATCTGTTTTTTATCCATAAATATCACTCACATTCTGGGAATATATGAAAAGCCCGTATATACGGGCTTTTAAGTTGTTCTCATCTATATATTATCGGCGCAGCGCTCGCATATGGTGGGATGTTCCGGATCTGATCCTATCGTGTCACTGTATACCCAGCAGCGCTCGCATTTTTCGCCCGATGCTCTATGCACATGGATCTTTAATCCATCTATGGTTTCGGCAGATAGCGCTTCATCGGGTGCATTGCCGTTTTTGACAGCAGCCTGAGACGTTATAAATATCTCGCTCAGACGCGATTCTTCGCTCTTTAAGAAATCGTACCACTGTCCATCGGCATATATATCCACTCCGGCCTCTAAAGATTGGCCTATCAGCTTTTGAGTGCGCGCCGATTCCAAAGCTTTCAGCACCTCGTCGCGCACTTCTATCAATTTATCCCATTTCTCCATAAGCGCACTATCTATATAACGATCGTCAGCTATCGGCCACGATGCCACGTGAACACTTTGGATGTCATTGCCGGCGCTGTGCGGCATATAGCGCCATATTTCTTCGGCTGTAAAACTGAGCACCGGAGCCAGCATCCTTACTATAGCATCCAGTATGGCATACAATACGGTCTGCGCCGAACGCCTCTCTTTGGAATCGGCTCTATACGTATAAAGCCTATCCTTTAACACATCCAGATAAAAGTTGCTCATATCGACCACGCAAAAACCGTATATAGCGTGGTGCACAACATGATATTCATAGTTGTCGTACGCCTCGCTTACCTCTTGTATCAATTGATGAAGGCGCATAAGAGCCCATCTATCGATCTCTTTCAACTCATCATACGGCATGGCGTCTGTATCGGGATCAAAATCGTAGAGATTGCCCATCAAAAAACGCGCCGTATTGCGTATTTTGCGGTATACCTCGGATAATTGCTTCAGTATGGATTTCGATATACGCATATCATTTTTGTAATCGGCCGACGTAACCCAAAGCCGTAATATATCTGCGCCATACTCTTTTACAACATCCTGCGGATCTACTCCGTTGCCAAGAGATTTGGACATCTTGCGCCCTTCGCCGTCGACTACCATGCCATGAGTTAACACCTCATCGTAAGGAGCACGTTCACGCGTGGCCACCGACGTAAGAAGGGACGACTGAAACCAGCCCCTGAACTGATCATAACCTTCCAAATACATATCAGCCGGCCAACGCAGGTCATCTCTCGTCTCCAAAACGGCTGCATGGCTGGAACCTGAATCAAACCATACATCCATTATATCTTTTTCTTTTGTAAAATTCCTGCCTCCGCAATGCGGGCATGTAAAACCTTCAGGCAATATATCGGCTGCATCCATGGCAAACCATGCATCCGAGCCTTTTTGTCTGAATAAATTACTGACAGCAGCTACGGTCTCATCGTTTATGATGGCTTCCCCGCAATCCTTACAATAAAATATCGGTATGGGTACACCCCATAGACGTTGCCTGGATATGCACCAATCATAGCGCTCACGGATCATGCCGCTCATGCGCTCCTGTCCCCATGCCGGCGTCCACTTAACCGATGCCACCGCATCCAAAGCCTGTTGCCTGAAACCGTCTATCGAGGCAAACCACTGCTCGGTTGCTCTAAATATAACAGGATTCTTGCACCGCCAGCAATGCGGATACGAATGCTGCACCGTTTTAACAGCCAGCAGCATTTTATTAGCGTTTAATTCCTCTATTATAGCCTTGCCGGCATCCTCATAGTACATGCCGGCGAACTTACCAGCTTTTTGAGTCATATACCCCTTATCATCCACGGGGTTTAATACCTCGAGGCCGTATTGGCGCCCTACTTCAAAATCCTCCTGCCCATGGCCCGGCGCTATATGAACGCAGCCCGTGCCTTGCTCCAGCGTTACATATTCTCCTAGTATCACAGGCGAAAGCCTATCAAAGAACGGATGTTTGGCTTTAACACCTTCCAATTGCTCACCCTTAAACCGCTTCAATATATCATAATGCCCCAATCCAGCATCAGCAGCCACCGAATCGATTAGATCAACGGCTAAAACATATGCCTCACCATTGTCAAAGCGCACCAATCCATATTCTATATCGGGATTAAGGCATACAGCCATATTGGCCGGCAGTGTCCATGCCGTAGTGGTCCATATAACCAAATATGCATTATCCACGCCGTCAAATAAGCCTTTGTCATCGACCACGGGAAATTTAACATAAAGCGATTCGGTAGCATGATCGGCATATTCTATCTCGGCTTCGGCCAGAGCAGTTTCGCAATCAGTACACCAATATACCGGTTTGAGGCCTTTATATATATACCCCTTTTTAGCCATCTCGCCAAATACTTCGATCTGTTTGGCTTCAAATTCCGGTTTTAATGTAAGGTAGGGGTTGTCCCAATCACCTCTGATGCCCAACCTTTTAAATTCATCCTTTTGTATATCGACGTATTTTAAAGCAAAATCCCGGCACATGCGCCGGAACTCTACTGGATCGGTTTCATATCGATTGACGCCCAGTTTCTTTATGGCTTGCGACTCTATAGGCAAACCATGTGTATCCCAGCCCGGCACATAAGGGGCTTTATAACCTCTCATGGATTTGAATTTTACTATTATATCCTTCAATATCTTATTTAACGCATGTCCGAGATGAATATCGCCGTTGGCATACGGCGGCCCGTCATGCAGTATGAACAGCGGCTTTTGGTCATTGACTTCAAGTGATTTTATATATATATCGTTATCTTCCCACCATTTAAGTATCGCCGGTTCCCTCTGTGATAAATTGGCCTTCATGGGGAAATCGGTTTTTGGCAAATTCAATGTCTTGCTGTAATCCATCTTTGCTATATCATTCCTCACCATCATTATTTTGTTCTAAGAATGTTTCATTTTTTATCAATTCCAATTGCGTTTCCAAAAAGCTGCGGAATTGCGTCTTGAATATTTGCAGCTGCTTTTTCTTGTCCTCTATCTCCTTATGGATGTCAACCACTTCTTTATTAGCGTTGGCTATTATCGCTCTGGCCTGGTTTTCAGCATCCTGTATTATGAGCTCGGCCTTTTTCCGGGCATTATCGGCAACGTCATCGGCGGCCTTTTGCGCGGTCAATAAGGTTTCTTTTAATGTGCCTTCTATTGCTTTATAATGTCTCACCTCATCGCTCAGCATAGCAATGCGGTCCTTTAGGTCAAGATTTTCTTTATATAGTCTTTCATAATCCACTACGATCTCGTCTAAAAATTCGTCTACCTCTTCCTCGCTGTACCCTCTAAATCCGCGTGAAAATTCCTTATTATGTATTTCCATAGGCGTCAATACCATAACGTTACCTCCTTTATTCTCCTTTAAGATATCGGCCTTGCCTAGTACCCCAGGGTCTATTTCCATGAACATTCTGCCTCCTCTATGCTAATCCTTGCAGTACGGCGATCAATATCTGTATTACTATTATGGCCAGCAATGGCGATATGTCTATAGGCAGATTAGCCGTGGGCATACGCTCTGTCAATCGCCGAAACGGATCTAGGATCGGTTCGGTAAAGCGCCTTATAAACTGCATTATCGGATGAAACGGGTCCACTACCCATGACAACAGGGCCTCTATAACTATAAGCCATGAAAATATCTGTAACAAGTATATAAAAGCAACTATCACAGCCCTTATAAACGTCATCTATGCCCTCCTATATCGTCGTTGCTATCAAAAAATGATGTATAAAAATTATCATCCTCGGTGCTATTCAATATATTGCCGCTTAGCTCTATATTGCTCGGTACTACTATGAATATACTTTTCGAAACCTTCTGCACATTGCCATCCAGCGCATAGGCTGCACCGCTGGTAAAATCCAGTATACGCTGTGCCATAGCGCCGTCCAACGCTTCCAGATTCAGCACCACCGGCCGGCGATTTTTTAGATGGTCTATAACCGTTTGGGCATCGTCATATGAGTATGGCTGGCACAACATTATCTTAGCATAAGCAGCACTGTGTATATTCACAACTTTGGCCTTCTTTTTTGGCTGCTCATATGCAGTTTCCTCCTCATATGTACCATTAAATTCCTCTTCTTCATCTATTATATCATCTTCCAGCCCCATAATATTCAGTATTTTTGAAAATACGCCGTTAGCCATTTTGGTATACCTCCTTCATGTATTTATCGGTCTTTGGCCGAATATGGCTGTCCCAATCCTTACCATATTGGAACCTTCTTCTATCGCTACCTCAAAGTCTCCGCTCATGCCCATGGAAAGATACTTCATTTCTACATTGTCTAGTTTTAGTTTTTTTATTTTATAGCTCAAATCGTTCATCCGCATGAAGTGCGGCCTTACAATTTCGGGATTATCTGTTTGCGGCGCTACGGTCATTAACCCTTTTATCCTTATATTCTCAAAAGCCGCACTCTGCTTTACAAAATCGATAACATTTTCTACCGCCACACCGCCCTTGGACGTTTCGCCGGCAACGTTGACCTCTATAAGTATATCCATCATTCTATTTGCTATTTCGGAGCGCTTATCTATTTCCTTTAGCAGCTTGAGGCTATCTACCGAATGTATAAGCGATACCCTGTCTATTATATATTTCACTTTGTTTGTCTGCAAGCGACCTATCATATGCCAGCGCACATCATCCGAAATATAAGGATACTTCGCCGCCAATTCCTGCACACGATTCTCTCCCAGGTCCTTTATGCCATAATTCACTGCCGCTTTGATACGCTCCACATCAACCGTCTTTGTGACAGCTATGAGCACTATATCATCAACCGAGCGTCCAGAACGTTCAGCCGCTTTCTTTATGCGCTCCTTTACACGATCTATATTTGAGGCTATGTATTCATACAATAGGCTATCACCTTCCAGATAAATCAAATTGCTTTACCGGCGTATATACGCGTCGGCCGTCTATAACGCGGCTATCCATAAGACAGAACGCTCTTACGTATATAAGGTCCTTCCCTGCACTGACAGTATCCTTTAACTGCTCAAACGGCACATCCAGCTTTACATCCTGCCCCAGCGTTATATGTGGCGAAAACCGATTGTCATCTCTGAAGTTCAAAAGTGCTAAAGTATCTTTCACATCGCGCTGTAAAGCATTTAAGGCATCCTGATCGCCTTCTATACCGAGCCATACCACTCTAAAAACGCCGCGGCCCTTAAAAAATCCGATCTTCCCGAGGCACAGCTCAAAAGGAACGTGCCTTCCAGCTACCTCACCCATCAAAAGGCAAATCCTATCCATCTCCCCGGGCGTTATCTCGCCTAAAAACTCCAATGTCAGATGAAAATTATCCATCTGTTTCCATCGCCCGGCTGTTGCATGATTTTGCACCGCCTGTTGTACATGCACTATATTCTTTTTTACGTCATGGTCAAAATCGACAGCAATAAACGCTCTCATCATTCACCTGAATAAAATAAGTTTTCTTTATTATATCATCTTTGCACCGTTTCAACAACCAAAAATACGAAAATCTTTCATTATCATGGGTTCTTTTTTTGCTCTGATATATACTCGTGCAGTATGCAGTTCATCGTCGAGTGTTAATGGTATGCTTAGCAGCGTTGAAGATAACAGCAATTTCAAATAGCCATATAAATATTAATATAATCCCATTTACAAGGCAGGATAAGGATGTTAATATAATAATATAGATATATTTAGGAGGTTTTATTGTGCAATACGATTGGCAAAATCAATATATATTAGCCAAGAACAGAGAGCCTGCTCATGCCACCTTGATTCCATATGCTGATGCGGGTGCCGCTGTTTCTTTTGAAAGAGGCCTTTCTCCATATTTTAAGTTATTGAACGGTCAATGGAAATTTTGTTATCTGCCATATCCTGCTGCTTGTCCAGTGGGTTTTGAGCAACCCGAGTACGATACGGAAACGTGGGATGATATTCCTGTGCCTAGCAATTGGCAGATTCTCGGCTACGGTAAGCCCAACTATACCAATGTGGCATATCCTTATCCGGTAGATCCGCCTTACGTCCCCGATGACAATCCCACAGGCTTATACAAGCGCGATTTCGAGATACCGTCATCGTGGCAGGACAAACAAATATTTTTAACCTTTGAGGGCGTCGATTCGGCCTTCAGAGTATGGATAAACGGTCATGAAATCGGATATAGCCAAGGCAGTCATCTGCCGTCGGAATTCAACATTACGCCATACATACATGCAGGCGGCAACGCGTTGGCCGTACAGGTATATCAATGGTCGGACGGCAGCTATCTGGAAGATCAGGACATGTGGCGCTTAAGCGGTATATTCCGCGATGTGTATCTTATAGCCACACCAAGCGTACACATGCGCGATGTGCACGTCGACACAATTCTTGATGATGTGTGTGCGGATGCTGTACTCAACGTAAAAACATACATCAAAAATTATGCAAATCACGAGAGTGAAAACTATACGGTAATAATGGAGCTATTAGACAGCGGCGGGCAAAAAGTAGCCAAAAAAGACGCCACAGCTGCCCCAATTTTAGGAGAAGAAATCATCGTAAATATGGAAACGCCCGTCTCTGATCCTCATAAGTGGTCAGCCGAGGATCCATATTTGTACACATTGATACTGACTCTAAAGGATGCCGAAGGCAATACAAAAGAAATCGAAAGCTTTGCCGTGGGCTTCCGCAAAATAGAGATAAAAAATCAGCAACTATTGGTAAACGGTGTATCGGTGAAATTAAAGGGTGTGAACAGGCATGATACACACCCAGACCTCGGCCACGCTGTATCGTTAGAATCCATGGTCAAGGATATAACGCTTATGAAGCAGCATAACATAAACGCTGTGCGAACATCCCACTATCCGAATGATTCGCGTTGGCTGGATCTGTGCGACCGTTACGGCCTATACGTCATAGATGAAACCGATCTCGAATGCCACGGATTTGCATTTACGGGCAATCTCAATCAGATCTCCGACGACCCGGAATGGGAGCAGGCTTATGTGGATAGAGCCGAGCGCATGGTGGAGCGGGATAAAAATCATCCATCCATCATCATATGGTCGCTGGGCAATGAATCAGGCTATGGGTGCAATCACGATGCTATGGCAGCCTGGATACGCCAACACGATACGACGCGGCCCATACATTATGAAGGTGCTCACGACGTGCCGGTCGTTGATATAGTAAGTGTCATGTACCCCACAGTGGAAAAGCTTGCACAAGAAGGACAAAGGACCGATGACCCACGCCCATTCTTCATGTGCGAATATGCGCATGCTATGGGCAACGGCCCCGGCAATCTCAAAGAATACTGGGAAACCATCTATAAATACCCACGGCTTATAGGCGGTTGCGTTTGGGAATGGGTAGATCACGGCATACGCCAATATACACCGTCGGGCGAGGAATGGTTCGCATACGGCGGAGATTTCGGCGATAAGCCGAATGATGGTAATTTCTGCATCGATGGTTTGAATTTCCCCGACCGTATACCTCATACCGGCCTTATCGAATATAAAAAGGTCCTAGAACCTGTAAAGGTATACGCTATAGATATGGCGACAGGAACATTTTCCATCAGCAATCTATATAATTTCATATCGTTGAGACACCTCGATGGCAGATGGTCTGTGGTGAGCGATGGAAAAACGATGCAGCACGGTATCTTGCCTGCTCTGAATATAGCCGCCGGCCAGTCCATGACGATAACCGTACCTTATGCCATGCCTGCCGCCAAAGCAGGCACCGAATACTGGATAAACTTCAGCTTTACATTAAATCAAGACATGCTATGGGCCAAATGCGGCTTTGAAATAGCATGGGCACAGTTTAAGCTGCCTGTAGAGGCTCCGCCTACATCTATAGCTGTATCGAATATGCCGGCACTAAGCTGTCGACAAACCGATAATACTATAGAAATAGCAGGCCAGGATTTCGAATTGATATTCGATAAGCATTATGGGAGAATAGCGTCCTATAATTACAACGGTATGCCAATGATACATGAAGGCCCGCGAATAAATCTATGGAGAGCTCCTACCGATAACGATATACATCAAGCAGAATTGTGGAAAAAGGTGGGGTTGGACAGGCTGATAAGCCGTATTGCTGACATCTCATTTTCTACGCTTTCTCCGCAAACAGCGCAAATTACTGTGTCGCATGTATTAGCTCCATACAGTCTGACGCCGGTATGTCGTGCTAACGTTGCATATACACTATACGGTAACGGTGATATAGAAGTAAATGCCGATATATCACTGCGTTCCGATCTGCCGCATCTGCCGCGCATAGGTATGGAAATGCAATTGCCAAAAGGTATGGAACAATTTATATGGTATGGACGCGGCCCGCATGAAAATTATATAGACAAGAAAGAAAGTGCCAGAATAAGCGTATATGCTGGTACTGTGGATGAGCAGCACGTGCCTTATGTACGTCCGCAGGAAAACGGCAATAAATCGGATGTACGCTGGGCTACTGTTACGAATTTGCGCGGCATAGGATGGCTCATAATGGGCAAGCCGACATTCAATATAAGCGCGCATCATTATACCGCGCAGGATCTGACCGAAGCTGAGCATACTTATGAGCTGGTACATCGCGATGAAACTATAATCAATATAGATTATGAACAAGGCGGCCTCGGCAGCAATAGCTGCGGTCCCGGTCCGTTGGAAAAATACCAGCTCAAGCCGGAGAATGTGAACTTCAGCTTCATATTAAGACCGTTTGCGGCGGATGCCATGTCGGCTGTGGCATCGAGCAAACATTATCCTCAAATAATTTGAGAATCATTTATAATGGGAGGGGTGTACACACCCCTCCCATTATAAAACATATTCGGCTATTTCCCCAGCGCTTTTTTAAATTCGTTTGTGATTAGAGGTAATATCTCGAGCACATCGCCTACTATGCCATATGTGGCCACCTTGAATATAGGCGCATCAGGATCTTTATTTACAGCCACTATTATATCCGACGACGACATGCCAGCCAAATGTTGTACAGCGCCAGATATACCGCATGCGAAGTATATCTTCGGGCCTACCGTTTTGCCGGTCTGCCCCACCTGATGGCTGTACGGTATCCAACCGGCATCCACCGCCGCTCGCGATGCTCCTACAGCACCGCCCAATGTCTTAGCCAATTCTTCTACAAGAGCAAAGTTTTTGGGATCTCCAAGACCTCTCCCTCCCGACACGATTATATCGGCCTCCAACAGGTTAAGGGTTTCTCCGGCTTCTTCTACCACCTGCAGCACGCGCGTCTTTAAATCTTGTTTTAGCTGAGCCTGTTGGCGCAGTATATGCCCCGAGCGTCCGGAGTTCGGTTCCAATGGCCTCATAACCCTGGGACGCACTGTGGCCATCTGGGGCCGATGATCCGGGCATACAATGGTAGCCATAAGGTTACCGCCAAAGGCCGGACGCGTCTGCATGAGATTTCGCGTATCGACATCTATTTCCAATCCAGTACAATCCGCAGTAAGACCGGTACCTATGCGCGCAGCCACCCTCGGTCCCAATGAGCGACCATAAACCGTTGCCGCAAGCAACACTATATTGGGACGATAGCGTTGTATAAGATAGGAAAGATTGTCCGCATAGAGCTCATCGTTAAAATATTCAAGATCGGGATGATCTACCCAGTAGACCTTATCGGCACCATAGGCTATAAGCTGCTGAGCCACAGGCCGTACTTTATTGCCTATCAATACAGCGGCCAAATCCTCACCGAGTTGATCGGCCAGACGCCGACCGGCGCCTAATAGCTCAAATACCGCACTATCTGCGATACCGCCCTTTTGTTCCGCAAATACCCATACATCCCTGTAAGATGACAGATCGCCCATACCCGTCCCACGCTCGGCCTGAAAATCTATCGCGTCGAACTTGCATGCATCTGCGCACGAACCGCATAACGTACAGTTGTCCAATATAACGGCTTTGTCGTTTTCCATCTTTACTGCATTAAACGGGCATGCCCTGATACACACGGCACAGCCCGTACAGTTTTCTTCTATAATTCTTATGCCCATCATATACCCCTCATACAGGTACTTTTATCTGCAACTGCAGCAGTTTTTCCACAAGCTTATGAGCTTGCTCCTCCGGAGCACCGTCTATTATTTCGGTGTTTATATTTATTTCCGGAGTAAACGTTTTTATAACCTTGGTAGGTGAACCTCTGAGCCCTATTTTATCCTTATCGGCACCTACGTCGTCAGCCGTCCATACCGGTATAACCGCTTTTTTGGCTTTCATCATGCCTTTTATGGACGGCAAGCGCGGCTCATTTATCTCTTTTACAACGGTTATGACGGCAGGCAGCGAACATTCTATAACCTCGTAACCGAAATCGGTCATACGCTGTGCTCGTATATAATCTTCCTTTATCTCCTCTATTTTTCTGACGCACGTTATATGCGGGATACCGAGACGTTCGGCTAATTCCGGCCCTACCTGTCCAGTATCTCCGTCTATAGCCTGTTTGCCGCATATTATGATATCATAGTCACCTATCTTGTTTATTCCTGCAGCCAGTGCCGCCGAAGTAGCCAATGTATCCGCCCCGGCAAATGCTCTATCGCTCAAGAGTATACCATCGTCCGCTCCGACAGCTATGCATTCCTTTAATATGTCAGCTACTTTAGGTATACCCATGCTTATAACCGTAATTTTGCCGCCCGTTGCTTCTTTAAGCCTCACGCCTTCTTCTACCGCATATGTATCGAATGGATTTATGACGCTTTGAGCCTCATCCCTAACCAGCGTATTGGTATCCTTGTTTATCTTGACATCATTAGTAGCCGGCACTTGCTTTATGCATACTATTATATTCAATGCGCTATCACCTCATTTTTTGCTGGCATATTGCTTTATCAATTCCAGCGCTATTATATTGCGTTGTATCTGATTGGTGCCTTCATATATTTGAGTGATCTTCGCATCGCGCATCATTTTCTCGACAGGATAATCCCTCATATAGCCATAACCCCCCAGAATCTGGACGGCATCGGTGGTAACCTTCATGGCTACATCTGAAGCAAACACCTTAGCCATCGATGACTCTTTGCTGAAATCTTTGGCTCCTGCATCGATCATGCGCGCCGTAGCATACACGAGTGCCCTGGCAGCCTCGGTTTGCGTAGCCATGTCAGCCAGCATATGCTGTATGGCCTGGAATGAGGATATGGGCTGTCCGAATTGATAGCGTTGATGCGCATAACTAGCTGCATAATCCAAAGCCCCTTGGGCTATGCCGACCGCCTGAGCTCCTATGCCCGGCCGCGTACGGTCAAAATTCTTCATAGCCACTATAAAGCCCATGCCTTCCTTGCCAAGGATATTTTCTTTCGGTATGCGACAATCGGTGAATATCACTTCACGCGTGGCCGATGCCCGTATACCGAGTTTCTTTTCTTTCTTTCCGAATGAAAGGCCGGGAGTATCTTTTTCTACAATAAAAGCCGAAAACCCACGGCTTCCTTTACTCCTGTTGGTTACCGCCAAAACGACATAGACATCAGCCTCACCGCCGTTGGTTATCCACTGTTTGGTACCGTTTAATATATAATAATCGCCGTCTTTAACGGCCATAGTCTGTATACCGCTCACATCGCTGCCGGCATTGGCCTCGGTCAATGCAAAAGCAGCTAATTTTTTACCGGCTGCTATATCCGGCACGTATTTTTGCTTTTGTTCTTCTGTACCAAATAGCAATATTGGCGTGCAGCCTAACCCTGATGCAGCATAGCTGACAGCTACGCCGGCGCAGGCACGGCTCAATTCTTCGATCACAAGGCACTGCTCGGTTATACCTCCGCCCAGTCCACCGTATTCCTCCGGTATATATACGCCGAAAAGATCTGATTCAGCTAATATTTTCATTATCTCGTATGGGAATTCCTCTTTTTCATCCAGTTCCCGGGCTACCGGCGCTACTTTTTCATCGGCTATGCGCGCCGCCAATTCCTTTATCATTTGTTGTTCTTCCGTAAGGAAATAATCCATCCGTCAAATCCTCCCCATAAATTATATTATAAGTTTAACATATTGCATATAACTTGACAATATAAAAGATTGGTGCGCTATTCAATAGATAAGAAAGAAGCCGAGATAAAACCCCGGCTTCTAATAAATAATTATATTTATCGTTATTTCTGGCTTATTAATTTTAGTATATGTTTATCGTTGTATACGCGAGTTAAATCCATAGATTTTAATTCCATAATGACTATTTCAGCAAGATATAGCACCCTGCATCCGTTCTCAAGATGCCCTGAATAGGCCTTTTCAGAATCGGCTACAACTGCATGCAAATGAGGCTTGCTATCGGCTATTATTCCATCTATCGATGAAAGCTCCAGAGGTTTATTCTCCCAACGCTCGAAGTGCTCTACTGCTGGATATCCCGTGGTGGTCACCATATGCAATACGCACATATCCAATGTGCCTATGGCGGATATCACTACCGCATCCTTTATTCCCTCTTTCGCGATTAATTCGTTTATATTTTCCAGGATCATATCGCCTTGATCAAGCCTCAATACAAACGTCCTGCCTATCTGTTGTGTTGAAAAATATTCCATAATTCCATTTCTCCTTATTGCAATAAAATATTATGTCAGGCTGCTCAATCTGTCAAATATAGATTTAAGCGCCGGATATACGCTTTTATAATTATCGTACAATTCATCGTATAAATCTTTATTTTTATAATCAGGATCAGTTTCGCTTTCCACTTTAAGCATTTCTATTGCCTGGTATATATCAGTCCATATATGAGATCCTACGCCAGCTATTAAGGCTGCGCCAAAAGCTCCTCCATATTCACTGCCGTTTACGGTTTTAACCGGCAATTGAAATACATCCGCCTGAATCTGCCTCCAAAGCATACTACGTGAACCGCCTCCTGAAGTCCTAATTTCGGAAATCGGCACGTCGCTGCAATTTATTATTAGTTCCGATACATGCCTTAAGCTGAATACAACACCCTCCAGCACTGCCCTTATGAGATCTGGAACATGATGCTGATAAGTTATACCTATAAAAGCACCTCTGGCCAATGGGTCAGCATAAGGACAACGTTCCCCAAAGATATATGGAAGAAATATAAGGCTCCTGCTGCCTGGTGGTGAAGCAGCCGCATTTTCATCCATTCTTTTATATATATTATCGCAGTTATCGTCATATAAAATATCCTTAAGCCATTCCAATGATGCTCCGGCACCCAGGGTAACACCCATAGCATGCCATGTGCCGGGATAATTATTGCAAAATATCTGCAAAGACCCATGTTCATTGAATTTATAGTTATTCAACCCCATAGCTACTATCCCGGCTGTACCGATTATAGTACCGAGTATACCTTCTTTTATCAAGCCGGTACCGGTCGTCTGGATTACTGCATCCCCGCCACCCGCCACCACCGGCAAACCTTTCGGTAAACCTGTCATTCCCGAAGCTTTGGCATTGACATAGCCGGTAACTTCTATGGATTCAAAACAAGAGGGTAAACGGTCTTTAGAAATATTCAATATAGATAGCAGTTTATCACTCCAGCGGCGATGTTCTACATCAAATAAGCCGGTTCCGGATGCATCAGAAACATCGGTTGCAAAATCGCCTGTCAACCTGTATCTTATATAATCCTTTGGGTTAAGGAATATATGTGTCTTTTCGTATATATAAGGCTGATGTTGTGCTAGCCACAATATTTTACTTGCTGTATAGCCCGGCAGCATATTGTTATTAATCATCTCCAACAAACGTTCTTTACCACCAACCATTTCAATGATACTTTGACATTCCTGAAATGATCTTTGGTCATTCCAAAGTATAGCAGGTCTCAAAACATTTCCGCCGCTATCTATGGCAACAAGGCCATGCATTTGTCCGGAAAGGCCCATGCATGATAAAGCATCGGTATTAATTCGACTTTCTTTTAATACCTTCTTTATGCTTAAAATCACCGCATTCCACCAATCGACCGGGTTTTGCTCCACCCAGTTTAACCTAGGCATGTCGACTCCGTATCCAGCAGAAGCATCGGCTATTACCTGGCTATTCTCATCGATTATCACGCTTTTACAGCTCGATGTACCGATATCTACTCCCAGCATATACTTATGCTCCAAAATATATCCGCCCCTTATCCTAAAATCATCTATATATAACGCAGCCTTATGTGTTTTATATGCAAGTACTCATATAGTCCCTCAGGACCATGTTCCACACCAAAACCACTATCTTTCCATCCTCCATAAGGGGCGTTTATAACGCCGGCATCAACATTATTGATCGCTATATTACCGGCCTCAATCAGATGAGATAAACGTTTAGCGGTACTTATATCCTGCGTAAATACTATGGCAGCCAAACCGTATTTTGTATCATTGGCCAATTTAACAGCTTCTTCCAAATTCTTAAATGGCATAACACCTACCAGCGGCCCGAAAGTTTCCTCGTTCATCACTAACATGCTATGATCCACATCGCGTAGAATAGTCGGTTCAAAGAAATATCCCTTTTCAAACTTTTCGCCCGACGGCCGTTTGCCGCCGCATACGATCTTTGCCCCTTTACCAACGGCATCTTTTATATGCGACATTGTTTTCTCCAAACCACTCGATGTACACATCGGACCAAGATCGCATGGATCATCCGTCAGGCCATTGCCTATTACGAGCTTCTCAGTAGCCTCGGCGAAACGCTCTATAAATTTCTCGTATATATCCTGAGACACATAAATCCTGTTTATAGCTATGCATATCTGCCCCATATTCCTAAAAGATCTTCTTACGGCACCAGCTACGGCGGCATCCATATCGCAATCGCTGCAAATAACCATAGGTAAGCTGCCGCCGAGCTCCAAAGATACCTTTTTTAAGGTATCGGCAGTACTCTTCAGAACCCCTTTACCCACTTCCGTGGATCCTGTGAATGCTACTTTTTTGACCAACGGATGAGCTGTTAAAATTGCGCCTATAACCGAACCCGGCCCCGTAACCGCATTCAACACACCAGCAGGTATACCGGCATCGACTACGCATTTTATGAAAGCCAGCGGAGAAAGAGGTGTTTCCGACGGCAGTTTGGCCACGAGCGTGCATCCCGATGCTAGGGCTCCGCCTACTTTCCACGCTAACAGTTCTATAGGATAATTCCACGGCGATATAGCCGCTGCCACGCCAATAGGCTGATATATAACCATACTCTCCATGTCCACTTCGGCATTAGCTATAATACGGCCATATACTCTCTCTCCTTCTTCAGCATAATAGCGCAATATATCTGCTCCTTTTTTCACCTCTCCCTCAGCTTCAGCCAATGGCTTGCCCTGTTCCATGGTCATCAGCTTAGCTATTTCTTTGGAACGTTCCAAAATCGTGCTGCTGGCTTTGCGCAAATATCGCCCTCTTTCAAACGGCGTCAAAGCGCTCCAGTCTGTAAAAGCCCCGTCAGCCGCAGCTATAGCCATCTCCACGTCATTTGGGGTAGCCAGCGGTACCTCGGCAAACACTTCCTCCGTAGCAGGATTAATTACTTTAAATGTATCTCCAGTTTCCGACTCTACCCATTTGCCGGCTATAAACATCTTCTCATGTATCATTTCTCGTATTCCTCCGGGTCCAATTTACCTGTCACCCACAGTACTGTCAGCGGTATATTTCCCCTCTGGTATGTGGTATGAAACTCTTTAGGCGGCACATACAATGCATCACCGGTTTTTATAGGAAACTCGTCGTCACCCACAACCATTACCCCTTCGCCTGAAATGACATAATAGACCTCTTCTTCATCATGTGCATGACCGGTGGTAGTCCCTGTAGGATAAATAACAGTGTATCCCATCTTCAAGCGTTTTGATACGCTATCGTCGGGGTCAATAAGGAAATATGTATCCCTAAGCACCGCTTTTTCACGGTCTTTTACCCTAGCTCTTAAAGAACGCGGATCGACATCCGGTTGCTTTTCTTGTACATTTACTAGATATTTCATCGTTTTATCTACCTCTCATTAAAGCATTTTTTCAAGAACATCTAAAGTAATATACCTGATAGGCCGATCACTCATATTAGAATGTCCTTTTATAATTTCCATGGGCTGATCAGGATCGCCCAAGGAAGATACGACCATATCGGCCTCGGAAAAATCCTCACCTATTGAATAGAAACTGACCTGTAAGCCAAATTGATCTTTTACTAAATTATAAATATCAGGTGCCGGCTTCTTAGCCTTCACAATATCCCCTGCAAAAATTCCATCAAACCAGTCCAGACGTTCTGAACCCAGTACCGCCCGTAAAAGTGATCTGACGCTTTTCTCATTAGATGTGGAGCAGACAGCCAAGATAACCCCCCTATCATGAGCCTCCTGTATTATTCGCTTTATCCCAGGCCTTATGGGCAACTCGCCCCTCGCGTTCATCTCTGTAAATATTTCTGTCTTACGCTTATGAAGGCCGTTTATAAATTCATCGTTTAAAACTTCAGGTGGCAGAAGATAGCGGTGTTCATTGAAATATGCCCTCATTCTTTCTTTACCGCCGGCAATCTTCACGAGCTCACGATATTCTTCCACACTCCATTCAATATCCAGCCCAGCTTCTTTAAACGCTCTGTTGAAGGCTACACGATGGCCGTCCCTTTCTGTTTCGGCTAAGAGCCGCAGCATGAGGTGTTAGAATAACATTATCCAATGTCAGCAAAGGATCATCTTGTTCTATTGGTTCTTGTGCAAAAACATCTAAGCCCGCTCCCGCTATCCTATGCTCTTTCAGTGCAGACGTTAATGCTCCCTGATCGATCACTTCTCCTCTGCTGGTATTTATAATATACGCTGTCGGCTTCATCAATCTTATCAGATGTTCATCGACCATCTTTTTATTTTCTGGTATATTGGGAACATGTAATGTTATGACATCCGATTGGGTAAATAATGTTTCCACATCGTTGCAGAATCTAATATCATTATCTTTTAGTGCGTTTTCAACATATGGATCATACACCAGCACATGCATTCCCATCGATTTACATCGAAACATAACCTCTCGCCCTATTTTCCCTAGTCCCACGATACCTATAGTTTTACCGAACGCCTCTTCGGATATAAATTCGGAACGTTTGCCCCATTGTCCATTTCGTACATACAAATCCATTTTAGGAAGTTGCTTTAATAAAGCCAGCATCAACGATATGGTATGTTCGGCCACAGCCACAGTGTTTATCCCCGGTAAATTACATACCATTACATTATGCTCGGTAGCAGCTTGTACATCTACATTATCATAACCAGCGCCGGTACGTGAAATTACCTTGAGCTTGGGAGCAGCTTCAATTATACTTCTGGTAATTTTAGCCTTACTCCTTAAAATTATAGCGAAAGCATCGCTAACTTCATCTATAATTGACTGCTCCGATGCATCTTTGGTTATAATTATTTCGGCTTTATCTTTGAGCAACTCCAATCCCTCATCTATTATTCTTTCAGGTAGTAATACTTTTTCCATAATGCATCTCTTCCATAATAATTATAAATAACCTGCTCCGATAAAAGCGGCTTTTATCATTTCCCTTTGCTCATCCGTGCAGTCAGCCAGCGGATTCCTGACCTCTCCACCCTTATAACCGAAAATATCACATGCGGCTTTCACACCTGCCACACTATATTTATCGGTAGCATTTTTGCTTAATCTAATCAATTTATCGCTCAACGCGTCGGCTTCCTCTAGCCTTCCATGCACATATAACTCATACAATGAACAACATGGTTCTTGCAAATAATTGGCCATCGACAGTACGCCTCCGGAAGCACCGGCCTTCAGTCCATCCAGAAAATTGGTTATGCTGCCTGCCAGCACATCGAAGTTTTCGTCTTTTACAGCAAGGTATTTGCCTATATTGCCGCTGGACGTATCCTTCATACCAAGGATATTCGGATGAGCGGACAAGGTTCTTACCACCTCAGGCGATATAGTAACACCAGAAGCAAATTTAGGACAATTGTATAAGAGTACAGGAATCGATAGGGCATCGGCTACAGCCGTATAGTATCTTATGAGCGCCGAGTCATCCATAAAAGAAGCAAAGTAGCTTGGGCATAGAACCGAAACGAAGTCGGCCCCTATGTCCTCTATGCGCTTGCCGAATTCAATGGTACAATATGCGGACTGGCGTGCTATGCCAACCATAAGAACTTTATCTTTCGTCATATTTTCTTTAACCGTTTTGAAAACCGACATTTGCTCCTCGTCATTCATATGAGCAAATTCTCCATTGCTTCCCAGAGGCATGTAACCTTTTACCGATGTTAGGTTGGATTTTTGTATATTATAAGCCAGCTTATCCAAATCTACCTTTTGATCAGTAAACGGCGTAACGACCGGTATAAATACGCCTTTCAGTCTATCGTTCATATCATCACTCCCTAAAATTATACTTTATTTGCGCTACCAAATATATTCATGAAATTTTCCACTCGATGCATAGTCTGGTTTTCTACATATTCTATAGCCTTTACAGGCTCATAATCCGTTGGGTTAGCTCTGTAATATTCTTCAAATGAATCTCTGAATATGTGCTTTATCTCGGTGGATATGTTTATCTTATTTCCCCCGCATGCTATACATTTTTTAAATACATCATCAGATAAACCGGTACCTCCGTGTATCGCCAAAGGGACATCAACTCTATCGGCAATTTCATGCAATAAATCGAAATTCACATTGGGCTCTTTATGATAAACACCATGTGCCGTTCCTATAGCGGGTGCTAATACATCTATACCGGTGGCCACAACATATTTGACACATGTATCGGGATCGGCCAAATGGCTTGCTTGCTCATTTACAAATATGTCATCTTCTACGCCCACTATGGCGCCAAGTTCACCCTCTACAGTGACATCTTTGCCCTTGGCCATATTCACAACTTTTTTTGTCATCTCTATATTATCATCCAACGGTAGCGATGATGCATCTATCATAACCGAACTCCACCCCGCATCGATACATTTTTTGATCATATCCAAATCTTTGCAGTGGTCCAAATGAAGAGCCACAGGTATATCCGTATCCTCGGCCAGCGTCTTAACCCAGATTACAATCGGCTTATAGCCATACAGCGCTACCGTTTTAGTCGATGTTTGTATGATGACCGGCGACCTTTTTTTTCTTGCCGCCTTGACCACAGCCGATGTAGTAATATAATCGACTATGTTAAATGCCCCCACGGCATAACCCTGCTTTTTTGCATCCAAGAGGATTTCTTTAATATTTACGTAACTCATATATCCACGTCCTCGTTCTAATATTCTTCGACAAGTTCTATTCGCTCATTACTAGGCCCGTAAATAAATATATGTTTGATCCCCTTCCAAAAAGACGGTAAATTCTCAATCTCATCAGGATAAAATTGTATGCCTTTATCTTTAAGTAGCATTGTAAGTGTATTTATATCTTCCACTTTCAATGCTATATGCTGAACGGGGCCAGCTTCTTTAGCTACTGCATCGGGATTAGCGGGCTGCACAAGTTCAATAATGCAGCCCCCGAGTTCCACCATGGCCACCGGCATTTTGCCCATGGTCGGGTGATCTACGATACCACGCCACTTCACAGTAAATCCTAATATTTGGGAATAAAACTCTATCGATCGCTCTATATCCTTTGTATAAATACCTATATGATATAATCCTTGAATCAATCTCTAGCCTTCTCTCTGCTTAATAATCTTAACCTTTAATACTACCTAACATTATGCCTTCTACCAAATAGCGCTGGAATACAATAAATATAAATAGCAACGGTACCAAGGACAGACACGACATGGCAAAAAGCGCACCCCATGAGCTTTCACCGGTTGCATCCACAAACATACGCAGTGCAAGCGACACTGTAAATGTCGGAGGCGCACTCAAGTAAATCATCTGGGAAAAGAAATCATTCCACGTCCAGATAAATGTAAAAATCGCTACGGTGACAAGCGCCGGTACCGATAACGGCATTATAAACTGCATATATATCCTGAACGTTCCTGCTCCATCTATCCTCGGTGCTTCTAGCAGTTCATTCGATATTCCACGCATGAACTGCACTAATAGAAAGATAAAGAACCCTTCTGTCGCAAAAAACTTCGGCACCAATAACGGCAGATAGGTGTTAACCCATCCTATTTTGCTGAATACTATATACTGCGGGATTAGTCTTACATGAAACGGCAGCATCAGCGTTACCAGCATTATAGCAAAAAGAGTATTCTTGAATCTAAACTCAAGTTTGGAAAAAGCATACGCTGCCATTGAACATGATAATATATTGGCAATAATGCTTACTATTGCTAAGAAAAAAGAGTTTATAAAGAATTTGCCGAAGCTGACCCCTGATACACCTTTCCAGCCGTATATATAGTTATTTAGGGTCGGATTTTTAGGTAATAGGCTGGTGCTTTGAAATATTTCAACATCTTCTTTAAATGAAGCGCTCAGCATCCATATGAGAGGGTATATCATAATCAGCCCAAATAGTATGATTAAAAAGTGCATCAGCAAGTTCCTTCTTTGTTTAACCTTCATTATCTTATATACCCTCCTTATCATTCATCATAATAAACCCATTTTTGAGCCAGTAGAAACATAATAGCTGTTATGATGGCTATTATGATCAATAGCACCCATGCTAAGGCAGATGCGTATCCCATGGAAAAGTGCTGGAATCCTTTGATATAAAGATATAACGTGTAGAATAATGTCGAATCTACAGGTGCTCCTGTTCCTCCACTAATTATATAGGAAGGTGTAAACGCTTGAAATGCATTTATTATGGTCATAACTATGTTGAAGAAGACCATCGGTGTAAGCAATGGTAATGTTATGTGAAAGAAAGTACCCACTTTGCTCGCTCCGTCTATTTCTGCCGCTTCGTAATAGTCCGGAGATATCTGCTTTAATCCTCCTAGAAATATGACCATAGGAGAACCAAATTGCCAGATAAGCAACAAGATTAATGTATAAAGTGCTGTATCCGGCGATGCTATCCAATTCTTGCCTTCAATGCCTACAAGAGATAAGAGTTGATTGATCGCTCCTTCTTTGTTGAACAGCTGCCGCCACAATATAGCTACTGCAACGCTACCGCCGAATAATGACGGCAAATAATATATGGCACGGTATATGCGAATACCGGGTATATTGTTCTTGAACACAACCGCCAACAGCAGGGCAAAGATCAATTGGAAAGGAACGCCGAGTGCCACATAGGTAAAAGTAACCTGCAGACTTTTATGAACTCTGGGATCGTTAGCTAAGTCTATATAATTTTTGAGCCCTACCCATTTAGGGGATGTCACAACGTCATATTGCGTAAAAGAGAAATACAATGATAAAACCATGGGAATCGCTGTGAATAAAAGAAATCCCAAAAGCCAGGGCGTTAAGAACGCATAGCCTTCCCATGGCCTGTTGAATTTATATTTCTTCATGTGTCAGATCATCACCTCAATTCAATTTAGCTGTTAGAACAGCCTAGAACGTGTTGAAGGTACACGCTCTAGGCCAAAAATATTGTATTGTTACTTTTTGTTTGAGTCCAATATAGCCTGTGCTTCAGACACTAGTTGAGCTCCGGCATCTTCCGGTGTTAGTTGATCAAATCTTACTTTTTCAGCAATCTGCTGGAACAGCGAATCAACCTCACTTGCACCGGACGGCGGGAAAGTCGTCGGCGTCGCAATTTCGATCGTTTTTGAGACATAATCTACGATAGCCTTATCCTGCTCATCCAGTAACGGCGTAAGAAATTCTACCATTTTTGTATTAGCTGGTACACCTTGGTCCAATCTGAATAATTTAATTGAATCCTCATCATTGACCCAAAAATTTATCAGTTTTGCGGCAGCCAATTTTTTCTCAGGCGTTGTTTTTGAAGAAATTGCAAAGTGAGCGCCTTCAACAAATTCTCCTACTTTCCCATCAGGTTTAGATGGATTTCGGACCATAATAAGTTCAGCTTCTGGCAATGCTGCACTATACAACTTATATTGATTGGGAGGAATACTCACCATAGCCGTTTTCCCTCTTGCTATTAAACTATCTTCAAGTGTAGCTTTTGCGTATTCCGTTGTAGTAGCTGAATCAGGCACAATACCGCTATCACGCAAATCTTTCCACATGGCAAACCATGAAGCAGCATCTTCTTTTGTATATGCTATATTGCCATCTGCCGTATATAAATCTCTACCATTTTGACGCGCCCAATAACGAAATATTTGATAAGCTCCTGAAGCATCTTCTCTTAGCCATGAATCTTTTTTGCCCTTTGCGTCAAGTGCTGCTCTCGCTTCACTTCCTATAGCCTTGAGATCATCCCATGTCCAGTTAAAATCCGGAACTTGCACACCTAAATCTTCAAGCATTGACTTATTGACAAGCACGGTATTTGTAGTAAGACCCATTGAAATCATATAATTAATACCATTGACTGTACCACTATCAATAGCTGCCTGAGAGAAATTACTGAGATCAATCGTGCCATCTTTAACGTAAGCATCTAGCGGCTCAAGAACACCTCTGCGTACATAATCACTTGCAAATTGCGGATGCATTCCCATGAAATCTGGAGCCCCACCGCTTGCACTTTGAACTGTAAGCTTATCCCAATAATCAGTCCAGCTGACCGGTTCACGTATCAATTTTATATTTGGGTTTTTAGACTCAAATACGTCACAGATCTGGTTATACAACTCGTGTCGTTTAGTATCTCCCCACCAGGCAACACGTATTTCCACCGGCGCACCTTCATCGACTGCGGGCTTAGAATCATCTGCTCCAGTTGACTCAGGCTTTTCCTCAGGTTCTGTAGCAGTATCCCCTCCACCGCAAGCCGACAACAACATAACCGACATCAGCATTACTGCCATCAAGATTATGGCGATCATCTTTTTCATAGAACAATTTCCTCCTCGATTTAGATAAATTTTATAGATCAACAAGCAGGCTCATAAATTATTACCGCTTGATAATCACCTTTTTGCTACCATCACACTATTCGTTCATTTTAAAGTATCAGTATCGACTGTATCATCCAACGGCAAGCCGCCTTGCACATAGAGATTTCGCCTGGCTATCTTATCACCCTTCATTTCCTGATATGCATATTTATAAACATCATATATAATTTTTTGAGGCACAACAATAACGCCGTCCCCATCTGCGACCACGAGATCACCGGGATAAATAGCTACTCCACCTATACCGATTGGTATATCCTTCTCACAATAGCGTATGCGGCACTGATCCATCGGTTGGGAAACAAACTTCGACCAGACAGGAACTTTCTCCAATATGACTTCATCTGTATCTCGTATACCACCACCGTTGAGCATAAAACCGACAGCCCCTTTGTTCATACATGCCAATGTATTATTAGAACCAAGCAAGCCTACATCTAGCCCACAAATGTCCAAACAGATAAAATCCCCTTCGATAATATCCTTTGACCAATTATCCGTGCATACATTGCCATAATACCAATTAGACCATTCAGTATACTTATCACCAGTTACCATCGGTACCGGTCCTTCAAAAGGCACATATCGTGCTGTTCTGGCAAAACCAATAGCTTTAGTGCGCCATAAGGGCCTTATGCTATGATGGACAGTACCATAATGATGGTAACCGCACCAATCCATCCCATCGCGCACATCGGTTACTCTAAAATCCCTGTACATCTCCAGTATTTCTTTTCGTTCTTTTATATCCATATCAGCCATATTGCTTCTCTCCTTCAACATATTTATTATGATGAATATTTAAGATAACGTTTACTCAATGTTCCTGCTAACCTATTATAAATTATCAATCAACGAATATGAGATTTAATTCTGAATGATAAACACCTCCTTGTGCTTAACTAGCATTCAATTTTCATTCCAACAACCGCATTCTCGTAAACGTATTCTTAAATAATATCAAACAATTTCCTACTTTAATGGCTTACCGAATACATTTGGTTACTTTCAATCTTTTTGACACTATTGCCTTCTATCAACTGTGGTACATATATGACCTCTCTGTTGCTGACAGCTTTGTTCTTTATGCGCTCTAATATCATTTCTCCAGCCTTATTCCCTATAACCCAAGCGTTCAACGTTACAATAGTAGGCTGTACATACATTAATTCTATGTTATCTATATTGCCATAAGCGACGATAGATATATCATTTGGTACATCTATGCCATTTGACCTAAAATACTTCAGCGCTCCCATGGTCATGACATTATTCATAACTACTATAGCTGACGGTTTATCCGATGCACTCATTATTTTGGCAGCACCTTGGTATCCCGATTCTAGTGTAAAGTCTCCATCATATCTATAAGGATAATCCTCATTTACTTCTATGCCTACCTCAGACATGGCCTTAACGAAGCCCTTAAACCTTTCTTTACCAGTGCTGACGGTCAACATACCGTTAATAACGCCGATCTTTCTATGTCCTAGCGATAATAAATATGAAACCAGATTATAAGCGCCTTGTATATTATCACTATCTATAAAGTCACCCTTAAATTTATCACTGTACACCTTTCGGTTAACTAATACTAATGGCATATGCTCGCTCAACGATGCTATAAAGTCATCATTTTCACCTGTGGTATTAAGAATCAGACCATCTATTTTTTTGCTTATAAGCAGCTTCAAATACTCTAATTCTCTCTCTTTTTTATCCTCCGTACTGCATACTATGAGATTATACCCTTCATTATGAATGACATCTTCAACCGCTTTAGCCATAGTGGTAAAATAATTATTCGATATATCAGACACCAAAAAACCTATAGTATTAGTAGCATCGTTCTTTAAACTTCTAGCTACTGAATTGGGATAATAATGCAATTCTTCAATAGCTCGCAAAACCCTCTCTTTTATATCCGGGCTCACATAGTAGTTATCGTTTATGACCCTTGATACTGTGGCTATTGAGACACCGGCACGTTTAGCTATGTCCCTTATAGTTACGCCAGCCACTTGATACCCCCTCAATAAGTATATTTAAGTAAACGTATTCTTGAACTATTACTAGTATAGTACGACTTTATTCCCTTGTCAATACTCATTATAAAATTTTTATGTAGAATAATTTCCCTATATAAGCCATGCGTGATTATGTCACGGCAAAAGCATGAAGAAAAATTATTCCAAGGGATAATTTGCCACTAAACATTTAAAGGTCTTTATGATAGGATATTGTTCATAGATTTTTTATATG
>NZ_JAIHAU010000037.1 GCF_020054945.1 Mahella sp.
AATGGCTAAAATATCATTTGTATTAAGTAATTTTATGGCTTCTATTGAGAAAGGATAGAATTCAAATGACCTAATATCGTCAATGCCTTCTCCTCCAAGCGTACCTTGAAAATCTAAGAACACTACTGGTTTTTTCATTTATTCTTCTCGTCGAGTGGACAGCCTCGACACTCCTTTCAAAATAATTTGTCATTGTGAAGGTTTTGCCTACTGCCCCTCACAGAAGCGTACGTGCGGTTTTCCCGCATACGGCTCTTCTAACACACATGTACCAGTATACTCTTCGCTTATCAAGTCCAGATGGCTCCCGGCTGTTGGCTGCACTTTGACGAACTCGGTATCTCACCGAGCTATATATTTAGCGCCGAACCGGCGCACCCCCTAACTCAATCTTAATACATGTTCCACTTAATTCTACACGAGCCTGGACATAACAGGTTTAAATCTGCTGTTCCTATCAAGAATATCATACATGCTTTGATAGTATTTATCAAGGCTTAGTTCCTTATTGTCTTTTTTGTCCTGCAACAGTATTAAAAGGGCACTAGACTCAGATTGCATGTCAAGTGGACCGTGGAATAAGTTGGAGCGGACCCTAGAACTTTTTGCTGCTTATGCCGCGAAAGCCACTTGACATACATCCTTTTATGTAAAGCTTTTACCTGGGTCAATGGGTGTATTACACCCATCGGTTTGCCTGGCGGCGAGCGTCAAATTTCTAAGGCCCCACTATAAAGCCAATCGACAACAAGTGTCAATCCCCTGCAGCCAAAGATACTGTGAAGTTTCCCGGCCATGCGGTAGAATGCCTTGGTTTCGCAATCTTTATCACGACATCGAAATAATGACTATTAGGGAAATGTCGTCAACAACCCCTTTTCTCTTATAGAGCGCGGACCATATGCTTACCGTGACAAACAGATAAATAAATGAAGTCAATATATGTAAGTATTTGTTCGGTAGACGAACTGCTGTTTGAAACTTTTTTTTCAGAAATTCAATATACATAATCTTTATTATCCCCTTGACTGCTCTATTGGAATTTTATTCTACTAGTAGATTTTATAGTTTTATTTGACCCTTTAATATGTTAAAATGTATATAAATACATAACTAGGAGGTAAAATATGCATAATACATATCCAACAATTATATGGGATTTCGAGGGTACATTAGCTTATAAACCTGGGCTTTGGAGCGGTACATTAATGCAAGTCTTAGATGAATACAAACCTAATCACAACATTGATATTTGTAAAATTAAACCCTACCTTAAAGATACATTCCCATGGCACAAACCAGATGAACCACACCATCACTTATCCAAACCAGAATTGTGGTGGTCTCATATTGAGGAAGTAATTGCTAACGCTTATCAGGCAGCTGGTATAACTAAGGAAATTTCAATTCATTTAGCTCAACTGGTTCATCAGCGTTATATTGAACCAAAAAGCTTCATCTTATATGATGATACTCTGTATACCTTAAACTACCTCATTTCACAAGGATGGAAAAATGTGATTCTTTCAAACCATGTGCCTGAATTACCAAAAATAATCGAACAACTTGGACTGGGTCATCTAATAAGTTGCTGTATATCCTCTGCAACAATTGGATATGAAAAACCTAACCCGGAAGCATTTAAAATAGCTCTTTCTATGTGTGGTAATCCAAAAACTGTATGGATGATAGGCGATAGTTTAAATGCTGATATAGTAGGTGCGCAAAATGTTAATATACCTGCTATTTTAGTACATAGTAAATATACTGATAATATAAAATATTATGCAGATACATTAAAGAATACAATATGTATTATAGAGAAAGAAAGTGTAACTTAAAAGGTCGACACGAAGGCATATTAAATTCTTATCTTATTTTACATCACGATTCCCACTTAATATTTTTAGTTATAAATAAACTAGTACAACTTAATATAATTAATACAGCTACCAAAATATAAGAATTTAAGTTATTTACTAATGCCATAGAATCATTTCCAAATTTAAATAAAGCTAATCCTAACACTACAATTATATAAGATGTAAATTGAGTTTTTGAATAATCAAATTTATAATTCAAAAAGATATATACAGTATTATATACTATTAAAAAACTGGCTACTAAAAAGATCATCTCTATATTAAAGATCATCTCTGTGTTTTTTAATATAACATTGACATAAAAGAACATTAAATGCACAATAATAAATCCTATAAAAATACAGATTTGACCCACTATATTTTTTTCCAAGGCTATCTTATTTTTTACTATTGGTAATGATAATAAAAACTCTTTTGTAGACTTAGAATCTTCTTCATAGCACATTTTCCCAACAACAAAACTAAATAAAAGAGATGGAGCCATAAGTAATGCCACGGGATAATACTTATTGCTATCAAAAGCTATTAAACCAAAAAAGCAAGCACTTAATAGTCCAAATACCATATTTGTTTTATTTAAATTAATATATTTGTTAAATATTTCTTTCATCATCTTACTCCTTGTCATTTATAAGCATCTCTAGGTATTCATCAATACTGTATTTTTTATCCAACACGTCTTTTACAGTACATGATTCTAAAATCTGACCCTTATTTAAAAAAACTAATTTATTTGCTATTTTATTCATATCTTCCGTTATATGCGATGAAAAAATAATAGCAACACTCTTTTTATCAGCATATTCTTTTAAAATCTTTAATATTTTACCTCTAACAATTGGGTCTAAACCCGATGTTGGCTCATCCAAAATTAATAATTTAGGATTATGAGATAGGGCAAGAGCTAGCGAAAATTTAACTTTCATACCCTTGGATAATTCTTTAGGTCTAGATTCATCATTCAATTCAAAAACTGTCTTCAGTAAATACTGATAATGTTCTTCATCCCAATTACTGTAATGTACTCTGTAAAAATTCTTTATGTTTTTTAATCTTTGATTTAAGAAAAAATCAATATTTTCACCTACATATCCAATATGTTCCTTATACAAAACCTGATTATTATTTAGTATCTCATCTCCTAAAAATGTTATTTTACCCGAATCACTTTCTATTATTTTTAAAATAATTTTTATTATTGTTGATTTTCCGGCACCATTAGGTCCAATTAAACCAATAATCTCCCCAGATCTTAAGTCAAAAGATATATTATTTAATTTGAAATCATCATATGTTTTACATATTTTCTTAATTTCTAATACAATATTGTTATTTTCCATTAGAGTCACTCCCTTTCTCCTTCTTGATTTTATCCCTAAATGATATACCAAATGATATAATTAGTAAAAATAGAATCTGTAAAATATCGTAATCATTACTCGGATTCATCATTTTGGGCAAAATCTGAGTTACAAATATAAAAAAAATAAAATACATTAGCGTTTTAATCATAAATTTCATATTCATCGTCGAGTAGACAGCCTCAATACTCCTTTCAAAAATAATTTGTTATCGCGAAGGGATTGCCTACTACCCCTCACAAAACTGTACTTGCGGTTTCCCCGCATACGGTTCTTCTGCCGCCGCTGCACCGCAATGTTTAAGATTGCGTATGCTTCTGCATTGTGTCGTTTCCACAGCTTATATAAGCGCCATGATCAAAGATTGGCGTTCTCGGCACATCATTTTGTATTTCTGCTGGGGCTGTTCACCGTTATCTTTACCTACATACTGAACGAATAGTTTTCGGCCAATACTAGAGGGTTTGTGACAAAACAGCAGGAACTATGTTTTATGCAATCGTATTCCCATTTCTGCTATAGCGCTTTCCACATCATGTGGTATGTCACTGTTCGTTATTATCGCATTTACAGCTGAAAGCGGCGCATAAGATATGAGCGAGCGCTTACCAAATTTACTGCTATCTGCCACTAATATAATCTCTTTAGCCGACGCTATCATGTGTCTTTTTGCCTCGGCTTCCAGCGCATTGGATACTGTTAGGCCGGACAAAATATCTACGCCGCTTGTCGCTAATAAGAGTTTATCGGCATTGATGTGTTGGAATGCCGATGTGCATTCGGGGCCGACCAGAGAATAGCTACCTTTGAGCAGCGTACCGCCTGTTACCATAAGGTCAATTTTATCTTTAGCTGCCAATTCATCGGCTATATGTATATCGTTTGTTATAACTTTTATGCTGATATTGCTTATAGCATGAGCTATAGCCATAGTGGTGGTTCCGCTGTCAAATATCACCGAATCATTTTCGTTTATCAGCGACACGGCTAAATGCGCAATTTCTTCTTTTTTTTGAGCATTTATAGTTAAACGCTGCGAAATAGGCGGTACCGACCTGACTCCATCATCCAGCATGGCGCCGCCATGAGTCTTCTTTAATATTCCTTGTGACTCCAGCGCGTCCATATCGCGGCGTATGGTTTCCATCGAAACATTAAATTGACGGCTTAAATCCGAAACTTTTACAAAGCCATTTCTTTGGAGAAGTTCCATAATTCTCTGTTGCCTCTCTTGCGCTAACAATGCTCTATTCCTCCTATTTTAAAACGCTTTTCGTTTCCCTTAAAATTATAGCAACATAATATAACATAACGACAATAAATGCAACAATAAATTCACATTTGTCAGATGAACATTCCCTTGTTCTTATAAATATAATCTATACCTGAAATAATGGTTAGGGCGACAGCAACCCAGAACACCCACATAGCCAGTGAAGTTATATATATGCCAAAAAGATAATCTCCCCATATAAGCATTATTATGGCGATATCCTGCACCACCGTCTTAACTTTGCCCCACGCGCTAGCTGCTATTATCTTGCCATTGGCAGCGGCTATACTTCTAAAACCTGTTATAAGAAACTCACGGCTCAGTATTATTATAACGGGAATGGATGATATTATGCCTTGCTCGACTAATACGAGCAAGGCCGCTGTAACCAGCAATTTATCAGCTAATGGGTCAAGAAATTTGCCCAGCGCCGATGTTTCTTTCATCCTGCGCGCTATATAGCCATCCAGAACATCGGTCAGCGCGGCTATTGTAAATATTACGGCCGATATATAATTGCCGTATTTGATAGGCAATATCAAAAATACGATAAACACCGGTATTAGCACGATTCTAGCTAATGTTACCTTATTGGCCAGATTCATATCGCTTCCCCCGTCAAATCATAATCCTTTACCCCTGTTATCTTTACATAGAGCATTTGACCTGCATCAAGCGGCTTATCGGAAGTAAAATAAATCAATCCATCTATTTCGGGGGCATGCATATAGCCTCTCCCCACATATACCCCGTTATTGCACCCTTCCACCAGCACTTTATAGTTAAGGCCTATGCGCTCCCTATTTTTCTCTAATACTATCTTTCGCTGAACCCTCATGATGCTTTTGTAACGTTCCTGTTTAACATCTTCGGGCACTTGTTCCGGCATAGCGGCAGCTATAGTGCCTTCCTCCTGCGAGTAAGTAAACACGCCTACATTGTCAAGTTTATACTGCTCAACGAAATCCCTTAATTCTTCAAATTCCCTGTCGGTTTCTCCCGGAAATCCTACTATAAGCGAAGTACGTATGGCTATATCCGGCATGCGCTTTCTGAGCCTTTCTATAACGCCTTTTATGTCGTTCGAACGACTGCAGCGTCCCATTTTCGCCAATATCTTATCGTTTACATGCTGTATAGGTATATCTATATAATGGCATATATGCCGGCTTTGCGCAATAACTTCTATCAATTCATCATCCACATAATCGGGATAACAATATAATACCCTTATCCATTCCACGTTATCTATATTATCCAATTCATGCAGCAATTCGGCCAAGCGCGGTCTGCCATATATATCCCTGCCGTATACGGACGTATCCTGAGCTATCAATATTATCTCTTTTACACCGCGGTCAACCAGTTCCTTGCATTCTTCTACTATGTCCTCCATAGGACGGCTCCTATAATGCCCGCGCAAAAATGGTATTATGCAATAACTGCATCCGTTATCGCAGCCCTCGGCTATCTTAACATAAGCCATATACGGAGGTGTGCTCAATACACGCTTTTCAATGCCTCCTACGCTCGCGTCGCCGCCTTCAAAATAAGCTACCTTGCTGCCGTTTAATATTTTATCCACCACAAGGCCTATGCTATGGTAATCGCCCGTGCCGATTACCGCATTCAATTCGGGTATCTCGTCTAGCAATTGCTCTTTGTACTGCTGGGAAAGGCATCCCACGGCTATGAGCCCTTTGCAGCGCCCTGTTTCTTTATAACCGGCCATTTCTAATATCGTATTTATCGACTCTTGTTTGGCTGTTTCTATAAATGAACACGTATTTATTATTATAACGTCTGCATCTTTAGGATCATTAGTAATCGCATAACCTTTATCAGCAAGTTCTGCCAGCATGATCTCGCTATCAACGAGATTTTTAGGGCATCCTAAAGATATCATTCCTATGTTATAAAGCAAATTTATTCTCAACCTCCCGTTTTGTTCATGTCGTTTATCTGTTCTTCGGTTATCAGTACCTGACGAGGTTTTGATCCGTCGTATGGGCCTATATAGCCCCTCGCCTCCATCTCATCGATCAGGCGCGCTGCTCTCACATAACCTATGCGCAGGCGTTTTTGCAGGAAAGAAACCGATGCCTGCTGATATTGTACCACCATCTCCAATGCTGTATTAAACAATTCATCCTCATATGCTACGTTATCGCCATGATCATTTTGAGACGAGGAGCTTATCTCTTCCATTATCGTCATGTCATAATCGGCCTGCTGTTTATCCTTTATAGCATCGACGATGCGTTCCGCCTCTTTTTCCGACACATACGCCCCTTGTACACGCATGGGCTTGGCCGCTCCAATGGGATAGTAGAGCATATCGCCCTTGCCGAGCAGTTTCTCCGCCCCAGCGCCGTCCAATATGGTGCGCGAATCTACCTGCGATGAAACGGCAAAGGCTATACGCGAAGGTATGTTGGCCTTTATGACGCCGGTTATAACATCCACAGAAGGCCGTTGAGTGGCTATAACGAGATGTATACCGGCCGCTCTTGCCATCTGCGCCAAGCGGCATATGGCATCCTCCACCTCGCCCGGCGCTATCATCATCAGATCAGACAGTTCGTCTATTATAACGACGATTTGAGGGAGCGCCTCTTTTGGCGCAACCATTTCATTATATCTGAATATATCTCTCGTGCTCTTATCAGCAAACAATTTATACCGGGATGTCATTTCCTGCACGGCCCAATTCAATGCACCAGCGGCTTTTTTCGGATCGGTAACCACAGGTATAAGCAGATGAGGTATACCGTTGTATAGGCTTAATTCCACCACCTTTGGATCTATCATAAGCATCTTGACCTCTTCGGGCGAGGCTTTATACAATATACTGGTTATAATCGCGTTTATGCACACGCTTTTGCCTGAACCTGTGGCGCCTGCTATCAAAAGGTGTGGCATTGAGGATAAATCGCCTATCACGTTTCTGCCCGCTATATCCTTACCTAGGCCAAACGCCAGCTTCGAAGGATGATTTATAAATTCTTTGGATTCCAATACCTCGCGCAACAATACAGGTGATATATTTTCATTGGGCACCTCTATGCCCAGCGCTGCTTTGCCGGGTATAGGCGCTTCTATGCGTACCTCAGGGGCCGCGAGGTTCAAGGCTATATCATCTGCCAGATGTATTATGCGGCTCACCTTCACGCCCGGACCGGGTTGAATCTCATATCGGGTTATAGCCGGCCCAACGCTGACCTGCAGCACTTTTGCACTGATACCGAAACTGGTCAATGTGTCTTCCAGCATTTTGGCGCTGCTCAATACATCGTCCTTGCTCTTGGCCTGACGTTGTCCCTTGGGAGCCGACAGCAGCTCTAAAGAAGGAAAGCTGTAAGCCGTGTTCGGCGTGATTTTACTCGGATGGCCTATCCCTATCTCTTCTTTCTGCTGAAAGGCTACAATCTTTATATCCGATTGCTCGGGAGGTATATTTTGCGGCATTATTTGCGCATTTTCCGCCTTGCGATTTTTTACAATTGTAGGCTCTTCAGTGCTTTGCGCTCCTTCTTGAACAACCGTTTTTTTTAAACCGGATAATTTACCAGCTATATACGCTATCATCGCGCTGACAGACCAACCTGTTAAAGCCATGATCAATAAAATTATGGCAGCTATTGTTATTATATAGCTACCGGCTATACCAAATAAACGTATTAAAGCAAAAGCGATAATCGAACCTATAAAACCCGTACCTCTTGCCATCAGACCGTTGCTTATCCCGTTGCTGATATATATGGAAAACGAGGCGTCTATGGCTGTATTTTGGGGCAAAAACCAGATCTGTATCAAGCCTAATATCATAGCGCATAAAGCCACAAACATTGACAGACGGACATAGTTTACCCTCTTGCCCATATCCATAAGGAATAATATTCCTATTACAGCTATGGCTATCGGCAAAAGGAAAGCCGCTATGCCTATGACGGCAAACCATAGATCCCGCCATTGCGAACCTATGATGCCCGCAGCTTGCGTGTATACGCTCACAAAGGTAAACGCCGCGGCGGCCAATATGCCTATGCCTATCCATTCGCGGTTTCGATTGTTTATAGTATTTTTCCGTTTAGTATATTTCTTCTGCGCCAATATAAACCACCATATCTATTATTCTTGTTACTGGTTAATTATATCATCGCGCAGTTTATATTTCCAGTATGAGTTTATATTTTTGCTGTTTTTATATGAGCGTTATAATGTTGCCCGGCTGGAAACGCGCATCCAGATAAATCATCGGATCGATGCTCAATATTCTCTCTATCCTGTATTTGCCGTCGTTTTGACGCGTGGCCTCCATTACCACGCCTTGGTAAGTTATGATTTCCCTTCCTTTAATTTCCGCGTCATCATCTACACCCTTGAGCACTACTTCCAAAGGAATAATGGTGTAAAGCATCATACCTGTTTCCTTTCATCTATCAACTGTTTAAGCTTTGCTATGGCTTTGGATACCCCTCCTATTTCATCGATTAGGCCGCATCTGGTAGCCTCTTCCCCTATCAGTACTGTTCCTATATCGTTGGCCAATTCCCCTGTTTTAAGCATGTATTCCTTTAATTTACCGATGGTTATGTGGGAATGATCGCATATGAACTGCAGTATCCTGTCCTGCATTTTATTGAAGTATTCATAGGTCTGAGGCACCCCTATTATCATGCCGGACATACGGATAGGATGTATGGTCATAGTGGCCGACGGCACTATGAATGAGTAATCGGTGCTTACCGCCAGAGGGACGCCTATGCTGTGACCGCCACCCAACACCAATGATACCGTCGGTTTAGACAGTGTGGCTATCATTTCGGCCAGCGCCAAGCCGGCCTCCACATCCCCGCCCACGGTGTTAAGCACCACAAGCAGCCCCTCTACCTCCCTGCTCTCTTCCACAGCCACCAATTGAGGTATTACGTGCTCATATTTTGTGGTTTTGTTTTGGGGCGGTAAAACTATATGCCCTTCGATTTGGCCTATAATGGTCAAACAATGTATATTGCTGTCCCTGGTGGCTGTTAATCCATTGTCGCCCATATCTGCGACCGACTTATTATTTATGGATTCCGGCGGTTGCGGCGGCGTTTCCTGTTTAATTATATTATCGCTCATACAAGTATTTTTCTCCTTAAATGCTCGGCTTTTTATCAGTATACCTTTATACAATGCGGATTATACGAAAAGCCCTTTGAACGATATCATCCAAAGGGCTTTTTTGAGTTATATGGCCGGCACCAGCATAAGCGGTTCCAATTGCCTGTTTTCCAGCGCCGCTTCTATTGTCGGTATTATGAGATCCATATCGGCTACAACAGAATTTTGTTTTTTAACCGGATCGTCTTGCCGAAATGGCACTAAAAATACGTTCTTCATTATAAGCACGGTACCGAGATTTCTAGCATTGTTCCCCAATATATCATTAGAGGATACAGCTATCACAACCGGTCTCTGGTTGCGCAAATGGGATTTAACCGCCATAAGTACAGGCGTGTCGGTTATTCCATTGGCCAATTTAGCCAAGCTGTTACCCGTACATGGAGCTACTACCATAACATCCAGCAATTTTTTCGGTCCTATTGGTTCTACATCGGTTATAGCCGTCAAGGGCTGTTTGCCGGTTATATTTATCAATGCGTCAAACAACTGTTGTTTGGTCATAAACCTTGTATCGGCAGTAGATACCACGTTTGATAGAATAGGTATCACATCAGCGCCATCATCGACCATTTTCTGTATTTGAGGAAGTACCTTATCAAATGTGCAAAACGAACCCGTTATGCCCATGCCTATTCTCTTGCCCGCCAAGCTCATCGCATTTCGCCCCCTCGATGCCGTTTTCCTTGCATATGGATATTGCCGTATCCCATATAAACTGCGCTGATGTCAATGGAGCCACCTTACCCGGCAACCCTGAACAAAACATGGTTTTTACGCCATATTCCTTAGCCGCAGTAAAATCCACGCCCCCCGGATACGATGCCAGATCTATAATAAGGCATGATTTTTTAACCTTGGCTAATTGCTCGTCCTTTAATATCACAGATGGTATAGTATTGAATATTATATCCTGTTCATGTAAAACATTATCGATTTTAAAGGTATGAATCGGAACAGCGCCATAAGCACTGATCCATGCTAAATCCTCCGGCTTTCTGGCAGTAGCCGTTACTTTAGCGCCCATTGCCGTCAAGAGTTTGGTTAATACCTTACCCAAACGTCCGAAACCCAAAACCATGCAGCGGCTATTCCATATGGTTATACCGGTATTCTCCATCGCTATCTGTAAGGCTCCTTCGGCCGAAGGAATGGAATTCAAAACAGCAAAATCCTCGCGTGTCATTATATCGGATATATGGAAGCCGCCATGCATAGCCGCGTTAATCATATCAATATCGGCTTTGCCCATTATGATCAACGTTCCCGGCTTGATATGTTTCAATATATCCGCCACATATATATTTTCACCGCTGTATTTGGCATTTAAATGAACGCCGTCAGTACTGCACGGTATAGGCATAAATATGAGCTCGACATCAAATAGATCAGGCGCCAATTGATCATATGATTCTACTTCCGATGGAATGGTCAACAATTTATCAAAACCGTATACACGGACCTCGAAACCATTTTTATTTATGATATCGATCAGCGCCGCCTGCCGATCATCGCCGCCTATAACCGATATTACCTTATTCATACTATTACACCTCCCGATCCTTAAGATCTAATTACATATTATGAATAAAGAGGCGTAATGGTGAGAGTCAGCTTTCAGAGGACGTGCGTATCCCTATATGCGTTAAATAGTCTTTTATGCGTTTTTCATAACCGTTATCGCTGGGCTCATAATACACGGCATCGATCAGGCTGTCCGGAAGATATTGTTGCTTTACGTAATGCCCCGGATAATCATGTGCGTATTTGTATCCTACACCATGGCCTAATTTGCCCTCTCCATCATAGCTGGAATCCTTAAGATGATCCGGCACGCCGGTGTCGCGCTTATTCTTTACATCAGACAAAGCCCTGTCTATAGCCATAACAGCAGCATTGCTTTTGGGAGCACAAGCTACATACGTTGCGGCATGAGTCAATATGATCTGGGACTCCGGCATACCTATGAACTGTACGGCATGGGCTGCCGACATAGCTACAAGCAGGGCTTGCGGATCAGCATTGCCCACATCTTCGGAAGCGCATATGACGATACGCCTTGCTATAAACTTAGGATCCTCGCCGGCATTTATCATTTTAGCCAGCCAGTATACAGCCGCATTCGGATCCGAACCGCGCATGCTCTTAATAAAGGCGGATATGGTATCATAATGATTATCGCCTGCTTTATCATAGCGCAAAGCTCGGCGCTGTATACATTCCTCGGCCACTGTCAGATCTATATGGATGATGCCATCGTCGGATGGCGGTGTGGTGAGAAAGGCTATCTCCAGAGCATTTAAGACACTGCGCGCATCGCCGTCAGCCATATTCACTATATGGTCTATCGCGTCATCGGTTATCTGTATAGCATAATTGCCAAACCCGCTGTCCTTGTCGGTTAATGCTCTTTTTAATATTTCCCTCAAGTGCTTCTCTTCCAGAGGGTAAAGTTCAAAAACCGTGGAGCGTGATAACAGCGCCGAGTTAACTTCAAAATACGGATTTTCTGTGGTAGCCCCTATCAGTATAATGGTACCTGCCTCCACATGAGGCAAAAGAGCATCCTGCTGGGCTTTGTTAAAGCGATGGATCTCATCGATAAACAGTATGGTGCGCTGACCGTACATGCCCAATCGTTGTCTGGCCTCGTCGATAAGCCTGCGGACATCGGCCACACCGACCGTCACGGCACTTAGCTGTTCAAAATGGCTTTTAGTAGTATTTGCTATGACCCGGGCCAATGTGGTCTTGCCGGTACCGGGAGGCCCATAGAATATAACCGACGAAAGCCTGTCCGCTTTTATAGCGCGATAAAGCATACGGCCGGGAGCTATTATATGCTCCTGACCTACAAACTCATCCAATGTGCGCGGTCGCATGCGTTCAGCCAAAGGAGCTTCTTTTTTTAATTGTTTATTTCTATTATAATCGAATAGATCCATCCAAGATCGTCCTATCTATTTTACAACTACATCTTCATAAAGTGGGAATTGAGCGCAAAGCACCGATACGCGCGCCTTCAGCGCCCCTAAATCTGCGTTGTCATCGCTTAAAGTTTCGGCTATTATATCGGCTATCTCCGACATCTGCGTTTCTTTCATACCGCGCGACGTCACAGCCGGCGTGCCTATACGCATGCCACTGGTGATAAACGGTTTCTCGGTATCAAACGGTACCGCATTCTTATTAACCGTTATACCGATGCTGTCCAAGCGCTCTTCGGCATATTTGCCTGTAATACCCTTATTGTGCAGATCTATCAGCATCAAATGATTGTCGGTCCCGCCCGACACCAATTGAAATCCGCGCTGCATAAGAGCATCGGCCATGGCTGCGGCATTGTTTATTATCTGTTTCTGATATTCTTTAAAAGATGGCGTGGTCGCTTCCTTAAAACATACGGCTTTAGCCGCTATAATATGCATAAGCGGGCCGCCCTGTGTCCCGGGAAATATAGCCTTGTCTATAGCCGCGGCCAAATCTTTCTTGCACAATATCATGCCGCTGCGCGGGCCCCTTAATGTTTTGTGAGTTGTAGTAGTAACCACATCAGCATAAGGCACCGGATTAGGATGCAAACCGGCGGCTACCAGTCCGGCTATGTGGGCCATGTCTACCATCAGATAAGCGCCTGCTTCATCCGCTATATCGCGGAATTTGTCGAATTCTATAATCCTTGGATAAGCGCTTGCTCCCGCTACTATCAGTTTCGGTTTATGCTCCAACGCCAAACGCCTAACCTCATCGTAGTCTATGTAACCTGTATCGCGCCTGACACCATAAGATACTATATTATAATATTTGCCGGAAAGGTTGACCGGACTACCATGCGTCAAATGACCTCCATGCGAAAGATTCATCCCCAGTATGGTATCACCGGGATTTAAAAGGGCAAAATAAACAGCCAGATTGGCCTGAGCACCGGAATGAGGCTGCACATTGGCATGTTCGGCTCCAAATAACGCCTTGGCTCTCTCGCGAGCCAGATCTTCCACCACATCTACGTATTCGCATCCGCCATAATAGCGTTTACCCGGATAACCTTCAGCATATTTATTGGTAAGATGACTCCCTGCCGCTGCCATAACGGCAGGGCTTACAAAATTCTCAGAGGCTATCAATTCTATTTTATTCCTCTGTCTGTTCAATTCATCCTCCATAGCTTTTGCTACTTCGGGGTCGGTATCATATATAGTCTTTAGGTCTATCATTCAAGAACTCCTTCCATAATTCGCTTATATGATAATTATAGTCAGTATACGCCTTATTGACAAGGGTATAAATATAGGCTGGCTTATCACCAGCCTATATTTATGGCTATTCAACTAGCTTGATAACCGACTAGCCGCCCATATTCGTTCACAGGGCTTGTTGTATGAATCGCTCAAAATCCGCTTTAGGCCTAGCGCCTATGATTTTATCCACCGGCTGACCGTCTTTGAACAGATAAACAGTCGGTATGCTCATTATACGATAACGTTCGGCTATAGAGCGCTGTTCATCCACATTGACTTTGCCAACTTTTATTTTGCCGGCATAGTCTGCTGCCAGCTCCTCTATAATGGGGGATACCATGCGACATGGTCCGCACCATGCAGCCCAGAAGTCTATCAGCACCGGTTTGTCGGATTTCAACACCTCATCGTCAAAATTATTCGCTGTCACTGTTATGACATTGTCATCAGTCATACAATCCGTCTCCTTTCTCGTTCTTATCTTTATAAATTACACGCTTTATGGTCGGAATATACCGTCCGCTTTTTCTGATACGCGGTTCAAGCAGCTTTATCAAGCCGAAGGAAAGTGCGGCCAATGCTATGCCCGTTATAGCGCCGTATATATCGCCGCTTTGCGCGCCCACAACTTCCGCCAGCCAATAACCCAGCGCTACACCTGCTAACAACGCTATCAACGGTATAACATAGATTATAAAGGTAGCCGATAACAATCCGCCACTTCCCAACTCTATCTGGACCTCATCGCCTACTTTAGCATTTATAGTATTATCCACCGTAAGCATCATTTGCTGATTCCTGTCGGCAAAACGGCATGCGCCGCATTTATCGCATGCATCAGACCTTTGAATGCCTATCTTGGCCTGTGTGCCGTCCACTTCCAAGACGACGCCTGTTTCTTCTACATCAGCCATATATATCCCTCACTTCATGAATTTTAACACCACATCTACTAGCTCGTCAATCATTTCAGAGCTTTTTTCCTTATCATCGGATAATACAGCACCTTTTACGCATCCCATAGCATGGGATTTCAACAGCATACCCCCGACTTTATTTATAGCCGCCTTAGCGGCCGCCACCTGCGTCAATACATCCACGCAATATTTATCATCCTGTATCATCTTTTGTATGCCCTTTATCTGGCCTTCAATTCTTTTCAGCCTATTGAGCAAATCATCTTTTTGCTCCTGATACGAATTCATATGTTCATGCACCAAAAGTTATCACCTCGCATGTATACCCTGATAGGGTATGGTATATTTATATTATATAGCATAGTTTTCTCAATATCAACATTATTTATGTCGCTTCGAACCATCATATATTTGTAACGGCTGTATAGACGAGTACTAATGCCATTTAGCCCCTATACGATAACTATCCTAACATATAGGGATTGCGCCTTCTAGGAAATCGCTTTTGATGCTTATGCTGCTGTTTTTCTTCCCTTCTATAATGCATACCTGTTTATAATCGTCTATGGCAAGAACCAAGTTTTTACCGGGATAAACCGACAGATTTTCGATTAAACAGCTGGCTCTTATCTTGGTTAAAAAGAGCGACACCTGGCGGCGTCACTCTCCTTGCCAAACCTCACGGAGCGCCCGGTTCGATCTCCACCGTTGCCCTATCCTCCCCTAGAGTAAAAGCACTTCAAGTGTACCAATCCGCTACTGTATTGTCAATGCCCAAACATTGCGCCGCAGATGTCCAGTTTAGCCGCTGCGAGGTGTCCATTTTCGCCGCCCAAACTGTCCATTTTCGGCGGCGCAGGGTGTCCAACACGACCGACATATTCAAGCTATAAAGCAATGGTAACAAAATATATATAGAGGACGTAAGCGTAACTTGAATTATGGAGACAAATCTAGAGAGCTTGCTGTTCACGAAAAAACAACAAGCCCTCCAGGTTAAGTATCTTAATTTTATGAGATTTGGGGTATCATCATTACAATAATCAGTTTATATAATTATCGTAATAATTGTGCAAGATAGGATACTGCGCCTTGAAGTGATTCAAAACCATAGTGAATTGCATTTGCAATTAGTATACCAGCAATGACAATTCCTACAGCAATTATCACTCCTGACAATAAAGTCTGGTATTTCACCCCAATGCTCTCCCTGAACCGTACGTGAACCTCTCGATTCATACGGCTCTTATCATTCACCATACTTGTATGGTTTGCTGTTTTCCATATGCTCCTCCTGTTTTCACAGTTGACCTATTTATCAGCTGAATGATGATGCCCCTTTGCTCCATTTCCATTACAGA